>NZ_JAQREI010000008.1:0-156623 GCF_028599215.1 Pseudoalteromonas sp. Angola-30
CTATTATATGTGGGTGATTAGCTCAGTTGGGAGAGCATCGCCCTTACAAGGCGAGGGTCACTGGTTCAAGTCCAGTATCACCCACCACATATAAACACTTCTTAATAATTATTATAAAATCCTATTTGGGTAATTAACTCAGTTATAAGAAAAAGAGAGCATCGCCGCCTTTTACAAATAATGGCGAGGGTCACTGGTTCAGTTCAGTATCACCCACCACATATAAACACGTCTAAAGCATCTAAACTCTTCTTAATAATTATTATAAAATCCTATTTGGGTAATTAACTCAGTTATAAGAAAAAGAGAGCATCGCCACCCTTTACAAATAAAGGCGAGGGTTACCGGTATCAAGCCAAGTAATCACCCACCACATATAAACACTTCTAAAGCATCTAAACTCCTCTGAATAATTATTATAAAAATCCTATTTGGGTAATTAATCCAGTTGTAAGAAAAAGAGAGCATCGCCGCCCTGTACAAATAATGGCGAGGGTCACTGGTTCAAGCCAAGTAATCACCCACCACATGTAAACACTTCAAAATACCTAAGTTAAAAAATTCCATAAATATCACTCTTAATTTGTCTTTTGCAAAACGATTAATCTGTAACATGTAAGGTTCTATATGGGTTATAAACTGCGTCATAAGCAAACATATAGTTAATCGCTCATTTAGAGCTGCTTTTTACCTATTAATTAAACATTGATTTTAAATCGCTAAGGCCAGGATAATATGAAGCCATCTAAACGTATGAAAATAACTTAATCTTCTAATAACCTCGGCTAATAGTTAAATTCCCTTGTAAGCAGCTAAACTGTTGATTATAGTCTGTGATAAATCAAACAACATGTAAGCCAATGCCAACTAAGATCTACGCCAAAGCCAAAATACTGATAGTGGAAGAGCAGCCCCTCGCTCAAAGCTATATGAAACAGTCGCTAGAAAGGCTTGGCTTTCGGCAGTTGCACTTTGCCGATCATGCAATTGCAGCAAAAGAGCAATGTTTGGCTGAGCAATTTGATTTAATTGTATGTTCGTTTAATTTAAGCAAACACCAAGACGGCTACCAACTCTACGAAGAACTCCGTGTTAAGCAACTGATAAAAAACTCCACCGCGTTTATTTTTATTTCTGCAGAAACCAGTGGTGCGCTAGTGCATAGCGTTTTAGAGCTTCAACCCGACGACTTTTTGGTAAAGCCATTTACGGTACAAGAGTTAAAAACGCGGATTGAGCGTATTCTAAAACGTAAAAATGAGCTTCAGAGCATTTATACCTTAGTAGATGATGGCAACGACTCTAAAGCAATAAAAGTAATCGATGCCGCTTTAAATAAAAAAAACAATATATACAGCCCTATCCTCCTTCGCTTAAAAGGAGATGCATTGCTTAGGCTAAACCGCAGTGAAGAAGCTAAAGACTTTTTTACCTCGGTGCTAGACATACAAAAATTTGCCTGGGCCAAAGTTGGTTTAGTAGAAGCCCTGATTGCTAATAATGAGCATATTCTTGCTCAGCGCATGTTAAAAACCATGCTTGAGCGCCATGAAACACGTTTAGTTGCACTGGATTTACTCGGCCGATTAGAAATAAAACTTAACCAATTTGAATTGGCGCAAAATTTTTTAAGCCAAGCAGTCGATATCGCGCCACGTAATATCCAAAGACAAAAATCGTTAAGTAATGTTTCGTTAATAAACCACGATTACGAAAAAAGCTACTTAACCCAAAAAGAAATAGCCAGCTATGCGCGTCATTCTATTCATGACAGCCCCGACATCTATCTCAATGCTGCCCGTGCCGGTATAGACTTTGCTTTAACCACAGATCAAACAGACCAAATACAACGTATTTCGCGTCAAACTAATAAATACATAAATGATTTAAAAAAGCAGTTTCCTAACAACGCAAACCAATCTCAAATTGATGTACTTAATGCGCGTTTGCACTATTTAAAAGACGAGCACCAAAAAGCCAAGCGCTTGATAGAGCAACTTGATGACGACGATACGTTAATACGCTCTGTAGATGGGGCGCTTGATAAAGCAAAAGCGTTTCACGAGCTGGGTTTTCATCAAAAAGCACAAACATTATTTAGCCAAATAATTAGCCATTGTGAGCGCCACCCCAATATGAGTGATACAACTTACCTGCGTTACATTCAACAGCAGCAAAGTGAGCGCCGCGACATTAAAATGGGCCCTAAAGAGCTTAACAACCATGCAGTAACTCAATTTAATAGAGGGCAATTAAATACGGCGTTAGAGGCGTTTACGCAAGCATTTAGAGTAATGCCGCGTAACCCAAGCATTGCGCTTAATTTATTACAGTGTTTGTTTGATTCGACAAAACAAAAAGGCGGCACTTTTAACTTGGTTATTGCTAAAAAGTGTTACGCCCTTTTGAGTAACTCTACACTGCAGCCAGATCAGTCGCAGCGATTAGATAAAATTTTGCATATGGCAAAAGAAATGAAACTCGATATTCAATCCCCCTAGCGCTAACTAGCGGCTAGAAATAGCTGTTTATCTTGATTGAAAGCTAACTATATAATTAAAGCTTTTTCATTGCAGCGGCATTTACACAATAGCGCAAACCCGACGGTGCTGGCCCATCAGGAAAAATATGCCCTAAGTGTGCATCACACACATTACACACCACTTCAACGCGCTGCATACCATGGCTTAAATCGTTCACATAACCAATTGCATCGACAGTTGCAGGCTGCGTGAATGATGGCCAGCCTGTGCCGCTATCAAACTTTTCATCGGCATCAAAAAGTAAATTATCGCAGCATACACACGCGTATTTACCCGGTTCTAGTAATGTGCAACTTTGTGAGCTGTGCGGGCGTTCTGTGCCCTTTTTACGTGTCACATAGTATTGCTCATCACTTAGCATTGCCTGCCATTGCGCGTCTGTTTTTACAACCTTTTCGCGTGGCGTAGGATTGCCATTATTGGCAAAATTTATAACATCATTCCAAGTAAGCATAATAGCCTCCTTCGGTATTAATAAGTGATTAGGGTCTGTTGATCTTTTAAGGTTAAATTTGCAGCAGTCTGTTTGGTATTTAGGCAAGTCAGAGCCTATGCAGTGTGGTTATTCCCCATAATTGGGCGATAACGCGTAGCATTAATGCCAAACAGGCGCTGCCCAACGGGTTCTTCCTAGGGGCTATTTACTCTTTGTTGCCTACATGGATGTAGGTAAAGGGCGTGAGCAGGACGCGGAAGCTTTGCTCAGCTTTTACTTAGCCCACTAGGTTACAAACTTCGCGCCGCGATTAAATAGCCCCTAGTTTGAACAAACTTTAATCCGCAAAGTTCAACAGCCCCTAACTAAAGCGAATAGTTTGCTTTTCGTGATCTGAAAGTATGCGCTTCATGTAGGCGTCTATGTCATTTTTTTGTGCGGGTAAACTTACACTAAATTGTCGCTCGTTATTGCTATGAATAATAAGCTCATCGTTCTTACTTTCTATATGTTCAATGTTGCCAATAACAAGCCATTGCGGGCCAAATTTTTTATCAAAAAAGCCTGCCAAGCTAAATAACATTAAGTGCTGTGCATCGCGCTGAATAAAGTTATCAAGCGTATTGCGCTTTTTAAAGGCGGGTGTCAGCCTGTAACAACACGAACAAAACACAAATAACCATAATCCTATTACGGCAGAAAACCAAATATGATCAGTTAGCGATGTAAACAACACCAAAGCGCCTAAAATAATGCCAATACCAAGCACTACAATGGCAATTTTTTTATTAATGTTATCCATTTAGCTCCCTTTTATTTAGCGTTTTTATCATCTGCTTTTTCGGTAGGCTCTGGCCAATCGTTAAAAAACACCTGCAAATAACGACTCTTTGCCAAGTACCACATTACCCAAAACACAATCACCATTTGCACAGCTAAAAACAGTGAAAACCTGTAATGACTATGTGCAGCTTGTATTGTTAACCAGCTTAAGTCGGTTATTGCACACACAAGTAACGGCCAGCGCATGTAGCGCCACACCATCGCTAAACGCGCACTTTGTTGATGAGAGTCGCGCGGTCGTCTTAAGCAAAATAAAAAAGTGGGCACTATCGCAATAGCGCCAATCGAAATTGCGATAAAAAAATCGTTTTTAGATTTAAAAAATAGCGACATTAAATCAAGCTCAGGGCGACGACTCAGCGCCGCTATAACCCAAATAAAATACGCACGTAGTAACACCAATAAACTCAGATGAAATGCAATTGGCGTACGGTAGCTTCCGTATTTATCCCAGTACTCGGGTCCATATCGGCTCATTTTATTACCCTAAGCATTGTACTTATCAAACAGTGCAATTAAGTCATCTTCGCTAAGTATGTCTATGCCTAAATCTTGTGCTTTAGTTAATTTAGAGCCGGCTTTTTCGCCCGCCACCAATGCATCTGTTTTAGCCGACACACTACCGGCTACTTTTGCACCTAACTGTTGTAAGCGTGCTTTAGCATCGTTTCGGTTTAAAGTATTAAGAGTGCCAGTTAATACATAGGTTAGCCCAGCTAAGGGTTGCTCATCCTCTGAAGGCGGCGTTAGTGCTGGCCAATTAATGCCTTGTTCAATTAAAGCATTAACCACATCTACATTATGTTGCTCATCAAAAAAGCCACGAACATGAGTTGCTACAATAACCCCTACATCACTCACTTGCGTAAGGCTTTCAATACTGGCTTGGGTTGCCTTTTCAAGTGTTAAAAAATGATTTGCTAAGTTTTGCGCTGTGGCCTCGCCAACCTCACGAATACCCAGCGAATATAAAAACTTTGCAAGCGTCGTTGTTTTTGAAGCTTCAAGCGCATCTACTAAGTTTTTAGCCGACTTAGGACCCATACGCTCAAGTGACTCAAAGTGACCTTGTTTTAATATAAATAAATCTGCGGGGGTTTTTACCAGCTCTCTATCAACCAGCTGATCAACTATTTTGTCGCCTAAGCCATCTATATCAAGCGCTTTGCGTGATGCAAAATGCTTTATCGCTTGTTTACGCTGAGCTTGGCACACTAAGCCACCGGTACAACGAGCCACGGCCTCGCCTTCTACTTTTTCAACGTGTGAGTCACAAATGGGGCAACTGGCAGGAAATACAATGTCGCGTGCATCATCTGGGCGTCGCTCAAGTACTACTTGTGTAATTTGCGGAATAACATCGCCGGCGCGGCGTATAATTACTGTATCGCCTACCTTTACGCCTAAGCGGGCTATTTCATCGCCATTGTGCAGCGTTGCGTTTGATACCGTAACACCGCCTACAAATACAGGCTCTAAACGCGCTACCGGCGTTATTGCGCCTGTGCGACCAACCTGAAATTCTACATCAAGTAACTGGGTTATTTCTTCTTGCGCAGGAAACTTATAAGCAATTGCCCAGCGCGGTGCACGTGCAACAAACCCTAAACGCTCTTGTAAGGCTTTTTGGTTTATTTTAATTACTACGCCATCAATTTCATATTTAAGCTCGCTTCTGCGCGTTAAAATATCACTGTAGTAATCTAAAGCCGCTTGCGTACCTTCAACTAACTTTGTTTCTGGGCACAGCGGTAAACCCCAATCAGTTAATTTTGCCAATTGTTGGTAGTGATCCTCAGGGATTGAGCCATCGGCCACCAGCCCAGTGCTATACGCATAAAACATTAGCGGGCGCTTAGCGGTGATTTTTGAATCAAGCTGGCGTAGGCTACCTGCGGCTGCATTTCGAGGATTTACAAATACTTTTTCGCCACGTTTTTCGGCTTCGCTGTTTAGTTTTTCAAACCCAGCGCTATCCATAAATACTTCGCCACGTACTTCAAGCTCTGCGGGGTAATCGCCACGCAGCTTAAGGGGCACGTTACGGATTGTTTTTACATTTTGTGTAATATTCTCGCCAGTAAAACCATCGCCACGAGTTGCGGCCTGCACAAGCACGCCGTCACGGTAAATAATCGACACAGCCAAGCCATCTAACTTAGGTTCACAACAAAAAGTGAGCTCATCTTGGCTCATTAAACGCTCTTTAATACGGCGGTTAAAGGCGCTAAATTCTTCTTCACTAAAGGCGTTATCAAGCGATAGCATAGGCACTTGGTGAGCAACTTGTTCAAATTTACTCAGCGCAGCGCCTCCGACCTTTTGAGTGGGTGAGTCAGGCGTTAAAAATTCTGGGTTTTCTCTTTCAAGGGCGCTTAACTCGCGCAATAGTCTGTCGTATTCTGCATCAGGAATACTGGGTGTATCAAGGACATAATAATTGTAGTTGTGTTGCTCTAACGTACTACGAAGATGATTAATTTGCTCACTAATGCTGCTAGACATTTAAACCTCAAAAAACATAAAAAAAGCCACTTTTAGGTAAGTGGCTTAATAAAAATAATGTGTGCGTATAAATTACGCAGAAAATGCACGAACCTGCTCAACATATTGACGAACGCGCTCAACGGTCATTTCTTCACGCTCGGCATCTAAAATTTGTGCACCAAATTCATCGGCAATTTTCTTAGCTGCGCTATGTAACATATTAAAAGCAGCTAGCCCGTCGCCTTCACAAGGTAAAGTCATAAATAAGCTAACCCCTGCGGTGCTAAACTGTTCCATATTATCAATATCAAACGTACCTGGGTTATACATATTTACTAATCTAAATAACACTGGACCTTGCCCTGCAGGGTCTATGTGGCGATTAAAAAAGCCTTCTTCTGAATATTTAAATCCTAAGGTATTTACTGCAGGCAATAACTTACTACCTTGCATGCTTAGCCCCTCAGGCATTTGAATATGCACAATAACAAAGTCAGACACATCTGCTGGCGCTTCTTTTTCGCTCTCTGGCTCTGGTTCTAACTCTGGCTCTGGCTCTTGAACTACTTGCAGGTCGTCTTCAATGGGTGTTTGCGCCACGCTAGTATCTATTTGCGGCTCGTTTGCATCAAAGTTTAGCTCACCAAATTGCGGCTCATCTCGCTGGGCAACAACCGGCTCTTTAGGTTCAACTGGTGTATGCGAAGGTGTATCTTGCATTGGCTCAACCCGCTCTGAAGGCGCTACCTCTGGGCTGTCTTTTTTTCTAACTGACCATAAACCATGTACTAATAAGCCACCTATGACAAGTACACTGATCACAATTAAAACCAATCTTAGTTCTTCGGCCATCCCCTCACCTTTTATTATTTGTTATGCCTAAACCCGTGTATTAATTAACACTAATACGCTTAAAATAAACTGTTATGTGTGTGCAAGTTGCACTGCTTGTTCTATATCTACTGCTACCATGCGTGATACGCCTGGCTCTGCCATAGTAACGCCAGTTAAACGCCCTGCCATTTCCATCGCAATTTTATTATGACTAATATAAATAAACTGCACCGATTGTGACATTTCTTCAACCAAACGGCAAAAGCGTACCACGTTAGCATCATCAAGCGGCGCATCTACTTCATCCAGCATACAGAATGGAGCTGGATTGAGCCTGAATATAGAAAACACCAATGATAATGCGCTCAGCGCTTTTTCTCCACCACTTAACAGATGAATTGTCGAATTTTTCTTGCCTGGTGGCTGTGCCATTATACTAACACCACTTTCGAGTAAATCGTCACTGGTTAATTCTAAATACGCGCTACCACCGCCAAATACTTTTGGAAATAGCTCGGCAAAGTCGTTGTTCACTTGATCGAAGGTAGCTTTAAAGCGTGTTTTGGTTTCGCTGTCAATTTTACGAATCGCCCCTTCAAGCGTATTTAACGCTTTGGTTAAATCCTCAAGTTGATTATTCAGATAATCACTGCGCTCTTTAGCTTGTTCAAACTCATCTATTGCGGCTAAATTAACTGGACCTAGCTTATCTAATTGATGCACAAGCCCACTGATCTGATTTTGCGCTGCATTTAAACTCAGTGAATCAGGCAGTGTATCTAAAACACTTTTTAAACTTTGCTTTAATTCTTCAAGCGGCTCAAGTGCTGCCTGCGCTTTTATAATTAGGCTTTGCTCTTCAATACTTAGCTTTTGATGTTGTTCTTGCAAACCTGTCAGCTCACCTTGAGAGTGCTTAAGGCTGGCTTGTTTACTTATAAGTGTTTGCTTTGCCTCGTTAAGCTTTTTTTGTAACGCGACCAAGCTAGCTTCGCCCTGTTGATGCTTTATTAAAAGCTGTGCTATTTGCTCAGTGAGCTCTTGCTCGGGTATAAGCAACGCTTCCATTTGCGCTTGCAGCTCTTGCGCTTCTTCTTGCGCACTAATGAGCTCTTGCTCAGCATGATTAAGCTTTGTTTGACTAAGCTGCCACTCACTGTGTGCTTTTTGCTCTTTTAACGTGGCCTGATGCGCTTGTGTTTTATATTGCTCAAGTGTAGCTGCAGCTTGGCTGTATGCAGTATTACTGCGTGTGCAAGCGGCGTCGGCGCTTGCCAGTTCGTCAGCTAAATTATGTTGCTGTTGATGTAACACTTCAAGCGCACTGTTGTGCTCATCGCGCGTTTTTAATAATTGTGATTGCTCAGTGGTTAATGCACGCTTTTGTTGCTGGTACTTTTCTAGTTGCTGTAAAAATTGTGCTACTTGCTCTTTTAACATGTCGCTGCGCGTAGTGGCCACGGCCATGTTTTGTGCTAATTGATGAATTGCATTTTTAAGTACTGCTAACTCATCACTCAGCTTTTGCTGCTGTGTTTTTAGCGCATTAAGTTTCTCAAAATCCCTTGCGAGGCTATTTTCGGCCTCTACTAAGCTCGCTGTTTTTTGCTTTAACTGTGTGTGTTTTAAAAGTTGTGAGTTTTCGGCGTTTTTGTCTGCGCTACGGTGCCAGTTTCGAGCATGTAAAGCACCGCTTTTATCCATAACCGCAATATAAAACGTATCATTTAACGCAGCGAGTTCAGCGTTTTCGCTGTACGCAATACGGGTCAATAAATCAGGGTAAACACCCTCAGTAACTAACGCCGCAACGCTATTGACTGGTATTTCACTTTTATGCGGCCACACACTATTATTGCTTTGCACATCAGCTACGTTTAGGTGCTCAAGCGTTTGCAGTGCCTGTTCAACTATATGTTCAAACCCTGGTTTTACCTGTAATTGATTAAATAAAGTGTGCTGCTTATTGTCATCTTCAATCCCTAAACTGCTTTTAAGCCCAGCAATGCGAGCTTTTAGTTCATTAACGTGCTGTAAGCTTTGCTGATGCTGTTGCTCAGCGTCATTTACTAAATCGGTTTGCTCTTTAAGCGCTGCGGTGCAGTGTGTTTGCGCCGTTTGCTTACTGGCAAGCTCTTGAGTTAGGGTTTGTTTGTATTTTTGTTGCTCGGCTAGTTGCTGCTCTAATTGGCTACTTTTAATATCGTCAATTTGGCTATTTAGTTGGCTTATCTGTGCGTTTACATGGACTAAGGCTTGCTCTGTTTGCTTAACACTACTTTGCTGAGCCTGTACTTTATTATTAAGCGCGTGCTGTTGTTGATTAAGGCTTTGCCATGCGTTTGTGTGCTTATTTTTTTCATCTGCTAAATCTGCAAGTGTAAGGGTAAGCTCTTCAACTTGTTCGCTGCACTCTAAACTGTACTCGCTTATCTCTTGGTGGCTCACAGATAACTGCTCACACACATTTTGTTGCTGTGTTTTTAGCGCTTCACTTTGCAGCTTTCGCTGCTCAAGCTTAACCACACTTTGTTTAAGTGTTTGCGTTTGCTGTTTAATATTAATGTGTTGTTGTTCGGCGCGGGTCAACTCTGTGTGGGTAACGTGTTGCTGATGCTGCGCATCGTTAAGCGCATCTTGCTCTGCATTTACTTGAGCCTCTAGGCTTGCAAGCACATCGTCGTGGCCTGAGTGAGCCGTTTTAAAAAAGGCGATTTGCTCATTAAGCTTTTTGATTTGCTCACTTTTTTCAAGCTGTTGTTGATGCAGCTTTTGCCATTTTAATACAGCTACTTGGCCTTTTAAGGTACGCTCTTGCGCTTTTAAATCGCGGTATTTTTTCGCATCAACCGACTGCACAGCCAGTTTATCTAGTTGCGCTTGTAATTCTTTGCGCACATCAAGTAAACGCTCAAGGTTTTCGCGGGTACTTTTAATTCGGGTTTGCGTTTCGCGGCGGCGTTCTTTGTATTTAGACACACCCGCGGCTTCTTCTAAAAATACGCGTAGCTCTTGAGGTTTGCTCTCGATTAAACGCGAGATCATCCCTTGCTCTATAATTGCGTAACTACGCGGGCCAAGCCCAGTACCTAAAAATATATCGGTAATATCGCGCTTACGACATTTGCTCCCATTTAAAAAGTACAACGATTGGCCATCGCGTGTTACTAAACGCTTAATCGCTATTTGGTTTCTGTCGGCAAATGTATTAGGTAAATCACCTTGGGTGTTATCAAAAATAAGCTCTACTGAGGCTTGCGAGATTGGTTTACGATTAGTTGAGCCATTAAAAATAACATCGGTCATGGCATCGCCACGTAAGTTTTTAGCTGAGCTTTCACCAAGCACCCATCGCACAGCGTCAATCACGTTTGATTTGCCACAGCCGTTAGGCCCAACAACACACGTCATTTGATCAGGAAATGGAATTTTAGTGGGCTCTACAAACGATTTAAAGCCCGCTAATTTAATAGTGCTTAAGCGCATCTTATTGTTATTACCGATTATTATTGTTATTACTTACAAACAATTTAACTCATAAACAGTTAAAAAGTTAAGCTTGGCGTTTAAAGTTATCTAAAATAATACCTGTGGCCATTGCCACATTAAGTGACTCTGCCTCACCAAAAGCCGGTATGGTTATTTTGTCGCTTACTAATTTTGCACACTGCTCGCGTATGCCATGCGACTCACTGCCCATAAGCAATACACCCTTTGCGCTAAGGTCCGTTGTATGTACGCTTTGCCCATCTAAAAATGCCCCGTAAATAGGCATATTTAATGTTTGTAAGTATTCAGGTAGCTCTACTTGGCTTACCGACACTCTGACAAACGAACCCATGGTAGCGCTAATTGTTTTAGGGTTGTAAGCATCGGCGCTGTCGGTACTTGTTACTATATGTTTAATGCCATACCAGTCGGCAACTCTGATAATAGTGCCTAAATTGCCCGGATCAGAAACTCCATCAAGCGCCAATATTAAGCCGGTATTATTAGGTAAATCAGCCTTTGGCATATCAACCACTGCAATGGCCGCGTTATTACTTACTAAGGTACTGGCTTTAGTCAGCGACTCTTCTTCTGCTGGCGTAAAATCTACATGTGGAAACTGGTTTTGGTGAGTATTTATAAACGCCTGTGTTGCAAATATATCAACCGCCTTTAATGGGCTGTTTAACAACTCAAGTACGTTTTTTTCACCTTGTACAAGGTATTGATTATATTGCTTTCGGTACTTTTTTTGGCCAAGTTGGCGAATAAGCTTGAGTTGGTTTTTTGAAATCATAACAGCCCCATAAAATTATCGCCCTAGTATACCAGAGATGATTTAAAGTGCAGCACCACATATATTAAAAGCAGCGCCATTGTAGGTTGTAAGGCTATTAAAGATTGAGCTTTGCACCAAATTTAGGTAAATTAACAAAAAAACAACATGGATATAATTTTAATGGAATCAATACACCCTACTCCCCCAGAAACCACCCCTGCAGTAAGTGAACCTGCTGCCCCTATTTTTAGCGGCAAAGTACAGTTTAGCGGTAAAGGCGGTGAGTTTTTTGGTATTTGGATAGTCAATATTTTACTGAGCGTACTTACTTTAGGTATTTACTCGGCTTGGGCAAAAGTGCGCACAATGCGATACTTTTATGGCCACACCCGCATTGACGGACACAGCTTTGACTACTTAGCCACCCCGATGCAAATTTTAAAAGGCCGTATTTTAGCGGTTATTGTATTTTTAATTTACTCCTTTGGTAGCAGCTTTTTTCCTCTTGTAGGCTTATTATTTGCGGTTGCTTTTATCTTTTTAATGCCGTGGATTATTAACCAAGGCCTGCGCTTTAATATGCGTATGACCCGTCATCGTAATGTACGCTTTGCATTTAAAGGCGATTACGGCGAAGCCTTCATTAACTTTATTCTTTTACCTATTGCCAGTATTTTTACCCTTTATTTATTAATGCCGTATGTTTTAAAACGTATCGACACGTACATACATAGCAATATTAGCTACGGTGACACGCCATTAACCGTAAACCTTAAAGGTGAAACCTACTACTTAACCGCCCTTATTTGCTTTGTGGTGAGCTCTATCACTATGGTGATATTTATGGCTGTATTAGGCTTATTTGGGCTTGATTTAATGAATGTAGAAAACCAACAAGCTGCACAAGATCCAGCCAAAATGGGCATTATGTTTGGTGGATTAATGATTGCTTACGTATTTATGATTGCGATAGTAACCGCTGTGTGGGCTGCGGCTATTCGTAACCATATTTTTGATAACAGTCAATTTGAAGACGTAGCATCATTTAAATCAGAGCTTAAGCCTATTCCTTTTGCCATATTACTATTAACCAATATGCTGGCCATTGTGTTTTCTTTAGGGCTTGCCTACCCGTGGACCAAAGTGCGTACATCGAGAATGCTTGCCGAGGTTACAACCGTTAATATTTACCCAAGCGCGCTAAATTTAGTGGATACCGCGCAGCAAGAGCAGTCATCGTTTGCTGAAGAAGCAGCCAATGTATTTGATATTGACCTATCGCTAACCTAAGAGCTTATTATGCACGTACAGGGACATTACTTCCCCAAGGCATCAAGCAATTACCAGCAAGGTGTCGCTAACATTAGCGACACCTGTGTTGAGATTAGCTACGATGACCAGCTTATTTCAAGCCATGCAATAAGCGATATAACACTCACTTCTGGCCTAGCTGGGCTTGCTGATGAACTAAATTTTAATGATGGCAGCCGCTTTATCCCTACTGATGTAAATTATCGCTGGCCTTTTAAAACAAATAAGCATGACCTACTAGAGCGCCTTGAAAAAAGTAAATGGGCTATTATCGCGGCCGTTATTTTTACACCGCTTTTTATGTGGTTAATGCTTTATAAAGTTGTGCCCGCTATTGCTGTTTACAGTGTTGATACCCTGCCGCGCAGTGTAGTAGAGCAAATGGGTGAACAAAGCTTTACCCTAATTGAAAAGCTCGCGCTTGATGACAGTGAGCTGCCTAATGAGCAACAAACTAAAGTACAACAACACTTTAATACCATGCTTAATGCGCTCTCGCTTGAGCCATCGGTTTATAGGTTATCGTTTTATAAATCAGAGGCCTTTGGAGCGAATGCGTTTGCAATGCCCCACGGGCGTATTGTCGTAACCGATGAGTTAGCAAATTTATTAGCCGATAAACCCAACGCACTAAAAGCCGTATTACTTCACGAAATTGGCCACGTAGTCCACCAGCATAGCGTACGCATGACTGCTCAATCGGCAGCCAGTACCATTGTACTTGCAGTTATATTTGGCGATTTAGAAGGCATAGCAGAAGTGGTACTTGGTACGGGGGCATCTTTTGCACAGCAAGGGTTTTCTCGTGATATGGAGCGCGAGGCAGATAGCTATGCACTCATTCAACTTGAGCATTTAGGGTATTCAAGCAACGACTTTGCCGATGCCATTGAAGCATTACAAGGTGCGCACACCAGCGAAAACGAACACCTTGAAAAGGTAAATAATTTGCTCGAATATTTATCTAGCCACCCAAGCGCACAAGAGCGAATAGACAATGCGAGGAAATAACCCCGGTTATATACAAATTGCTCGCTACATAGAGAGTCTAAGTTGGGTATACTAATTCGATTAACTATAGGAGCTATTTTAACGATAAATAAATCATTTATTAACTAGGCAAAAAATTTTTTGTTTAGTGGTTCTAAATAGAGATTTTTTAACGACGTTAGTAATTGATTTAGTACGTTAAATTGTTCAAATAGTTATTTGGGTTAGTATCATTCACGGCTTTTTTCCAAAGCTTTATCATATTGCCCCGCTTGAAAAACTAATGACTGGTAGTGCGGGTTTTTCAGCAGAAGTGTCTGACTTAATTACACGTTCTGCGGGTATTGGCGAAATTATATTTGGATTATGCTTATTAGTGTTTTATAAAAATAAGCACATCGTTATTTTAAATATTTTAGCGCTTTTAGGGCTTTTGTTAGCGGTTGTAGTAATGCAGCCACAATTACTCATTGAAGCATTTAATCCAGTAACAACTAACCTGCCGCTTATTGGGTTAAGTTTTATTTGGTTAAAAGAAATTAAGCTGCAAAATAATCGACACCTCTAAAATAAAAAAGGTTTGCCAGTGCATACCTTTTTGTAGTGCTTAACTTATAGCGTTAATACTTATTTTTATGTGTCCACAGGTGCAATAATTCACTGGCAATTGTTGCTGCGGCAATAGCGGTAAGCTCACTTTGGTCGTACGACGGTGAAACCTCTACCACATCCATACCCACCATATTTATGCCTTTTAGTGCGCGCAGTATTTTAAGCACTTTATCTGATGTTAAACCACCGCATACAGGTGTGCCTGTACCTGGTGCAAATGCTGGGTCTAAACAATCTATATCAAACGTTAAGTAAACGGGTAAGTCGCCTACTCGCTCACGTATTTGCGCTGCTATTTCATTGGCGTGCAAATCGTTAGCTTGCATTGCATCAATCACTGCAAACTCATGTTTGCTTTGATCAAAGTCGGTACGAATACCAATTTGGATACTGTGCTCTACATCAATCAGCCCTTCCATGGGAGCATGATAAAACATAGTGCCGTGATCAAAACGCGAGCCATTGCTGTATGTATCAGTGTGCGCATCAAAATGAACCAGTGCCATTTTGCCATGTATCTTTGCATGCGCGCGCAATAGCGGAAGCGTTACAAAGTGATCGCCACCAAGGCCTAACAGCGTTGCCCCTTGGCGAAGTATTTGCTCTGCAGCCATTTCTAGCTGTGCCGTAAAATACTCAGGATCGCCTACCGGATAAGTAAAGTCCCCCGCATCAGCAACCGTTAAACGCTCAAACAAAGGAAATGTCCACGGGTATTTAGTGTCTTCCCAGGCTAAATGTACCGACGCACGGCGAATGGCATCGGGCCCTAAGCGTGCACCGGGGCGGCCCGATGTTGCTAAGTCAAAGGGTAAGCCTAGTACAACGACATCTGCATCAATGGCATTAATGTTTTGCACCATAGGACGACGTAAAAACGTCATCCCGTTTGAATACAGTGAGTGGTCAACATGACCAAACAAGCTAGACATTGCTTATAACTCTTCTAAATAAGTGTAGCCATTAAGGCCGCTTTGCAACTCGTCTAAAACGCTTTGCTGTTCATTTTTATCTATTTTTGCAGACACTAACTGCGCGTACGAGTGTTGAAAGCTCTCAACATCTAAATGTACATAGCGCATCATATCGGCTACGGTATCACCTTGGTTTATTTCACTAATACTGGCAACGCCTTGCTCATCCATATTGATAATGGCGCTGTGCGTATCGCCAAATAAATTGTGCATATCACCTAAAATTTCTTGGTACGCACCCACTAAGAAAAAGCCCATTAAGTAAGGTTTATCAGCACTGTACTCAGGTACGGGTAATGTGCTTTCAATGCCTTGGCCATCAACATAGTGCTCAAGTGCGCCGTCTGAATCACAGGTAATATCAAGTAATACAGCGCGTTTTTTTGGTGCTTCGGTTAAGCCACTTAATGGCAATACCGGAAACACTTGATCAATCCCCCATGCATCAGGAAGCGATTGAAAAAGCGAAAAGTTTACAAAAAACTTATCGGCTAAACGCGCGTTCAACTCGTCAATAATCGGGCGATGAAAACGGTTTTTGTTATCCATGTGTTTGTTAAGCTCATAACAAATACGTAAGTTAACTTGCTCTGCCCACGCACGCTGCGTTAAATCTAAAAGCCCAAGTGCAAACTGGTTATGCGCTTCCGCTAAATCCCCTTGGCTGTCGTGGTAAATTTCAATCAGTGCGCGGTCATCCGTTAAATCGGTTAACTGCACAAACGATGCCCACATATTATTTAATAAAAGCGGTGCATCTGCTGCTGGCGCTACTAACTCTTCTGGCGTGTAACTTTCAGTACCAATAACATTAGAAATAAGCACGGCATGGTGCGCCGTTAGTGCACGCCCCGACTCAGAAATAATCGTCGGCATGGGCTGCGCGTATTGCTTACATGTATCACCTATGGTGTACACAATATTATTTGCATACTCAGCTAAACTGTAGTTCATTGAATTATGTGATTGGCTGCGGGTACCATCGTAATCAATAGCTAAACCGCCCCCTACATCTAAGCACTCAATGTTTGCACCTAATTTGCGTAGCTCACAGTAAAAACGCGCGGCCTCACTTACACCTAAACGCACATCACGAATGTTTGCCATTTGCGAGCCTAAGTGAAAATGCACAAGTTGCATTAAATCAAGCTGGCCTGCCTCTTTTAAACGATTCACTACATGCAAAACTTGCGACGCTGATAAACCAAATTTAGATTTTTCGCCGCCACTTGCTTGCCACTTACCTTTGCCTTGCGATGCTAAACGAACGCGAATACCAATACGTGGTTTAACATTTAGCGCTTTTGCTTGGCTAAGTACCATGTCGAGCTCAGAGAGTTTTTCAAGCACTATGTATACTTTGTGGCCTAGCTTTTCGCCAATCAGTGCTAAGCGCACATATTCTTTGTCTTTGTAGCCATTACATACAATCACTGCACTGGTTTTTTCTGCCATTGCCAAAACAGTTAATAGCTCTGGTTTGCTGCCCGCCTCAAGGCCTAATTGTTTTTTTTCTAATTCGGCTTGGCTTGCTACTATTTCTTCAACCACTTCGCGTTGTTGGTTTACTTTAATTGGGTAAACTAATAAGTAATCTTTTGGGTAACCATAGTTTTCAATCGCGGTATTAAACGCGTCACATAAACTGTGCACACGATGATGTAAAATTTGTGGAAAGCGCACTAAAGCCGGCAAGCTTAAGCCTTTTTCTTCTAGCTGCTTTGCAATATCTGTAAGTGCAATAGTTTGCTCTGGGGCGTGAGCCTTTGGCGCAACATACACATCACCTTGATCATTAATACCAAAAAAACCTTGGCTCCAATGACGAACATTGTAACTCGTGCGAGCTTGTTCTAGTGATATTGTCTCTTTCATTTATCTTTCTCTTGTATTTAATGAATGCCGGTTCGGCTAGTTTCGCGCATTAAAAGAAAAATAGACTTTTAAGTCCAACAAGTATTTTTACTCGTAACGAGTGATTTTTAGTGTTGAGAGAAAAAACACCTACACCTTAGCTTTTACAGCTAACCGCCTTTAGTAAAGCAAGCTGGTTATGCGGCTAAAAAAATAAGTACAGCTGTACTTTTTTAAGATAAAATAGAACAACTGTACTTATTTGGTATAAACATGAAACAAATTTATTTTAATCAAAACAAGCCACCTAAATTTTCTAAAATAACAAAGGCTGCCACTTTTGGTTTGACCAAAACATTTCCTAAACTCAGTGCCCGCCTTGCCATGAAGGTATTTTGTAATCCGCATAGCCGACGCCAATACGAATTTAGAACATGTATACAGCCAATTAATATTAAACTTACTACCGAGCTTGGCGCTGTAAACCTGTACTATTTTAGCCAAGCCGAAAACACTAAAACGGTATTTTTATCTCATGGCTGGGCCGATAGCACTAATCGGTTTACTGCTTTAATAGATGAACTACTTGAAAAAGGCTTTAATGTTTACTCAATTGATCACATAGGCCATGGCTATTCGCACGGCAATACCTCGCACTTATACGGGTATATGCAGGGCCTAACAGCGGCTTTTGAGTACTTTAATGGGCAAAATATTACAATTAATAGAGTCGTTACACACTCTATGGGCGGTGTTGCTTTGTTAAACTTAGCGCCTCATTATTTAGAGAATAAAAAAATTGTGATGATCTCTGCCCCTGCACAAATATTTGAAGCCATGTTTGCTAAGGTCAGGCAAGTGGGTATTTCTGAGCTCATGCTAGAAAATATGCTTAATAAAGTGTCGGACAAATATGGTATTAACTGGCAAAACCTTCACCCTGATCATTCTAAAAATAAAATTAACGAAAACATGTTGTTTATTCATGATAAAAATGACTCAGTGGCAAGCTTTGAGGCAATAAAATTATTAACTGAGAACACACCCGCAACACTTGTGGCCACACAGGAGCTGGGACACGTGCGCATTTTAAAAAGCCAATACGTGTACGACCAAATAACACGCTTTATGGATTAACGATGAAAAAAAGTGAGAGCACAAAACGCAATATTTTGCACAAAGGAATGGCCTATGCGGCTGCACATGGTTTATATAGCTTGTCGATAGGAAAAATAGCGGCAATGACTAACATGTCGCGTACTGGGGTGATCTCACACTTTGGCAATAAAGAAGATATGCAAGTGGCTATTTTGGCCTACACCGAAGAAGAGTTTAGAAAACAGGTTGTTGATATATCTGCTGATGAAGATGCGTTAATTCATTTAAATAATTTTCAGCAACGCTGGCTTGAGTGGCTCAATTTTTTAGATACGGTATCGCCTGGTAAGCAGGCAAGTTGCCCGCTCATTAAAGCGTCGGTAGAGTTTAAAGCAAGCCCCGACTGTTTGGTAAGGCAGTTTATGCAAGACCAACACTTAAAAATGATTAACTACCTCACTAAACTTGCAGTTAACTGCCAAGCACAAGGCTACTTTAGCCAAGACAAAGAGCCGAGCATTTTTGCGTATGAATTTTATGGCTTATATACCGGGCATGTTGTACAAACAAGCTTAATAGATAATCCAGCTTTAACGCTTACTTATAAAAAAGTAGTTGGCAATTTAATTGCGCGATATATGCGTTAACAGTGGCCTGTAAGGCGTTTTTTACCTTTAATATGGCGTACTTTTTAAGCGCTTTTAGGTGCAAAAATAATAATAGCCATGCCCAGTAAGGCAACCGCCCCGCCCACTACATCCCACATTGTAAGCTTTACGCCATCAACTGCCCATAACCACAGTAAAGCCACGCATATGTACACACCGCCATACGCGGCATACACCCGTCCAGCGGCTGCGGGGTGTAACGTTAGCAACCATGCGAATAGCGCTAAACTGAATGCTGCAGGTATTAAAAGGAATATGGATTTATCTTCTTTAAGCCAAAGATAAGGTAAGTAACAGCCAATAATTTCTGCCAGTGCGGTAATAATAAATAGCGCGATAGTTTTTACTTCAAACATAAAGCCTCACGTGATTTAAATAACGAGAGCATAATGAAGCTAAGTAACTGCATACTAGTTACTTAGCTAAATAGTACTAATTTGGGTAAAAAAATTTTACCCATATTTAAGTAAAACAGGTTACTCAGCTAGGGCCACGTCGGCCAGCTTCATTGTACTTTCGAACGATTTAGTACCGGCTATAAATAAACCATTGTGGCAAAATACAGCGTCGTCTAAGCCTGTTTCAGCTTGGAACTCTTCATCAGATAAACCAGCCCACGCTTTAGGCAGTGACTTTCTGTCTTCAAACGAGCCGGGCTCTACTGGTACAGTTTGAATAATCCATTGGCCGTTTTGCGAAGGGTAAACCATAAATAAAGCGTCGCTTGATAAATGGTGTACTGTTTTTTTCCATGGTGTGTATTTTTCTAAAATAATCACGCGGGGATCTTTTGCCTCTTTTATTGCTTTTGCAACAATATCTTTGGCGTTAATGCTTCCTTTTGCTGAGGCAATAAAACGGGTTAATAAACGCGCTGCAAACTCAACGGCTTCATCAAAGCATTCATCAAAGTTGCCTTCCTCTTCCCATGTTGGATTAAACATAGAAAGCGTTTGGCTAAGCGTTATGCCCTCAACCACACCTTTAACGTAGCCACAATCTATGGCATCAATTGTAGAGACTAAACCAGCGTCAACTCTATCAGCCACCGCTTGGTTATTATCACACAGCGCTAAACCATACTTTTTCCAAATTAAGCCAAATGACGAGTATGGCGTGCCATTTTCGCGCTCGCCTGCGCCGCCGCGTTGGTGGTGATCAAAGCGTCCTGTGTCAGGGTTGTATTCACCACCTACATCAACAACAATATCGGCACTTTCTATTACTGCTTTATCGCGGGTTCGTACCAAGTTAAAGGCAGGCAATACATGCTTAAGTACCGCAATACTAAACACGTCATCGGCATGGAAATTACCACTGTGGGTTACTACTGTTAAATCGCTCATTGGTTTTGGGCTACTTTTAAAAAAGATAAAATTCTCACTTATGAAGTGCTAAATAAAGGTTTATACCCGTTTGCTTAATCAAGTAATTTATTTTGAAGCAAAAAAGCTTGTTTATAGCCAGGTTTTGCCTCTTAAAATCATTAAGTATTACTGTGCACAGGTATTAAATATACGTGGCGAATTTTATACGAAGATAGCAGTGAAAAACAGTGAAGTATTTTTTGCGCCTACAGAGTCAGCTATAGGCACACAGTAGTAAATAGCTTATTTATTCTGGCTCAGGGCTCAGGGCAAGCTCCATAAATACACTTTGCGGGTTATCTTGATACGAGCCAAAGCTTGCACAGCGCGCAAAACCTAAATCTTCATATAAACTAATTGATTCGGTTTGCTTTGGGCCTGTTTCTAATCGGATAAGTGGAATTTTTGTTTCGCCGGCGTAATGCAGTAGGTTTTGCATTATGCGTCTTGAAAAACCTCTACCACGGTAACTTGGTTTTACGTATAAACGCCTTATTTCGCCATATAGCGCGCCGTCATTTTGCTTAACAATAGCGCCACAGGCAATAATGCCATCTTCGTTTTTTAAACCAATTGCATAAACGTTGTCTTTGCTTAATTCTTCTAATTTGAGAGATTGGGCTGTAGCCACGGGGTATAAGGAGTTTATCAGTCTATCTATATCTGCAAACACATTAACTACATCAGGATCCTTAGGGGTTAATTCGACTAACTGCATCTCTTGTCGTCCATTTTATTATTTTGAATCGTTATAGTGACTTCATAATATATACTTAATACGCGTGTTCCTAGTGTTGTTTAAACAAAATGTTTTAATAAGGTAAAAATGGCTTTATTAAAACGTTAGCTTAATTTACAAAAACGACGCACAGCCTGCTAAGCACTTAGGCTTTGCTTTTTTAATTGATGGGCATGCCACTTAATATAATTACTGGCATTCATAGGTTTTGCGACTAAATAGCCTTGTATGCAATCTGCATTGAGCAAGTTTAGTAACTCAAATTGCGCCTCTTGCTCTACACCTTCAGCAACAACGGTAATGTCTAAACTTTTGCCTAGGCTTATAATCGTATTAACAATATTAAAGCCTTTGCCTTTATCTAAAATCTTATCGATAAAGCTTTTATCAATTTTTATTTCCTGCACGGGGAACGCATTTAAATGGGCTAAACAGGAATACCCTGTACCAAAGTCGTCTATAGAAAACACAAAACCTTGTTCTTGTAGCTCCGTCATTTGCTTTATTGTGCTGTCAATATCGCCCGATAGCATGGTTTCGGTGATCTCAAGTTTAATATGCTGCGGTTTTATGTTGAACTCTTTAATTGTAGAGCAGAGCTCACGGGTAAGCTGTGCAGAATTAAACTGTATATGACTAATATTTATAGATACGCTAAAGTGCTCATCTATCATGTTTTTTTCATTAAGTTGATTAATAAGGCGGCATATATTGCGAAGCACTATGTTTTGCAGTTTTTGAATCAGGCCATATTGCTCTGCAATAGGAATAAACTGATTAGGCGCAATAACCCCTTTATTAGGGTGCATCCACCTTATCAGGGCTTCTGCACCTACTATCTTTCCTTGCATACTAATTTGCGGCTGAAAATACGCACAAAATTCGTTATTTGCGATTGCTCTTACAATATCCGTTTCTAATTCGGCTTGGTTTTCGAGTAAAGTTTGCAGTTTAGGGTCATAAAAGCTGCAGCTATTGCCGCCTTTTGCCTTAGAGCGGTACATAGCAGTATCTGCAAATTTTAATATGTTATCGGTGGCTGTGTGCTCTTCGTTAATTAAGCAAATACCTATACTGCAACTAACTTGAAATGCCAGCTCCCCTATTGCAAACTTATCATTAAACACGCCTTGTACTTTTTTAGCGACTATTTCGGATTCAATACAGGCTTGGTGATTATGCTCGCCAATGTATTCGAGTAAAATAATAAATTCATCACCGCCCACTCTAGCTAAAGTATCAGATGATCGTATTACGCCACCTAAGCGTTTTGCTAATTCTATTAATACTTGATCTCCGGCGCCGTGGCCTAATGAATCATTTATTCTTTTAAAGTTATCAACATCTAAAAACAGCAATGCGCCCGTTTTTTTGGTGCGTTTAATACGCTCTACACACTTTGCTAGGCTGTCGCTGAGCATTCGTCTGTTGGGAAGCCCTGTTAGTGGATCAAAAAACGCAAGCCGTTGAACTTCTTGCTCGGCTTTTTTGCGAAGGGTTACATCTCTTGCCATCCACACTACGTGCTTAAGTTCTGGTTTTTCTGGCTGGTAGTTAGTAAGTGCAGCCGCTCTTCCTTCAAAGGTTATGTGGCCTTTGGGCACGGCTAAATCGTACTCAAATATTTGCATTTCATTGGTGCGAATGGTTTTTTTTATAATCCCCATGATCATGTCGGCATCTTTAACTGGGAACAAGTCTTGCACATTTTGACCAATTAAATCGGTGGGCGATTCAAGTAATAAGTCACTCGAGGTACCGTAAATATCGGTATAGACGCCCTCTTCGTTCAAAATCAAAATAAGATCGGGCATCACTTGCGTAAATGCTTTAAATTTTTCAATACTTTTTTGCAGGTCTGCCACTAGCTGCCTAGCTTTGAGCGACTCTGCGCTTTTTTCAAGTGCTATGCTAGAAAAGTGTACAAAATAGTCAATGAGTTCTAAATCTTGCTGTGTAGGCGCTTTAGGGGCGCCGTGGTAAATAGCAAAAGTGCCTAATATTTCACTGGTGGTTGAAATAATCGGGGTTGACCAACAAGAATATAAACCGTAGCTGTGCGCTAAATCTTTGTAACCTTCCCACAAGGGCGAAAGGTCAATATTTTGCACAATAACTTGCTCATTTTTATAAGCCGCGGTGCCACAAGACCCTACATTAGGGCCTATAAACACACCATTAATGGCCTTTAAATATTCATCGTCAATATTTGGGGCAGCACGATGAAATAACTGATTACCTGTTAAAGACAGTATTGAGCATCTTGCAGAGCTGTCTTCAATAACTTGCTCTATAGCTAAACAAATATCTTGTAAAACATCGTCTAAGGCAATGCCTAACGCGATTTTAGATAATATATCCTGCTGGTGAGATAACAATTGTTTTAGTTTTGCAGTATTCATACTTCACCATGCATCTAGGTACTTTTATGTTGCTACGCACTTTAAAAAAGTGCAGTGCATCAACAAATTCCTGCTCTTAGTTCATATATTTAAAATGAGTATAGTTAATAAACTTACAGCGCGAGTTTTATTATTACGATTATGGAAATTGTTTTTTAATAAAATAGCTAAAAAACAACTTTAGTATGCGTTAAGCCTACATTATTTTGCAACAAAAAATAAACATCCATAACAAAAACAATCCAGCCAACACACTCTAAAACTTTTTAAAAATTTTGCAGGTTTAACACTTTGTTACTTAAAAAGGCTGTTCAAAATTATCAGTCTAATTATACTGCATGCAGATATGAGTCTTTCTTGAGGTTACTGTGCAGATCATACAAGGTATGGAATATTTTTTTTCAGGCTTTAAATTAATTAGCCAAAAAGGCCTTAAGCGCTTTGTGCTTATTCCACTTTTACTTAATATTTTATTGTTTGGTAGTTCATTATTCTTTTTATTTGGTTGGTTAAGCGACAGCTTTAATTATATAAACAACATGTTACCTGAGTGGCTAAGCTGGCTTGAATGGTTAATGTGGCCCATTGCCGTGCTTGTGGTGCTATTTAGTTACAGCATGCTATTTACGGTAATAACCAACTTTATTGCGGCCCCTTTTAACGGACTACTCAGCGAAAAAGTAGAGCTTTATTTAACGGGTCAAAAAATAAATGACGACGGTTTTGCTGATTTAGTAAAAGACATTCCACGCATGGTAGGCAGAGAGTGGACAAAGCTTTGCTATTACTTACCCCGCGCTATTGGCTTTTTTATTTTGTTGTGGATTTTACCCGTTATTGGACAAGTGTTATGGGTTTTATTTACATGTTGGATGTATGCTGTGCAATACAAAGATTTTGCCTTCGATAACCATAAAGTAGGCTTTAAGCAAATGAAAGACGATTTAAAGTCTAAACAAGGTTTATCTTATGGTTTTGGCTTTGCTGTTATGCTGCTCACTGCAATCCCATTTATTAACCTAATTGTTATGCCCGTTGCTGTGTGTGGCGCTACTCGTTTGTGGGTAGATAATTATCGCTCTAAATACCGAGCGGGCTAACAAACACTATGGCAAATAATAAAAGCACCTTTTGGTGCTTTTATTTTATCTATATCAACTTAAGTGCAGTGTAATTTAGTCTTGCGCGCCTTGGCAGTGCTGCATTTTTTTCATCTTGTAAAGTAAACGCTGTGATCACTATCGAGAATAACTGCTTTTTAAAAGTAATGTTAATGACTTCGCCTATTTTAGTTTTATAAGTGTGTTGCTGATTAAACAATTTAAGTTCACCGTTACCTAATTGCTCAACATACAAATAGGGGGTGTGCAAAGGCAGTTTTAACCTTATAACATTTAAACTGCTTTGCTCCTGTACTGCAACCCACTCCCCATCTTTATAAAGCGTATTAAAACGCGTTATGCCCTCGGGCTGAAGTACAGAGTCGTTTTGTATTAAACACGTGCTGCACCCGTTTACACGCCTTTGCTGCCAATTTACTGGCTTGTTATTATAATAAAGCGCATCAGTTAGTAACCATTCACTACTATGGCTACTACTGGCTTTATTAATAGCACCTTGGCTACAGGCAGCAACTAAACAAATAATAGCTCCTTGTAAAAGTGCAGCTTTTATAAATCGGTAGCTCATTTAGCGCTCTTTAATTGCTTTAATTTGGTTAATTATAGCCTCGCTTGGCGCTGCTTCTTTTATATAGCTAGGCAATGAAGTAGAAACAGCTTGAACACGCTGCTGTTGATACAGCTTATGGCTCATCGTATTTGCCACACCAAATCGGTTACCTGCACTTTGTGAGTAAAACTGTAAGTTAATCATGCTCCACTCATCGGTATCCGTTAATACAGTAATTTGCGAGTCTTGGTTTGCATCAAAGTTAGTTAATGTATCGCCAAAAATTGCATTACAATTATAATCGACCGCCTCAGAGCCAGGCCTGTTTAATCCTGCGCTTTCATCAATAGCACTTTCATTTATATTTGCAGCGCTGCCGTTTGAATAATCAATGATAAAATCCTCCGTTGATCCTGTTTGATTGTTGGTATTTGGCACAAGGTCGCAGTTAATGTTGTTGGTATAAAACCGGTCGTAATAACGATCACCTTCGTTATTACCTATGCTTGCAAGCCCCGTTAATTGATATAGGTAATTCATTGAGCTTAAATGATTTGGCTTAAAGTTCACTTCTTCGTCGCCGCCATGATAAAGCCCTAAATTATGCCCCAACTCATGAAAAATAGTAGACGCTTGGTAATTATTCGTCACATTTTGTGATGTTTGATCATCAACCGATAACCCCCATCCGCCCATAGTCAGCATTAGGTCATTACCATTTATTTCGGCAATACCCGAGCCACTAATGCTGCCATCTTCGTTACCACTGTTTGCCATTAATAAATAATGAAAAATTGGGCGGCGCGTTGTATCGGCATATTCCATTTTATAGGCAAATAAATTAGCGGTACCTTGGTCATATTCAAAGGGCGTGTAACTGTTAAACGGTACGGTTGTACCGCCTCCTAAATCAAAGTTAGCGGTGGAAATACCTGTGCTTTGGTCAAACAAATCGCCTACATCAAAATGCACTGTGTAACCGTTACTTGCAAATACGCTTACTACTTTTTCTAATGCTGTACGCTGTGGCGTAATACCTATATCGGTACTGTCCATATAATCAATTTCTATAAATATATCTTTTTGATTTTCCCGTGCGCCCCATTCGTATAAAGGCAGCCCGCCAAACGTGGCGCCTTCTTGCTCACTGCAATCAGGGATCCCATCTAAATCTGTATCGGTATCACAGCTAATATCATTTTGACCTGCCGGCGTATTAAACACTGAGTAAACCCAATCACTTGCTTGATTAGTATCTGTTGCATTAAGCGCACGTTTTAAGCTTGAGCCTTGCTCGGCCTGCATTTGTGGTGCGTTATCGCCTTGCCATTGCGTGGCACTAACCGGTTGCTGGGTAGAATTACCAAATTTAACAAAGTCGATTGTTTGTGTGGCGGCGCTATTTAATAACTCTGCAAAGCCATTTATATACCAGTATGGGCGTAGCGCATCGCTTTGGTTACCCACCAGCACAATTTTAGGGTTATTAAGTGCCGCACTTGCTAAAAACTCATCACCAAAACGACTTTGCAGTAAAATATAACTGCCGTTTTCTAATACTTTGTTGGGTAATGTAAATACTTGCTCTGCACTCACTGAGCTATCAAGCATATTAATTGCGCGCGTTTTTAATGAATAGTTTTGCAAATTAACAGCCTCTCCTGTGCCGTTATAAATCTCTACCCAGGGCGTATCATTAGTAAATTGCACCGATATGAGTTCGGTTATTTTTAAATCTTGGGTTGAGGTGGTAAATTCACTCACTTGGCCTGCTGTCGCAGCAGTACCAGAAAAATTAACTAATTGGTCATTTACACGCACTTTGTAAAGCGTGTTTTCTGAAAAATCAGCGCTTAAGTTAACGTTTTTAAAATAGTCACTCGTCTCATCAGGCGCACCAGATACGCTCTCTACATTAAGTGCAACACAGCTTGAAAAATCATCACTTGATACCTGAACACTGCCTTCACAGCTCCCCGCGCTACTATTTACGGTTAACGAACTGCTCAGCATCACATCTGAAAACGTAATACTAATGGGGGTGTCAACCAATACCGGTTCATCTGCTCCATTAGGCGTTATTTCTGTCACCGTTGCAGCGCTGGTATCAATAATTGTCGTATTAAGTAAAAAGTTGGTGCTGTCTTCACCATCACTGGCGGTCAGTGTATAGCTTTTTGCAGAAATACTATTTACAGGCGGTGTGTAGCTAAAGCGCAGCGCTTGGGCATCAATAACGCTCACCTGCGCCCCTTCTAAGTCATCTGGAAAAGTAATTTGTACCGTATCGCCATCGGCATCATTTACCGTCAAATTAAATTCAGCACTTAAGTTATATTGCACCTCAACGGTTACATCGTCTGCCACAGGCGGATTGTTAGGCGGCACCACAATCACCGTTTTTTGGGCACTATTAGTTGCATCGTCGTTATCTCTAACGGTGGCTAAAAAGGTAATATTGGTATTTTGAGCAACCGTTGGAGCATTAAACGTAATGCTGGAGTCGGTTTGCGTAAATTCGACCACGGGGCCGTTTGTTTGCTGCCAGCTTAGCTCGCTAATGGTGCCATCGCTGTCCTGCGCTGTAGCTGTTATTGTCACTGACTCATTTTGCATTGCCTCGTCAGGCCCAGCTAAGGTAACACTAGGTGCGCTATTTAATTGCGTAATAAGTACCGTGGCACTGCTTTGTACAGTGCCCCCGGCATTGTCGGTTACAGTAACACTAAAACCAAGCGTTTCATTTTCACTTACATTTGGGGCGGTAAAGCTTAATTCACCTTCAGTTTGGCTAAATTCGATGGAGGAGCCAGCAGATTGTACCCACACTATGGCGCTAATTGTGCCATCTATGTCTTGTGCATTAGCAATTAAACTAACTTGGGTATTAGCCAGTGCACTACTTGGGCCTGTAATATTAACTGTGGGAGGGGTGTTTTGAACCGTGATAGTCCCAGAAAACACTTGCTCTGTAGTGGCGCCGTCATTATCGGTTACTAGCACCGAAAAGCTAAAATCAGTGTCGCTCTGTACACTGGGGGCCGTTGCTGTGAGTATGTTGCCATTGGCAGTAAAGGTAAATTCAGGCCCCGACAGCTGCTGCCATTGATAACTAGACACCTGCCCGTCACTATCGCTTGCCTGAGCCGTAATAGTAAAGGTTTGGTTAGCAATAATAACGCTGCTGCTTACATCAACACTCACAGTAGGGGCGGTATTGCCAGTTGAGCCACTATCGGTGGCGTCACTATCGCTGCCACCGCCGCAACCGGCTATTAAAAGTGATAAAAAAAGTAATCCTAGCCATTTATAAACATTATTTAATACCACTTTTATGCCTCTATGATTTAGCTATACAAATTTTGGGGCACCTTAACAACGTTTAAATGAACGGTAATTTCCTCACGATCATGATACAAATGCTTAGCTTGCAACTCATAGGTTATACCGTACTTAGTAAGCTCTTCTTTGATCATCGTTAGGCATTCATAAACACTATCAAAGCGTTTTTTCATAGGCAGCTTTAAATTAAATATCAGCTCTTTGGCGTATGCGTTTACTGCCCAGTCAATCATTAGATTAGTCACTTTGGCTGGTTTTTCCACCATATCGCACACTAACCAGTTAATATTTCTTTTTTCTGGGCGATATTTAAAACCATCGGCTCTAAAGTGTTTAACTTGGCCTGTTTCCATCAAACTATCGTTCATTGGGCCATTATCTATTGCGCTAACAAACATGCCTCTGCGTACTAATTGATAGGTCCAACCGCCTGGGCAAGCGCCTAAATCAACCCCTCGCATGCCTGGTTGTACTCGCGCTTCTCGCTCTTTTTCAGGAATAAAAACATTAAAGGCTTCGTCAAGTTTTAACGTTGAGCGGCTCGGTCCGTCACTTGGCATACGTAAACGTAAAATACCCATAAAAAACGGCGAATTATTATAACTATACGAATACCCTACATATGCGGCATTGTTTGCTAAAAATAGTACATGCATTATCGGGCGGTTTGCCTTTGGCTCACGTAATACCGTGTTTTGTTTTTCGAGTGCTTTTTTTAACGGCGTTGATATTTTTTTACAAAAGGTAAGCAGCTCTTTGCCTTCGTTAGTATCGGGGGTTTCTACGCGCAACTCACTACACAAAGGAAAATCCTTTGCGGCTTCTTTTAATGCAGTGACCCTATCTTCTACTGGCATATTTTCGATTAACGTGCCAGCAAACCACTGGCGCGCAAATACCATATTTTTAAAGTCGACCTTTTTGATTATTTCGTCGCTGTGTTGCGCTTCAAAACATTCATAAATCACGTAGCCGGTATTTGGTTTGGCTTTTACATAGCCGGCAAAACCTTGCTCGGCAGCATGAAACGTTATTTCAGCAGCCGCATCGTTTTCAAAACCACTACGACAATAAATCACAACACTAGACATATTAACCCTTAAACTCTTTAAAACTTAAATCGTGCAACTTGCACTAAAATAACAGCCCAACCAATTATAAAACATAACCCACCTAATGGGGTTATTGGGCCTAACCACTTCATGCCGCTTAGGGCTAGTAAATATAAACTGCCACTAAAAAGCAGTGTACCGGCAATAAAAAAACCTCCCGCCACGGTTAAATTAATACCCCACTTAATAAGAATCGCCACGGCTATAAGCGCTAAACCATGCACCATTTGATACTCAGCTGCGGTTTTAAATACCCCGAGTGAATACTCAGTTAAACGGCTTTTTAAGCCATGTGCGGCAAATGCCCCTAACATAACCGACAGCATGCAAAAAAAGCTGCCCGTGAGTAAAAATAATTTAATCATAATTGCTCCACTCTATTGGCTATAAATTTACTTGCTTCAAGCGCTGCAGTTTCACGGTTTTGCAGCTCGCTCACACCACTTTTTTTGCGTGGTTTGAGTGAATGGTCGCCATCGCTAAGCCACACATAGCTTGGCTGTTTTGGCATAGAAAGCGTTTTAAGCTCTTCACGGGTGCCAAAGGTATCTCGCTCGCCTTGTAAGACTAAAAACGGGCAAGGTATGTCTGCAAAATGATCGGTGCGTAGCTTATCTAGCTTACCGGGCGGATGAAACGGATAGCCAAACGCTAATACACCTACAATCGGTTGTGTAGAGCTACAGGCAAGCATAGACGCCATACGCCCGCCCATCGACTTGCCGCCAATAAATAACGGTAAATTAGGCTGCGCATTTGTTAGTACTTGCTCGTAATAAGCTAACAGTTTAGGGGCTCGCTCTGGGGGTCTACGTTTTTGTGTTTGTTTAGCAATTTGCATGTATTCAAAATCAAATAAACCTACATCAATACCCTGCGCACTGATGAGTTTAGCCATATGCTGCATAAAATCAGAATCTGATCCAGCTCCGGCACCATGCGCAAATATAAACTGTGCAATAGCAGGCTGCGTTGCGCTTTTAAACCATTCAATCATTATTAATACTCTTGTTCTTGTTCAACTAAGCTCAGCATCCAATCTTTAAACGAGACTATTTTACCCAGCTCTGTTTGCGATTCTCTAATCACTAAGTAATACGCGTTTTTACTCTCTAAGCTGTGGCTAAATGGGATCACTAAACGGCCCGCGTCAATATCGGGTTTGGCAAGCACACTATTGCCTATTGCTACACCTTGACCGTGCACCGCGGCTTGGAGCACCATTGATGAGTGGCTAAATATAGGACCTTGATTCACTTGTACATTACGTACACCCGCCGTTTTCATCCAGGTTTTCCAGTTACGGCGCGTGGTATCGTGCAGCAAAGTGTGCTGGGCTAAGTCACTCGGTTGATTAAGCGGTTTATGCCCGCTTAATAACAGTGGGCTACATAAAGGCACTAAATACTCGGTGTGCAATTTGTAAGTTTGAACTCCACTCCAGTGGCCTCGGCCGTAGTAAATAGCAATATCTACATCATCGGTTAACGAGTTTTCGTCTTGGTCTTGCGCTTTTATACGCACATCTATTTCGGGGTGGAGTTCGTTAAATAAACTTAATCGAGGTACCAACCACTGAATTGCAAAACTCGGGGTTAAACTTACGGTAAGCGAGCCTTTTGCACCGCGAGCAAGTAGCTTTTCGGTGGCATCTATCAGCTGGGTAAAAATCTCTTTAATATCTAAAAAGTAGCCTTGGCCTTCTTCGGTTAATAATAACGAGCGATTTTTACGTAAAAACAATTTTAAGCCTAAATGCTCTTCAAGGGTTTTAATTTGATGGCTCACTGCCGCTTGCGTTACATACAGCTCTTCCGCTGCTTTAGTAAAGCTTAAATGGCGTGCCGCGGCTTCAAAAGCTTTAAGTGCGTTTAATGGGGGGACTCGTCTTGACATAGTAACCAAGCTTAGAATTAGTTTTTCTTATGCGTAAGATTATATACAGCATCGTTGTGTGTGTATATTAATGGAATAAAAAAAGCGACCTAAGTCGCTTTTTAACTATTACCTAAATAGGTGTTAAATTATAAATCGCTTGCGCTTGTATCTAGTGGTGCAAAGCTTTTAATTAAATCATCTACCGCTTTCATTTGCGATAAGTACCCTTCAAGCTTGCTAAGTGCCAATGCACATGGACCATCACACTTTGCTTCATTAGGGTTAGGGTGCGCTTCAATAAATAAGCCCGCAATGCCCAGTGCCATGCCGCTGCGAGCAAGCTCGGCAGCTTGTGCACGGCGTCCATCAGCAGAGTCAGCTCGCCCGCCTGGGCGCTGTAGTGCATGGGTGGCATCAAAAATAACCGGTGCCATGGCTTTCATGTCATCCATACCTAGCATATCAACAACTAAGTTGTTGTAGCCAAAGCTTGAGCCGCGCTCACACAGTGCAACATTATCATTACCTGCTTCATTAAATTTAGTAATGATATGACGCATTTCGTGTGGGGCTAAAAACTGTGGTTTTTTCACATTAATAATGGCACCCGTTTTAGCCATAGCTACCACTAAATCTGTTTGGCGTGCTAAAAATGCAGGTAACTGAATTACATCAACCACTTCAGCAACAGGCGCTGCTTGGTGTGGTTCGTGCACGTCGGTTATAAGCGGGATATTAAAGGTATTTTTAATCTCTTCAAATATTTTTAAGCCTTCTTCCATACCAGGCCCGCGGTAAGAATTTATTGATGAGCGATTCGCTTTATCAAACGAGGCTTTAAATACATAAGGAATATTTAATTTAGACGTTACTTCTACATAGTGCTCTGCAATGCGCATTGCTAAATCGCGCGACTCTAAAACATTCATACCACCAAATAATACAAATGGTTTGTCGTTTGCCAGCTCAATATTATTAATATCAATTACTTGGTTGTTCATTTAAATTCCTTAAGGTGCAACTGCTTGCATCATTAATCCACAAATGTAGGCCATATATGTACCTACACCATACCCTAGTACAGCTAATAAAACGCCCACTGGCGCAAGCGAAGGGTGAAACGCAGAAGCCACCACAGGCGCCGACGCAGCGCCGCCAACGTTAGCTTGCGAGCCCACCGCCATATAAAATAACGGGGCTTTTATTACTTTGGCTACAATCAGCATTAAACTTGCGTGTGTTAGCATCCAAATAGCCCCAATTAAAAATAACCCAGGGTTACTAAATATAGCGGTTACGTTCATATGTAAGCCAATTGATGCCACTAAAATATATAAAAAGCTTGAAGCCACTTTTGATGCGCCAAACGCTTCTATTTGCCTTACTTTAGTAAATGATAAACTAATACCAATCGTGGTTGAAATAACAATTAGCCAAAAGAATTTACTGTTTAAGCTGTACTCTTTAGCCCACGCATAATTGTTTGCAAAAAACGGCCCTAAAAAGTCGGCACAAAAATGAGCTAGCCCAGTTATACCAAATGCTATGGCAATAATGGTCATGTAGTCATTGAGTGTCGGCATGCGGGCATGCTCTGCATGGTATTGCTCAACACGGCTTTTTAAATCTTCTATGGCGGTTGTATCAGCCCCTGTTGCGGCATCAATTTTTTTATGGTTTGCAGCCATTAGTAATAAAACAGCCATCCAAATATTCGCCACAATCACATCAACGGTCACCATAACCGAGAATATATCGCCGCCCACTTCAAACATTTCTTTCATTGAAGCTTGGTTAGCGCCGCCGCCAATCCAGCTGCCGGCAACCGTTGTCATACCACGCCAAACAGCATCTGGGCCGTGGCCGCCTACTAAATCAGGGCTAAATACACTAACCACTAAAATAGATAAAGGCCCACCAATCACAATGCCCAACGTACCCACTAAAAACATAATTAGCGCTTTGGGGCCTAAATTAATAATCGCTTTTAAATCAATACTAATAGTAAGTAAGATTAAACATGCTGGTAGCAAATAGCGCGAAGCAACATAGTAAACATTTGAACTATGTCCATCTACAATGCCAAACGTATTGAGTAAAGAAGGTAAAAAGTAACACAGCAATAATGCTGGTACATATTTATAAAATGCTTTTAGTTTGGGGTTTTCGCTGCTAGAGGTTTTAAAAATGAACCCTAAAATTACAGCAAGCAAACCCAGTACAACAGCATCATTGGTAATTAATGCAGTGTGAGTATCAGCCATATTTGTTCCTATTCTTAATGGTGTGTTTTATTATTATCTTCAAGTTCTTCTAGTTGATGCTGAATAATTTCAATTGCCGGATCGTCCGGGCACTCATCAATAAAAAACTGTAAATCATCGCGTGCCATTTTAGGACAATCTAACTGATTGAGTAAGTAACCTCTGTCGCGTCTCTCGTACGGGTCATCGCCTAATAGCTCCATTAGCAACTCAACACATACCAGCGCGTGGCCAAATTTATTTTCGCTAATAAACGACCATTTTTGCTGCGCTAAAAACAATTTATAAACTTCATCGTTATAAATAAGTTCAAGTGGCTCTTGCTCTTGGCCATTTTCTTCATCCGCATTTTCAGGAATGATGTACCAGCTTTGTTGCCCACTGCTAGGCTCAATAATGTAGCCTTCTTCATCACTTATTGCGACATGCACGCTAATATCGCCCTGGTTAATACACACACTTGCATCTAATTGCGCTTGCTCAAGCAAATGGCTTAATAAAATACCTAATGTGGTTATAGAGCCGCTGCGCATAGTGAGTGTATAGCTTAAGCTATTTATTTTATGCTCTGGCACCTTTAGCCCAGAGGCGCTAAATAGCCATTTGCTATAAAAAATATCAAGAAGGGCTTCTAATCTATCGTGTGGGTCTTTTTGCTTTGCGCACATAGCAGTGATCTGCTGCTCAAAGTCAGTTAATACAGAAAAAGTTGGCGCTAAATCTATTTGAGGGTCCCATTTCGACTCTGCATTAATACACCGATAAAGTGGCGGTGGAGTAAATTCATCATATGCATCATCTAAATAAGATTCGTCGTGTTCGTCATACCCGAGGGTGGTCATCAATACTACAACATTTATTAAAAAACGAAGGCGTAGTTTACCTAATTTTACGGATAGTTACCAATACAGCGAAGCTCCCACCCGCAATTATACCCCAGAGGTGTGCTTTATAGTAAAAGGAGTAGCCAGCATGGCTGAAAAATGGTGAAGGCTATGAGACGTGCAGAGGTGTATTAACTGTGTTAACTGTTACGTGATTTCCTTAGGGGTTTAAGCCCCTTACGTATAAGTCCTTTTCCTTTAAGTATCGTGCGTGTTTAAAAAGTATATACACGCACCGACACTTAACTTGCAACAGAGTAGGTATTATAAAAGTAGCGGCGATTTTGCCGTTGCCAAATACCCTATTGCTAAAATCACAACCGTGTTTACTACCACATACATAATTTTTGGCAGCGTATTAGTTTGTTTAGCACTAATAATACCTATCGCAATATAAATCACTACAAGCACTATTTTTTCTAATAACCATAGTTGCTCAAAGGGGTTTATTTTTGCCATGAACACCAATGTTATTGCAGAAATAAGTAATAAAGTGTCAATGCTGTGACTGCCAATAAAAACCAGTTTATTTTTGGCAAGCTTGCCACTGCCCATACGCGAAAAAGAGCGGATGTAAAATAAGATAACGCTTAGCATAGCAATTGCCATGTGTGAGTGTTTTACTGCTAAATAATCCATAAGCCTCAGTACTTTTTGTTTTGTTAAATTTAGTTAAGTGCGTTTAATACCAATCCGCTTAATTAAGTGATCTATTTTGAGGATGGAAAAACGTGTTGATAGCTAGGCAAAAAATTTGCTATTTAGTTGTTCTAAATGAGAATTTTTTAACGCTGATAGCAACACGTTTAGCCCCCTCAAAATGATTAAGTATTATTGCTGCTTGGTATAATACCAAGCCCTACGCACTGCTTTGGCTATTATGCCTCACAAACTAAAAAGCACATAGTCGCAAGGCTATGTGCTTTTTAAATTTATAGTAACGATTAACGTTGTTGTCGTTGCACGTTCTCAAATGCTAGTTGTACATTTTGCGAAAAAATCTCAATTAAATTACGTTGCGTATCGGTTATATTTTTAGGGATCCCCGATATAAATAACATCGAATTGTGATTGTACTCGCTGCTACAATAAGCAAATAAATAGTTATCTTTATAAATTATGCTTTTATCTTTAAGTGCTTGATGACACGCCTCTAGTTGCTCGTTTTGCAGCACCGCATCTAACTCTTTACCCTCGCTTTGCTCAAACTCACCGGTACCAGAGCGTACTATTAGCTTATCGTTACTATTTTCTTGCGTATTTTGCGCCACTAACGTAGTGGCATACACCGCTTGATCGGCAATGCCTAATAACGAAGTAAGTTGCTGCATCACCCCTTCAATAAACTGCTCTATTGAACGCGTGGCAAATATATCGCGCGAGGCAACAATAATTTTTTCAAGCCCTTCGCGAGATTGCTCTATAGAAATAATATCGCGATACGAGCGTAAGCTCGACATAATCACAGTAAACAGCTTTTGCGCTGTCAGCTCTGTTTTCGATTTATAGTCGTTAATATCGTAATTAATAATAACTTGGCGTTCAGGCGCCTGCCCAGGCTGACCGGTTCTTAAAATAATGCGAATATGATTATTATTAGCTTCTTCGCGAATAAATTTAGCAACCTGTAACCCAGCGTCATCTGTTTCCATTACCACATCTAGCAGTACAATAGCGGCATCTGGGTGCGCATTTATTAATTCTTTTGCTTCAGCGCCCGAGTATGCGCTTAAAAATTCTAAACGTTTGTTCTGAAATTCAAAATCACTCAACGCAAGCTTTGTAACAGCATGAACTTCAGGTTCGTCATCAACGATTAATACTTTCCAAGTGCCAAGCTCTACTTCACTTTCTAACTCATCTGGCTCATCTGAAAATAAAAAATCACCCATCATATTAAAGGTTCCTTAATGCATTTATAGAACACACAATCATGGCTGTTTATTATCAAATTAAGGCCACTGTGCGAGCGTTACACGATCGTTATTTCCCAAGTCTTTTACTGTTTTAATATTTATATACGCCATTTGCTTAAACAAATGCCGAACAGCTTCACCCTGTTCAAAACCATGTTCTATTAAAAGATAGCCACTAGGGAGCAAATAGTCACGTGATTGTGTAATTATTTGTTTTATATCAGCCATTCCTGCCTCATCGGCCACTAACGCAGAAAGAGGTTCAAAGCGCACATCCCCTTCTTTTAAATGTTTATCGTCGTGTTCAATGTACGGTGGGTTGGTCACAATTAAATTAAACTGCTCATTTTTCAGCGCGCTAAACCAGTTACTTTGCTTAACTTGCACATTATTAATGGCTAAACGCTGCTGATTCCGAGTCGCTAAGGCCACCGCATCTGCTACTTTATCGACTGCTGTAATTTGCCATGTTGGCATTTCACTGCCAAGTGCAAGTGCAATAGCGCCGGTGCCAGTGCCTAAATCAAGCACTTTTGCTTGCTCAGGCACGGTAAGTGCTAAAGCTTGCTCAACGAGTGTTTCGGTATCAGGCCTAGGAATAAGCGTCGTGGCATTCACCTCGAGCGCTAAGCTCCAAAATTCGCGCTGGCCAATAATATGCGCTACGGGTTCACCATTTAAACGCCGTTCACAAAATTCATCATATTGGCGCTGTTCGTCGCTGCTAAGTAGGTTATCTGGCCAGGTAAATAAGTAACTGCGGGGTTTTTGAAGAATATGTAACAGCAGTACTTGTGCGTCTAATTTAGCGCTGTCGCTAGTTGGTGCAAGTTTAGTTGCACCAACCGCTATTGCCTGCTCAAGCGTGTGGCTCACAATTACTCATCGCCCATGGCGGCAAGTAAATCAGCCTGATGCTCTTGCATTAATGGATCGATAATTGCGCCTAAATCACCAGTTACCACTTCGTTTAAGCGATAAAGCGTTAAATTAATACGGTGATCGGTAATACGCCCTTGCGGGTAGTTGTAAGTACGAATACGCTCAGAGCGATCGCCACTGCCCACTAGGTTACGGCGCTCAGAGGCCTCAGCCGCATGACGTTTTTCATCTTCGGCTTGCTGTAAACGCGCGGCAAGTACCGACATCGCTTTAGCACGGTTTTTATGTTGCGAACGCTCATCCTGACACTCAACCACAACACCCGTTGGAATATGAGTAATACGAATTGCCGAGTCGGTTTTATTTACGTGCTGACCACCGGCGCCAGAGGCTCTAAAGGTATCTACTTTTATATCGGCGGTGTTTATTTCAATGGCTTCAGCTTCAGGAATTTCGGCCATTACTGCGACCGTACACGCAGAGGTATGTACACGCCCTTGCGACTCAGTCTCTGGTACACGTTGTACACGGTGAGCGCCCGATTCAAACTTAAGCTTACCGTACACACCTTCACCGCTAATATTTGCGATAACTTCTTTGTAGCCGCCGTGTTCACCTTCGTTGGTGCTCACCACTTCAACTTTCCATTTTTGTGTTTCGGCGTAACGGCTGTACATTCTGAATAAATCGCCTGCAAAAATAGCCGCTTCGTCACCACCGGTACCCGCACGTACTTCTAAAAATACATTGTTGTTATCTTTAGGATCTTTAGGAAGCATAAGCACTTGCAGCTCATCTTCTAATGATAAAATTTGCGCTTTAGCTTCTTTGTATTCTTCTTGCGCCATTTCACGCATATCTGGGTCTGAATCTTTTAACATTTCTTCAGCAGTCGCTACATCGTCTTGTGCTTGTTGGTATGCTAAAAATGTTTTTACAATTTCTTCAAGCTCAGAGTATTCTTTTGAAAGAGCACGAAAGCGGTTTTGATCACTAATGACCGACGGATCGCTCAGTAGCGCTTGTACTTCTTCGTAGCGCTCTACTAAGGTTTCTAATTTACGATATACAGACTCTTTCATTTAACTGTTATTCCTGATCAATACCTAACATTTTTTTCAACTGAGTTAGTTGTGCCACTTCACCTTTTTTAGCCGCATCTTGAATTGCACGGGTAGGCGCGTGCATTAAGCGGTTGGTTAATTTATTGGCCAACTCTAATATAATTTTTTCTGCGTCTTTACCTGTATTTAGCTGACTAACCGCCCGCTCAACAAGTTCTGACTTAATGGTTTGTACGTCGTTTCGGTAGTGGCGAATTAAATCAACCGAATCGAGAGAGCGAACCCACATTTCAAATTCTTTTACGCGTTCGCTTATTATTAATTGTGCTTGTTCTGCCGCCTGTTCACGCGCGGCCATATTCTCGCTTACAATGGCTTGTAAGTCATCAACGGAATATAAATAGGCTGCGTCAAGCTCGCCTACTTGGCTTTCTATATCGCGTGGTACGGCAATATCAATAAACAGCATAGGTTTATGGCGGCGCTGTTTTAATGCTTGCTCCACCACCCCTTTGCCTATAATTGGTAACGTACTGGCGGTTGAGCTAATAACAATATCGGCTTTGTGTAAACGCTCAGGTAGTTGTGCCAGCGCAATCACATCGGCCGACACTTCCTGCGCTAAACCGCGTGCACGCTCAATGGTTCTATTAGCAACCGTAATTTGTTGCGGCTCATTTTGATATAAATGTTTAGCTACAAGCTCTATTGTTTCGCCGGCACCAATTAATAACACATTGGTTTTATCAAGCTTGCCATAAATATGTTTTGCTAAATTAACCGCTGCAAACGCCACCGACACAGCACTGGCACCAATATCGGTGTCGGTACGGACCTGCTTAGCTACCGAAAAGGTTTTTTGAAACAACCTATCAAACTTAACGCCTACAGCATCGTGTGTTTTGGCGCTATGATAAGCTTGCTTAATTTGCCCTAAAATTTGCGGCTCGCCCAATACCAACGAATCTAAGCCGCACGCAACACGCATTAAATGATTAATGGCTGCATCACCTTGGTGGCAATATATATTTTTGCTCAGTTCGTGTTCATCCAAACCATGGAAACTGGCAAGCCATGCTAGCAGTGCTTGGGAATTTGACTGCTCAAGGCTACAATAGATTTCGGTACGGTTACAGGTAGATACAATAACGGCTTCGTTAAAGTCGGCATGACCGCTTAATTGCTGGAGCGCCTCAGACATTTGCTCAGGCGAAAAAGCCACTTTTTCACGTAATTCTACGGATGCGGTTTTGTGATTTATACCAAGTGCTATGATGGTCATATTTGCCAAATATTGCTGCGCCCTACTTTAAAGGCGGCAATTTTACCAAAAATCAGCGGAATATGGAAAGTAAGGAACAACATTTGATTCGACATTATTTAATTTTATTCACTCTTTTTTTGTTTTTAGCGGGCTGCGCCCACCAAATTGATACAGAAACAACGCTTTACGATGATTGGAAACCACGCTTAGCAGCGCAAAAAACCTGGCAAGCACAAGGTAAATTAGCGTTTATAAGCCCTGATGAGCGCCAATCTGCAAACTTAAATTGGCAACAAGACGAAAAACAAAACAACTTAGTGCTCACTACGTTTATTGGTACTCGTATATTGTCGCTTAAACAAACCCGCACAGGTGCGGTGCTTGATTACGACGATAAAACATACACAGACACTAACGCCGCGTTATTATTAAAACGCTTAACCGGTTTTGACCTGCCAGTTGATAACGCCGATAACTGGTTAAAAGGCACATTAACGTCGCAAACATTAAAAGTAGACGAACTTGGCCGTGCACAACAAGTTATTTGGTACGATAACAGCAATAAAAAGTGGCAAATAACGTATTCAAACTATAAACAGCAAGGTGGCTTTTGGGTTCCTGGCAATGTCACGCTAAAACATCAGCAAATTAAAATCAAAATTCAACTCTACAATTGGCAATTTAATTAAGTATGAATACTAAAACAGCTTTTTCGGTCATTGCACCGGCAAAACTTAACTTATTTTTACACATCAATGCGCGCCGTGATGACGGTTATCACGAACTAGAAACCTTATTTACCTTTTTAAATTTTGGCGACACACTCGACTTTTCAGTTAACGAAGCGCCCACTATTTTAATAACGGGTGATACGAAAGGCATAGCAGATTGCGATAATCTCATCTATAAAGCCGCGTTATTGCTTAAAAATCACTGTGGTATTTCATCAGGTGTAAAAATAAATCTCACTAAACGTTTACCTATGGGTGGCGGTGTAGGAGGCGGTTCATCTGATGCAGCCACCACGTTACTTGCACTTAATAAAATGTGGAATACACAACTAAATATTGATGAATTAGCAAACTTAGGCTTGCAATTAGGCGCCGACGTGCCGGTATTTATTCGTGGTAAAAGCGCCATAGCACACGGTATTGGCGAACAATTGGTTGACGTAGAGCTTGAACAAAAATGGTATTGCGTTGTACACCCTAATCAGCATGTCAGTACCGCTAAAATATTCACTCACCCAGATTTAAAACGCGATACACCAAAAATTTCAGGTGATTGGCGAACCCATAAATTAACCAACGATTGTGAGCCTTTAGTTAAAAAGCTCTGCCCCGAGGTTGAAAAAACCCTGCAGTGGTTGCTAAAATACGCCCCGTCGAAGATGACCGGAACAGGTTCATGTTGTTTTGTCGAATTTGCTAGCCAAGTTCAAGCACAAGATGTACTTGATAACCTCCCCCATACTTGGCAGGGTTTTGTTGCTTCTAGCGCAAATGTCTCACCTGCTCATACGGAGCTTGCCGCCATATTCGATCAATGAAGTAACGTACAAGTAATCATAAGTTAACGCGTAGTGGGTTTTACCTATTTACCCGTTAGTCCAAAAATTCAGTGCCTGAGGAACCCTACCGTGCCTGACATGAAGCTCTTCGCTGGTAACGCAACACCTGAGTTAGCTCAAAAAGTTGCAAAACGTTTGTATATTGAATTAGGCGATGCTGTTGTTGGCCGTTTTAGCGACGGTGAGATCAGTGTTCAAATAAATGAAAATGTTCGTGGCTCGGATGTTTTTATCTTGCAATCAACCTGTGCCCCTACTAACGATAACCTAATGGAACTTATCGTTATGGTTGATGCTCTACGTCGTGCATCAGCAGGTCGTATTACTGCCGTCATTCCTTATTTTGGTTATGCACGTCAAGACCGTCGAGTACGTTCTGCGCGCGTTCCAATTACCGCTAAAGTTGTTGCCGATTTCTTATCAAGTGTAGGTGTTGACCGCGTTCTTACGGTTGATTTACACGCTGAGCAAATACAAGGTTTCTTTGACGTACCAGTAGATAACGTATTTGGTAGCCCTGTATTACTTGAAGATATGGAAGAGCGTGAGTTTGAAGACGTTGTTGTAGTATCACCAGATATTGGTGGTGTAGTACGTGCCCGTGCTATTGCAAAACTACTTCACGACACAGACCTTGCTATTATTGATAAACGTCGCCCTCAAGCAAACGTTTCTCAAGTAATGCATATTATTGGTGATGTTGAAGGCCGCGACTGTATTATCGTAGATGATATGATTGATACCGGTGGTACTTTATGTAAAGCCGCAGAAGCACTTAAAGAACACGGTGCTAAACGCGTATTTGCCTATGCAACGCACCCTATTTTATCTGGCAAAGCTGCAGAGAACATTCGTAACTCAGTAATTGATGAAGTAATTGTAACTGACTCAATTCCGTTATCTGATGAATTAAAAGCGCTTGATAAAGTAAAAGTACTGACTCTTGCTGACATGTTAGCCGAAACAATTCGTCGCATCAGCAATGAAGAATCCATTTCAGCGATGTTTGAACACTAAAATCACACATTCGTTGGAACATATAAGCGCCTTTTGGCGCTTTTTTTGTATGTGTTGTTTATTTTATCGGGGGGCGGTGTTATGATAGCGCGCCTTTTGGGTAGGGACCTTGGTCGCAAAGGCCCTAACACTTTTAATTATTGGAGACATTATGTCTAACGAAACTTATACTTACAACGCTGAACTTCGCGTAGAAACTGGTACTGGTGCGAGCCGCCGCCTACGTCGCGAAGACAAAGTACCTGCTATCCTTTACGGTGCAGATAAAGAAGCGGTATCGCTTACTCTTGCTCATAAAGACATGATCAAAGCACAAGAAAGCGAAGGTTTTTACACGCACATTCTTACGCTAAATGTTGGCGGCGAGTCTGTTGAAGCTATCTTAAAAGATATTCAACGTCACCCATTCAAGCCAAAAATCACTCACCTTGATTTCCAACGTGTAGATGCAACTCACAAATTAGTAACTAAAGTTCCTCTTCACTTCATCGGTGAAGAAGCAGTTACTAAAGCTGGCGCAACGGTTGTTCACCAGTTAACTGAAGTTGAGATTTCTTGTCTTCCTAAAGCACTTCCAGAATTCGTTGAAGTTAACGTTTCTAATTTAGTAGTTGGTGATTCAGTTCACATTTCTGACCTTGAACTTCCTTCAGGTGTTCAGTCTGTTGAACTAGGTAAAGGCGAAGGCCACGACCTGTCAGTAGTTACAATCAAAGCTAACAAAGCAGCTCCTACTGAAGAAGAAGCTTCAGACGCTGCTGAATAATATTTAAGGTCTTGCACCTTGAATTCTATTCAAATGCTTGTGGGCCTGGCTAATCCAGGCCCCGAATACGCAAACACACGCCACAATGCAGGTGCTTGGTTCATTGAAGAACTCGCAGCACGCTACAACTGCACGCTCAAACACGATCCTAAATATCACGGCCTAACTGGCAAAGTGATCATCCAAGGCCAAGAATTCAAATTATTGATCCCCACCACCTACATGAACTTAAGTGGTAAAGCGGTCGGTAGTTTAGCCAATTTTTTCAAAATCCCCGTGGAAAACATACTTGTTGCCCATGACGAAATGGATTTAGACCCAGGCGTTGCCAAACTTAAAAAAGGTGGCGGTCATGGCGGTCATAATGGCTTAAAAGACATTATTGCAAAAATGGCAAACCAAAAAGATTTTATGCGTTTACGCATAGGTATCGGTCATCCAGGGCATCGTGAAATGGTTACCGGTTGGGTGCTTGGAAAAGCAGCCAAAGAAGACCAAGAAAAAATGGATGCAGCGGTTGATGAAGCAGTTCGTTGTATGGAAATACTTGCAAAAGATGGTGTGTTAAAAGCACAAAACAGACTACATTCTTTTAAACCATAATCGTTTAAACGAATCTTAACAAGGTATCTTACTATGGGTTTTAAATGTGGCATCGTTGGCTTGCCTAATGTTGGTAAATCAACGCTTTTTAATGCACTAACTAAAGCGGGTATTGAAGCCGCTAACTTTCCTTTTTGTACCATCGAACCTAACACAGGTGTAGTACCGGTACCCGATCCTCGCTTAGACGAGCTAGCAAAAATTGTAAATCCTCAACGTATTCTACCTACCAGTATGGAATTTGTTGATATTGCTGGTTTAGTAAAAGGCGCATCAAAAGGTGAAGGTTTAGGAAACCAATTTTTAGCAAACATTCGTGAAACGGATGCAATTGGCCATGTAGTTCGCTGTTTTGAAGACGAAAACGTAATTCACGTTGCAGGTACTATTGACCCTGCTGACGATATTGACGTTATCAATACCGAATTAGTACTTGCCGATATGGACAGCGCTGATAAAGCAATTTTCCGTAACGCTAAAAAAGCGAAAGGCGGCGATAAAGACGCTAAAGAGCAAAATGCAGTACTTGAAAAAGTTAAAGTACACTTAGACGAAGGGTTAACACTTCGCTCTTTAGAGCTTACTAAAGAAGAAAAAGCAGCAATTAGCTCAATTAACTTCTTAACTATTAAGCCTACTATGTACATCGCTAACGTAGCTGAAGATGGCTTTGAAAATAACCCACACCTTGACCGTGTACGTGCTATTGCAGAGTCTGAAGATGCTGTAGTAATTCCGGTGTGTGCTGCAATCGAATCTGAGCTTTCTGAACTAGATGAAGAAGACAAGCTTGAATTTATGGCAGACCTAGGTTTAGAAGAACCAGGCCTAAACCGTGTTATTCGCGGTGGTTACGAGCTATTGCATTTACAAACCTACTTCACAGCAGGTGTAAAAGAAGTACGCGCGTGGACTATTCCAGTAGGTGCAACTGCGCCACAAGCGGCTGGTAAAATTCACACCGACTTTGAACGTGGCTTTATTCGCGCACAAACCATTGCTTATGACGACTACATTGCCTTTAATGGCGAAGGTGGCGCTAAAGAAGCCGGTAAAATGCGTCAAGAAGGTAAAGAGTACATTGTTAAAGATGGCGATGTAATGAACTTCTTGTTCAACGTATAATTACGCCTAAACAATCTGTTTATAAAAGCCCGCTTAATGCGGGTTTTTTTATGCCTTTATCTAAATAAGTTTTATCCCAAAAGACAAATGGCCTTAATCACTTTTAGCTTTTTAAACCAATTAGCATAATTAAGCGATCTATTTTGGGGATAGAAAAACCTGTTGATAGCTAGGAAAATTCGCTATTTAGTTGTTCTAAAATAATTTATTAACACAGATAGCGACACGTTTAGTCCCTAAAAATGATATAAGTATTATTACGGATTGGTATTATACTAACGAGCTAAGTTAAATACTTTATTTAGCGTGATAAATACGCATCAGTAATAAGCAAATTACCCTACCAACTACCCCCACAAGGTGATTAATATGTAATTTTTAACGCAACTAGCGCAAGTTATGCCTACTTAAAATGATTGCATAACCTGGTTGTTAAGTATCATAGCTTCATTCAATAGCTAAAATACTCAATAAACTCGGTTTTAATACAACTTGATCACAAAGCGACTGCATAAATACTCAGCAGTTTTTATATTAACGGTTTTAAGTTGTTATTACTTAGTGTACTTTGACAGTTGATTTACAGTTAAAAAAACAGCAAATTTATTAAAATTTAGCCTCTTAGCTTAATTTTCCTGCAAACAAACCCTGTTAAGTGTTTTTTTGCAAAAAAGGTGTTGACGGATTTGGGTCATATCAGCATAATACGCCCCGCACTCAGCGATGAAGTGATAACAAAAGAGATGGCTAAGTAGCTCAGCTGGTTAGAGCACATCACTCATAATGATGGGGTCACAGGTTCAAATCCCGTCTTAGCCACCATTTTTCTTTTGTTGCTCAATGAAGAGTTTAAAATAACTACCTTTCTTTGATTATTCAAAGTGAAAATGCGGGAGTGGCGGAATTGGTAGACGCGCTGGATTTAGGTTCCAGTATCTTAGGATGTGAGAGTTCAAGTCTCTCCTTCCGCACCATGTTCTGATATGAACTAAACTATCAATTGTTTTCTGTTGGGATATCGCCAAGCGGTAAGGCACCAGGTTTTGATCCTGGCATTCCCAGGTTCAAATCCTGGTATCCCAGCCAACAATGGCTAAGTAGCTCAGCTGGTTAGAGCACATCACTCATAATGATGGGGTCACAGGTTCAAATCCCGTCTTAGCCACCATTTCTTTTTTTAGAAGTGGCTCTGCAAGAGTTAAATTGCAGCTCAATGAAGAGTTTAAAATAACTACCTTTCTTTGATTATTCAAAGTAAAAATGCGGGAGTGGCGGAATTGGTAGACGCGCTGGATTTAGGTTCCAGTATCTTAGGATGTGAGAGTTCAAGTCTCTCCTTCCGCACCATGTTCTCGATAAGAACTAAAATAATCAGCTAATTCTTTGTTGGGATATCGCCAAGCGGTAAGGCACCAGGTTTTGATCCTGGCATTCCCAGGTTCAAATCCTGGTATCCCAGCCAATTTCTTCTACCAAAGAAATTGCTATAAAGAATGACCATATCGGGAGTATCGGAATTAGCAGTAGTCTTGAATTAGACGCTGGATTTAGGTTCCAATACATTAACACCTGTATATGTTAAATGCGGGAGTGGCGGAATTGGTAGACGCGCTGGATTTAGGTTCCAGTATCTTAGGATGTGAGAGTTCAAGTCTCTCCTTCCGCACCATGTTCTTATCTAGAACTAAAACTATTCCAAATTTAGCGTTGGGATATCGCCAAGCGGTAAGGCACCAGGTTTTGATCCTGGCATTCCCAGGTTCAAATCCTGGTATCCCAGCCAATTTCTATATTATCCTGTACTCTTCCTCATTAGCATATTTGTGTATAAACTCATTAATGTTTACTGGCTTGCTAAAATAATACCCTTGCAAATAATCACAATCCATTAGCGTTAATGTTTGTTTAAGATCGTTATCTTCTATTCCCTCTGCCACCACTTTACAATTAAGTCGCGTCGCTAAAAACAATGTCGATTCAACAATCGCGTAATCTGCTATTTGAGTCAGCATGTATTTTATAAATGATTGATCTATTTTTATTTGGCTTATTGGTAATTCTCGCAGTAATACCAAAGAAGAAAAGCCAGTACCAAAATCATCTACACTAAATTCAAACCCTCTGCTATTTAGTTTTTGCATCATTGTGCGGGCGGCTTCTAGGTTTGTCATCATGGCGCATTCGGTTATTTCAAAAATAATTGCGTCGCTTAGCGTTGGATCATGCTTTACTAGTTCTTCAACAAACTCATAAAACTCCGGGCTTTCTAAATCTTTAGTAGAAAGGTTTACATGCAACGAACCTATAAACCCAGCTGCTTTTAACACCTTTAAGTGCTTTATTGTTTCTAGTAGCACCCATTTAGAAATATTTAATATCAACCCACTTTGCTCGGCAATGCCAATAAACACCTCTGGGCTAATAAAAGAGCCATCACTTTGCGGCCAGCGTATTAACGCTTCTGCTCCATGTACTTCATCGGCTCTGGCATCAAAAATAGGCTGTAAATAAAGCTCAAATTCGTGGTTTTTAATGGCGTGCTTAATACGTGAGGTCATATTTGAAAGCTCATTTGCTCGGGTGCTCAGCGCCTCAAAGTAATGTACATACAGTTGCTGTGTGTCTTTAGCCTCATGCAGTGCTAAGTCTGCTTGCTTTAATAGCTCATTAGCGTGCGACGAGTGATTCGCAAAGGTTGTTATTCCCACAGTCACGTGTACACGTAAACTATGCTCGTAAATATGAAATGGGTGTTTAGTTGATTTTTTTATGGCTTCAATACATAAATTAATTGCCTCATTGGCTGAGTTATCAACAATAAGTGCAAATTCATCGCCGCCTAAACGGTACAGCTTGGCTATTCCCACAATATTATGGCTGAGAGTTTTTGAAAAAATGCTTAACAGCATATCCCCTACTTTATTGCCGTATGAGTCATTAATCGATTTAAAGCGGTTTAAATCTATAAGCATTAAATAAAACGAAGGCTCGTACTTAACTTGTTTATTAAGCACCTGAAAAAACTTTTTTCGATTAGGGAGGCCAGTTAAGCTGTCGTTTTCGGCAAGGGTTCGTTGACGTTTTGCAAAGCGGTCTATTTTTAAAATACTTTTATAACTAAGCTGAATAACTAAATAAACAAAAGCGCCCCCGCCAAATAAAATTAGCGATACGCTCATAGCAATAAATCCGGCTATATCGTTATTTACAAAATAATAAAGTACATACCAATAACCCACTATAAAGCTAAAAATAAGCGCCAGTAGCAAAATCCACGAAACACGGTTAGTTTTTTTACAAATTTTTATTGTTGGCACAATGCTCAGCGTTAATAGCAAAGCGCCGACAATGAGTATAAAAATAAAAAAAATATCCACAAACACACAACTTTTAATTGGTTAGTAGTTTGAGTATGGCAAAAAAACGCAATAACGGAATAAATTAATAGTGACAACTATGCAGGTGCCCAAGTGGCATAAGAAAGGGAGTGATTGGCTGTGCATTTATTAAATTAGCCAATCACTTAAGCGGATTTAATTAAGCTCCCCACTAATGGCGTATTTTAATACCCAGTTTTTTAACGGACCGGTATTGTTAGCCATTTTTAAAAACTGGCTGCGTGCCCATTTTAGTGGCGTAATTTGATTAGAAAAACCAAAGTAACACGCATCCATCATGCTCATCATTAATAGGTTGGCTTTACGGCGGCTTCGCTCGTATTCTTTTAGTTTTAGCGGACAACCTATATCATCAGCGTCTTCAAGTGCCTGTGCGAGTGCTACCACATCTTGAAAGCCTAAATTAACGCCTTGCCCGGCCAGTGGGTTAATTGTGTGAGCCGCATCGCCCACTAACACCAAACGCCCATTAGAGTAATTATTTGCATGCTGACGGGTAAGCGGAAATACCGCATGGTTTTGCACCTCAAAATCCCCTGCAAGAAGCGGAAACTTATTTAAAACATGCGCTTTAATTTGCTCAGCCGTTAACCCTTTAAAGTTTTGTAAGGTATTAGCGCTGTCGTACCAAATTAAATTAGCGTATGGCGCCTGCATAGGTAAAAAGGCTAACGGGCCTGTAGGGGTAAATTGTTGCCACGTTTTTACTTGCTGCGGCGCATCTAGCTTTATTAGTACGCCCATGCAGTGCTGCTGATACTGCCACCCTGTTACACCAATATTTGCCTTTGCTCGTAGCTGCGATTGCCCGCCATCGGCCGCAATAACTAAGTCAGCAGTGTAACGGGTATCGCCATAAATGAGGGTGATTGACGTTGTGTCTTGCTCAATAGCGCTTAAAGGTGCTGATTGTTCAATAACCTCAATATTATAATGTGCAAACTGCTGCCAAAGGCTTGCTTGTATTAAATTGTTTTCGATTAAATGACCTAAGTGCGAAGTATTAATATCGGCGCAATCAAATAATAGGTTGTCGCCACCGCGCTCAAATGCTTCTAACTGCGTGTAAGGTGCTAATCGATTTTGCCTTAAAATAGGCATAGCCCCTAGCTCGTCCAGCAGGTTTTCTGAAAAACGGTTAATAGCCGATACCCGTATATCTACCTGATCACTTGCTAAAATGGCGTCGGCGTTAATCAGTTTTTTTTCTATTATTTGTACTGATTTTCCTTGCTGTGCAAGCTTTATGGCAATGGCCGCACCGACCATCCCTGCGCCTACAACAATCACTTTGTTTTGAGTCATGTTTTTCATCATTTGGTTAATACGTGAAACTGTTTTGATTGTACCGTAACTCGCCGCATTAGTGCGAGAGTATATAACTATCACGCTATTAAACTGCCTGTGTATTGATTTGAGATCACAAACATGAAAACTATACTTGGATCTGGGCGGGTATCCAGCTAAAATACGCGTCCTTTAAGTGAGCAACCTTGCTCCTTAATCCCGTTTTAAGCACATTTTTGTGCCACTACCGAATTGAACACGAGGCTATATTTCAATGAGCAAAAAGCTGCATATCAAAACTTGGGGTTGTCAGATGAACGAGTACGACTCTCAGAAGATGGCTGATCTTTTAGATGCAACCAACGGCTACCAGCTAACGGAAGAAGCAGCAGACGCCGACGTTATTTTACTTAACACCTGTTCAATTCGTGAAAAAGCGCAAGAAAAAGTATTTCACCAATTAGGTCGCTGGAAGTTATTAAAAGACGACAAGCCAGATTTAATTATTGGTGTAGGTGGTTGTGTTGCCTCACAAGAAGGTGACTCTATTCGCCAGCGCGCACCGTTTGTTGATGTTATTTTTGGCCCACAAACATTGCACCGTTTACCAGAAATGATTAAACAAGTGCAAGGCGACAAAGGCTCATCGGTGGTTGATATTTCGTTCCCAGAAATTGAAAAGTTTGACCGTTTACCAGAGCCAAAAGCAGAAGGCCCGTCTGCATTTGTATCAATAATGGAAGGTTGTTCTAAGTACTGTACTTTTTGTGTTGTACCTTACACCCGTGGTGAAGAAGTTAGCCGCCCATTAGATGACGTATTATTAGAAGTTGCGCAACTTGCTGAGCAAGGCGTACGTGAAGTAAACCTGCTTGGTCAAAACGTAAACGCATACCGCGGTGAAACACACGATGGCGAAATTTGTTACTTCTCAGATTTAATCCGTTACGTAGCAGCGATTGATGGCATTGACCGTATTCGTTACACCACCTCGCACCCGGTAGAGTTTACGCCAGATATTATTGATGCGTACGCTGATGTACCAGAGCTTGTTGATCACTTACACCTACCTGTGCAAAGTGGTTCAGACCGTATTCTTAATTTAATGAAACGCGGCCATACAGCGCTTGAGTACAAATCAACAATACGTAAGCTGCGTAAAATTCGCCCTAACTTAAGCATGTCGTCAGACTTCATTATTGGTTTCCCAGGTGAAAGCAAAACAGACTTTGAAGCCACTATGAACCTGATTAACGACATTGGCTTTGATATGAGCTTTAGCTTTATTTACAGTGCGCGTCCAGGTACGCCTGCCGCCGACTTACCTGATGACGTATCAGAGCAAGAGAAAAAAGAGCGCTTATACCTACTACAAAACCGTATTACACAAATGGCACAACAAATTAGCCGCCAAATGTTTGATACAGAGCAACGTATCTTAGTTGAGGGGCCTTCTAAAAAGAACCCAATGGAATTACGTGGCCGCACCGAAAACAACCGTGTAGTTAACTTTGTTGGCCCACACACAGTGATCGGCCAGTTTGTTGATGTACGTATTACCGAAGCGTTACCAAACTCTTTACGTGGCGATTTAATTCGTACAGAATCAGAAATGAACTTACGTCGTGATATTGCTCCTTCAGCTATTTTAACAAAAGCTGCAAGCGTTGAGCCAAAAATCGATACAACCAACGAAATTGGCGTAGCTACTTTCGTACCGTAGTTGTATAAATTCATTGCGCCAGTAACCTTTACTGGCGCACCCGAATAGGAAGTAATTTTGAGTAATCAGTTAAAAACATTAGAGATTTATTTAGAACCTGCCGACAACAAACGCCTTTCTTCTTTATGTGGCCCGTTTGACGAAAACATCAAACAAATTGAACGCCGCCTAGGTGTTGAAATAATCCACCGCGACAACTTTTTTAAAGTAACAGGTAAACTGCACTCAAGTGCCGCGGCCGTAGAAATTTTAAAAAACCTTTATGTTGATACTCAACCTGTTCGTGGCGAAATTGGTGAAATAGAGCCCGACAACGTACATTTAGCCATTACCGAATCAAAAGCCCTAGAACAAGAAGTGCCGCAAAGTGCGTACGGCAAAGAAATGTTTATTAAAACCCGCCGTGGCGTAATTAAACCGCGTAATGACAACCAAGGTTTGTATGTTGCTAATATTTTGCATCACGACATTACCTTTGGTATTGGCCCTGCCGGTACAGGTAAAACCTACCTAGCAGTTGCAGCCGCAGTAGATGCCTTAGAGCGCCAAGAAATTCGTCGTATATTACTTACCCGCCCAGCGGTAGAAGCCGGCGAAAAACTGGGTTTTTTACCAGGCGATTTAAGCCAAAAGGTAGACCCATACCTGCGCCCTCTTTACGACGCGCTATTTGAAATGCTTGGCTTTGAAAAAGTAGAAAAGCTTATTGAAAAACACATTATTGAAATTGCCCCACTTGCTTACATGCGTGGCCGTACACTAAATGATGCGTTTATTATTTTAGATGAAAGCCAAAATACCACCGCCGAGCAAATGAAAATGTTTTTAACCCGTATAGGCTTTAACTCTAAAGCAGTAATAACGGGCGATATAACACAAGTTGATTTACCACGCGGTGCGCGCTCAGGCCTTCGTCATGCAATAGAAGTACTTAGCGATGTTGAAGAAATTAGCTTTAACTTTTTCCAATCGCACGACATTGTTCGCCACCCTGTTGTTGGTCGTATTGTCGAAGCCTACGAGCGCAATGACGAAAGCGAGCGACTAAAGCGTATAGAAAAACAAAAAGCCAAAGAGCAACTTGCCGCTCAACAGCCGCCTTCAACTAAAGAGTAATACCGTGAGCACCGAATTAGATTTACAAATAGCGTGTGAGTTTGACAACCTCCCAAGCGAAGAACAATTTGCACTGTGGGCCGATAAAGCCCTGAGCAAGTTTCGTGATGAATCTGAGCTGAGCATCGTTATAAGCGATGAAGCCCAATCACAACAATTAAACAACGACTACCGTGGTAAAAATAAACCAACCAACGTGTTGTCGTTCGAATTTAAAGCACCGCCAGGCATTGATTTGCCATTAGTAGGTGATTTAATAATTTGCCCAGCCATTGTATTGGCCGAGGCAATCGAGCAAGAAAAGTCATTTCATGACCACTTTGCCCATATGGTTATTCATGGATGCTTGCATTTACTTGGATTTGACCATATAAAGAGTGAAGACGCTTTTGAGATGGAAAGCATAGAAAAGCAATTACTTGCAGAGCTAAACATAGCTGACCCATACCGGGACGAAATTTAATTTAACGGAGCATTTAGACGCAATGAGCGACGATAACTCGCAATCTAGCCAGGGTTCTTCTGGCAAAACGTGGATGGGCCGCATAGCCCAAATGTTGCAAGGGGAACCCCAGAATAGAGAAGAGCTGGTTGAAGTAATTGCCGACGCGCAAGAGCGTGACGTAATCGACCCAGAAACCAAAGAAATGATCGAAGGTGTGCTTGGTGTATCCAAGCTTAAAGTGCGCGATATAATGATCCCGCGCTCACAAATGGTCACACTTGAGGTCGACAGCCCCCTTGAAGATTTGATCCCCATGATGGTCGACTCCACCCACTCGCGTTTTCCGGTGGTGTGTGAAGACAAAGATCACGTTGAAGGTATTTTGCTCGCAAAAGACTTGCTGCCGCTTATTTTAAATAAAGATGAGCACCTACCCTCACTGCGCGAATATTTACGCCCAGCCATGGTAGTGCCAGAAAGCAAGCGCGTAGACACCCTACTAAATGAATTTCGTCAACAACGCTACCACATGGCTATTGTCATTGACGAATACGGCGGTGTATCGGGCCTTGTCACCATTGAAGATATTCTTGAAATAATCGTCGGCGAAATCGAAGATGAACACGACGAAGAAGAAGATCAACAAGATATTCGCCAACTTGCTAAGCATGTATACGTAGTACAAGCGCTCACCCCTGTAGATGACTTTAACGAGTACTTTAAAACAGGTTACAGCACCGATGAAGCCGATACCATTGGCGGCACGGTACTACACGCATTTGGCCATATGCCAAGTCGCGGCGAAACAATTGAAATAGACGACTATCAGTTTAAAGTAACTAATTCTGATAACCGTCGTATTTTACAACTGCAAGTCACCGTTCCTAAGGTTGATGAAAACGACAGTGAAGAAACTACTAACTAAACTCACCCTGTTAGTAAAAGATAAAAAAGCATGGCTCGCACTGGTTGCGGGCCTTATTTTAACTTTTGGCTACGCCCCTTACCAAATTTGGCCCATCGCATTTTTTAGCATTGCCGCCATTATTTTTTGTATTAACCCAAACAACACAGGCAAAGCGCACGCAAAAAGCGCTGCTAAATATGGCTTTATATTTGGCTTAGGCTGGTTTGGCGCGGGTATTAGCTGGGTGCACGTATCTATTGCCACCTTTGGCGGCATGCCGCTTATAGCATCGCTCTCGTTAATGGCTTTACTGTGCTCATATTTAGCCCTGTTTCCAGCACTCGCGTTTTGGGCTGCAACTCGCTTTGCAAGTGGCCCTAAAAGCATGGGGGCACTTCTAATTGCCAGCATAGCCATTAGTGAATACTTACGTGGACACTTACTGACCGGCTTTCCATGGCTAAGTTTTGGCTATACACAAACAGATGGCCCGCTTAGGCTACTTGCCCCTTATATTGGCGAATTTGGCTTAACGCTTACCTGTGTTGGCATTGGTTTTGCCCTTTACAGGCTCACCCAAAAAGATTTTAAAACCCCATTAATAAGCGCAGCCGCTTTAGCGTTACTTGTTATTGGCGCATTAAATTCAGGTAATAATCGCTACTCTGGCAAAGAAATGTCGACCTTATTGGTGCAAGGTAATATTAAACAACACCTGCGCTTTGAACCCAGTGAGTTTTGGACCACCATGAGCAAGTACCAAGACCTAACACGCCCACATTGGGATGCCGACCTAGTGGTATGGCCCGAAGCCGCCGTGCCCGAAATAGAAGCCCTTGCCGACACGTACTTAGCCAACTTAGACAGCGCGGCGTCGTTTAATAAAACCGCGTTAGTTACCGGTATTGTTGACTACCAGCTCGACACCAAAACCATTTACAACACCCTTATTGTGGTAGGTAATAAAGAGCACAACGACGAGCACGGCCATTACCGCTACCTAGACAAAAACCGCTACCGTAAGCACCAGTTGTTACCTATCGGCGAATTTGTACCATTTCAGGATATACTGCGCCCTATAGCGCCATTGTTTGATTTACCTATGTCATCGTTTACCCGTGGCGATAGAGTGCAAAACAACTTACGCGCCAATGGATTTAATCTGCTACCTGCCATTTGCTACGAAATAGTATTTGCCGATTTAGTGCGCGGTAATTACCAAAGCAACTCTGACTTGCTGTTTACCGTAAGTAACGATGCCTGGTTTGGCGATTCCATTGGGCCATTACAACACATGCAAATAGCCCGCATGCGCGCATTAGAGTTACAACGCCCGCTGGTACGTGTTACCAACAATGGCGTAAGCGCCGTATACGACCCAATAAGCCACACACAACAAACCATGCCACAGTTTGAAGCTGCGACCATGAAAGCCGATATAAATCTTATACAAGGCGACAGCGTGTACAGCCAATACGGCAATGTGTTTGTATGGGGATTTGTGGTGTTGTTGATAATTGGTGGAATTGGGGTTAGGTTAAGGAAATAAACTTTTTATCTTACAGTGATTCCAATGCGTTTATTCTTACTAGAATCACTGTAAATTTATTTCTCTGTTAATAATGACTCAATCATATCTGTAATTTCTTCAATATTATCTTTATATCCAACAAAAAGTTTATCTGCTAAAAGAGGTAGTTGCCTAACTAAAGCTTCACCATCTCCAACCATGAGAGGTAATAGCCTTGTTTTATCTGCTGCTATCTCTGCAGATAAAACAGCATTAAGTTCTTTCATTGGCCAAGATTTTTTTACTGAATCCTCTGATATTATCGCAATAACATATTTAGACTTTTGAAGTGCTGTATTAATTTTTGCTACGAGAGAATCCCCCCAATTAATTGCGAAACAGTCTATAAATGCATTTATATTACGCTTTTCAAGAGATTCATATAAAGGCAAAGCCACACTTTCTTTATCTTCACTCGCATGGCAAATAAAAACATCATACATTTCGAATATACCTTTTAATTTATTGATAAATGCAGGTGGATTGTGATCAAGTTCCAAAACCTTTTTACATAATGTTAAGTACGGGGAGTGATCCTCACCTCTGACCATTCTTATAAAGCTTAAGTTACCATAGACAGCTCTTTTATATATAGACCCATCTAGTTTACTCATATCAATTTCAGTTTCTTGTGCATGATATCGCACTTTGATAAAGCGTTTTTCAGCTTCAATTAGATTTTTATCCCATTCGTTTATCATTGCTCTGGTCTTACGAATGAACTTTCGGTTTATATTAACCCCCTTATTTACAACTAATCCGGTTACCTCTTGCCTTTGGGATTTATGCTGCAATCTAGTTTTTTTATGGTTAATCGAAAAGCCAGAGCTAATTACAGCCGCCTCTAAAACATTCCCGACCCTATAAATATATTGACCATCATCTAACTTATCTTTTTCTAAGAGAGCTTGTGAGAACGGTTCATTACTAGAAAAGGTAATATCATCAGCATATCTTGTGTAGGTTAAATAGAATTTTTTAGCTATTTTTGTTAGCTTTTTATCTAAAGTAGTGGATGCTAAATTTGAAAGAACTGGAGAAGTAGATGCCCCTTGCGGTAACCTTCTTTTATGGGTGCAAAGTTGGGCTAAAACCGTAGCAGCTGGTGTACCCATATTAAAAGGAATGTTTTTAAATATCCCTTGGACTCGTCCAAAGTTAACTGAGTGGAAAAAATCTTTTAAATCAATATTTAAAACATATGTCTTTTTTTTATGCTGCTCTGCATTAGAAATAATACCCTTCCCATTTCCGACAAAGCCATGAACTGGTTTCTTAACTCGATAATGAGCTTCAATTAAGGGCCTGACTTTATCTTGTAAAATTTTAATAGAAGAGCATGGACTTTCAATATTTCGATTTTCTCCGGACTTCTTTTTGACAGTGAAATTTACGTAAGTATCTTTTTGAGAATATAATATATACAAAAGTTGACCTACTGGAATCTCTAATATGTTAGCAACATCATTGTCTGATTGTAAGCCTAGAAACTGCCTCTGTACAAAATCGAGTTCTCTAGTTAAGTGTGGGGTAAGTGAAGGGTTTATCCATGTATACCCTGCATTTTTAGAACTTTTAGTTGGCTCAAATGCATTTGAATGAAACGATAAAAAGTCCATTAATTTTGTCATATAACATCCATGTAATAAGTAACGGCTTCAACCCAATCACTTTGCGCACTTAGAGCCAATCAGATAATTGGAAGCAATCTGATAAAGTTCACACAGGCATATCCTACCCAGAGTTCCTAATCTAAAGCGGTAACAACTTCAGACATTTTGGGTCGAAACCAGTTGAATAATACACTAATCTCTAGTGATAATGATAGTTTTCAATTGTAGGATCAGGCTTAACTTTATCTAATCAAAAACTAACCTTCCACTGCATCTACAACAGTTTCAACATTCACGCGTTGAATCAAGTTACCTTTGATAACCACCGTCGCTGATATTTTATCTTGAATGGCTTGCCTGTTTGGGTCCCAGTACACTTGTAAAAAGCCTAATAAACCCGTGGCGAAACCGGCGCCGTATCCACCGTATCTGCCAAAACAATCAAGCATACCTAGTGGTTCGCCATTTAGTGAGACCACCCGAATATTACATACTTTTTTACCAGGGGTTTGCCCGCGCCATAATAATGAGAACAACGTAAAGTATACGGCCGCCCAACCAAAACCAAGGCCTAGGTCTTGAATAATGCCTTTACCCCACTGCAAAATGCTGGTGACAGGTTTGGTTTGCTCGCTTTTAGTTTCAGCTTTTTCAGTGATATTGCTTTTATGAGTTACTTCGCCCGAAATGCTTTCAAGCTCTGTCTCATTATTTTTAAAATCATCTGCCGCAACGGGCTCATCATCAGCTATAGCCATTAAGTGCAATAATGAGCGCGTAACTTCAATCCCTCCTACGTTTTGCATTTCAGCAAGCGCTGGTAATTGGCCAACTAAATTAGCTCGAGCAACGCTTTGGCAAGCATCATCACAGTTTTTATCGTCGTCTGTTTGCGTTAAATAGGTGCGTATTATTGCTTTATCATGCTCGCTTAGCTCATCGTTTTGCTGTGTTTTTTCTAGTTGAGGTGTTTGAATAACGGTATCGCCTTCAAAAAAATCAATTGCTAACGAGAGTACGGTTAATGAACTTACAAATAAAAAACTCGCGGCAAAAAGCTTTAAGGCTCTGCGCCAAAACGACGACATTTTTGGAAGATATTGCTGCGCAGTGCCTTTATAAAAAGCCATGGCAGCCACAAAGGCAATTAAAGTGGCGCTTAGCTTAGCGGCCATAAATATTAAAGTGACATCAATAGTCATCGCCAATGCACGTTTAATTGGGCTCGCTAATGGAATACCTAATAACGCTTGGTCTATTTTAAAGGCATACGGGGTGATCACGTCTTTGGTCTCAGAGTCTGATAACGCGAGTTGCTCTATCTCTTTGGTTTTCATTTTTATTTTTATGTTTTTAAAATGGGTAAGCTATTTAACTTACGCGCTTTTTATTTTTATATCAATCCGCTTAATTAAGTGATCTATTTTGAGAATTGGTATTAGCTCAAGTTAAAAGTATTGATTTACCAGCATAAAAAAGGGCTGCATACATGCAGCCCTTAAAATACTTTATTTATAAATAATTAAGCGGTTGGGTAATCGGTATAGCCTTGCTCTGCGCCACCAAATAAGGTGTCGGGGTTGTGGCTATTTAGCGGTTTACCTTGCTTTAAACGTGCCGGTAAATCTGGGTTAGACACAAACGGGCGACCAAAGCCAATCATGTCGGCCCAGCCTTGTGTTAGGGCTTCATCAGCACGCTCTTTAGTGTACTTACCTGCATAAATTAATACGCCGCTGTACGCTTTACGAATAGCCTGTTTAAACTCAACACTCATTAAAGGGGCATCATCCCAGTCGGCTTCAGCAATGTGCATGTAGCCCACGCCAGCGTCGTTTAGTGCTTGAGCAACGGCTAAATATGTTTGCTCTGGGTTATCATCAACCGTGCCGTTAAGCGTGGTAAGTGGCGCAAGTCTTACACCTACTTTTTGACTACCAATTTCATCGCTTACTGCATTTACGACCTCTGTTAAAAAACGCAAACGATTTTGCACACTGCCGCCATATTCATCAGTACGGGCATTTGATTGCGAGTCTAAAAATTGGTTAATTAAATACCCGTTAGCGGCGTGTAGCTCTATGCCGTCAAAGCCTGCGTCTACTGCATTCTTAGCCGCTTGGCGAAATTCGCCTAGTACATTTTCAATATCTTGCTTGCTCATTTCACGCGGTAACTGAGTCTCAACAAAGCCAGGCTCGCCGTTAGTATCTACAAATACTTTTACGTCTTTTGCAGCAATGGCCGATGCCGATATAGGCTGCACACCTCCTGTGTTATCGCTGTGTGTTACGCGCCCTAAATGCCAAAGCTGCGCAAACATAACGCCACCAGCATCGTGCACTTTGTTGGTCACCGTGCGCCAACCTGCGACTTGCTCGTTTGTGTAAATACCTGGTGTCCAGGCATAGCCTTTACCCAGCTCACTTATTTGTGTGCCTTCGCTTACTATTAACCCAGCACTTGCTCGCTGCGCGTAATAAGTGGCCATTAAATCATTGGCAATGTCGCCAGGCTGCGTTGAGCGCGAGCGAGTCATTGGTGGCATAACAATACGGTTTTTTAAAGTTTTACCTGCAAGTTCTATGGGTGAGAAAAGTAACGTCATAATGCCTCCTAAGTTTGATGGCGCTCATAATAGCGCAGCTATATAAATTCAAAAATAGCAAAAAACACAAAATAGCTTTGTTGTATTTGCAAAAGTGTCTACTTATTCTTCTGCTAAGCATTACATACAAACCATTTAAAAAGTCATGCTAGTGCTAGAAAATTTAATTGATACAATATAACATACCAATAAATACCTATTAGTAAGTAAAATTAAATGATCAATAAACTGCCCGTCACAGTGTTATCAGGCTTTTTAGGCGCTGGTAAAACAACCGTACTTAGCCATATTCTTAATAACCGACAAGGAAAAAAAGTGGCTGTCATTGTCAACGATATGAGCGACATAAACATAGATGCAGCCACAATTAAAAGCGATGTGTCGCTCAATCACAGCAACGAAAAACTCGTCGAAATGAGCAACGGCTGTATTTGCTGCACACTACGAGAAGATTTACTTGTTGAAGTGGGTAAACTTGCCAAAGATGGCCGTTTTGATTATCTCGTCATTGAATCAACAGGCATTTCAGAACCTCTACCGGTTGCCGAAACATTTACCTTTGCCGACGAAAACGGTGTTTCTCTTGGTGATGTTGCCACCCTCGATACCATGGTAACCGTGGTTGATGCGGTTAACTTTTTAACCGACTACGAACAAGCAAACGATTTACAAGATACTGGCGAATCGTTAGGAGAAGACGACGAGCGAAGCGTGGCTGACCTACTTGTTGATCAAGTTGAATTTGCGGACGTTATTTTAATTAGCAAAACTGATTTAGTCACCAATGAACAGCTCAATAAGCTTATTGCCATTTTAAATACGCTTAATACTCAAGCTAAAATGATTCCTATATCAAACGGCAATATTAATATTAACGAAGTGCTCAACACGGGCTTATTTAATTTTGCACGCGCCCAACAAGCGCCGGGTTGGCTTAAAGAAATGCGTGGTGAACACATTCCCGAGACCGAAGAGTATGGTATTAGCAGCTTTAATTATACGGCGCGCCGCCCATTTAACCCTGAAAAGTTTTATCACTTTTTGCACAACACCGAGCAATTTGGCAAGCTCATTCGCTCTAAAGGGTATTTTTGGCTCGCAACGCGCCCTTTATTTTGCGCGCAGTGGAGCCAAGCCGGCGGTATAGCTCATTACGGGTTTGCTGGCATGTTTTATAAAGCAATTCCTAAAAAAGACTGGCCCACAGAGCCCGAGCTACTTGCTGATATAAACAGTAAATGGATAGAGCCCTTTGGTGATATGCGTCAAGAACTTGTATTTATTGGTCAGTCGTTAAATAAACAAGCCATGATTGAGGCGCTTGATGACTGCCTACTACCAGAAGAAGCTGTGCTTAAAGGTAAAGTTTTTTGGAAAACCTATAACGACCCGTTTCCTATTTGGGAGGAAGTGTAATGAATGCCCTAGCTCCAATAACGGCACAAATAAAACCCACTGAGCAACTCCACCGAAGAGCAGCCAAAGAAAGTAACGCCAATGTATTGCCACACATTTATGACCAAAACACTAACATCGTTATTTGGCAAAGAAACCTTGAACAAGCATTAACAAATGCCGTTAAAACACTCATTAGCACTAATGCCATAAAACCACTTGAGCTTGCGGTATCACCCGATGATGCGTTTGATAAGTTAGTTACTGCACTTAAACCAGATGATAATAACCGCGATGAAACTGATGCGCTGTGTGAAGACATAGCATTATTAGTTGAAATGTTTTGCTGCCTATTTGATTTAAAACGCGCCGGTTTAAGGCTAAAAATATTAGATAAACCTATGTGCCCGCGTTTTCATGTAGACAAAATTCCGTGCCGATTAGTGACAACTTACCAAGGCGTTGCAACGCAGTGGTTAAATCACAGCGATGTAGACCGCTCAAAGCTTGGAACTGGTAATTTAGGTAAGCCCGATGAAGAGTCTGGCTTATTTAAAAGCCTAAATAATATTAATCAACTCCAGCAAGGCGATGTTGCGCTACTTAAAGGCGAGTACTGGGATGAAAACGAAGGCGCAGGGCTTGTACATCGCTCGCCACCGGTGGCTGCAAACGAGCAACGCTTGTTGCTCACCCTCGATTTTATTTAAAGTTTGTTATGGTGATAAACGCTGCACTAATGGGCGTTTATCACCCTCGCGATTACTTCGTACAACCCTTGTGTATTTACCGGTTTAGATACAAAGTCATCCATGCCTACACTCAAACAGCGCTGCTTATCATCTTCATAGGCGTTTGCGGTAATAGCAACAATGGGCACATGTGCCTTTGTGTTTACCTCGTTAGCCCGTATTGTTTGGGTGCACTCGTAGCCATCCATATTAGGCATTTGGCAATCCATTAAAATTAAATCAAAGCGATTTCCTTCAAGTACTTTTAGCGCTTCTATGCCATCGGTTGCCATCACTAAGTTAACCTTTGTAGGCTCTAGCATTTTTGCAATTACTTGGCGGTTAATGGGGTTATCTTCAACCAGTAAAAGTGTTTTATCGCTTAAATTAGGCAACGACTTCGGCTGTTTAACGGGCTCTGGTTTGTTGGACTGTGCTTTAGGTGCACTCACGTAAAATTTAAGTACGCTGCCTTTGCCTGGTTCGCTGTTGAGGGTAATTTCACCCTGCATTTTTTTAATTAACCCTTGGCTAATTGCTAAACCTAAGCCTGTGCCACCATACTTACGTGCCACACCTACATCAGCTTGTGTAAACTCACTAAATAACAACGACTGCTGATCTTTTTCAATACCAATGCCGCTATCGGCTACGCTTATTAAAAGTTGCTCGTTTTCGTAATCAAACGATAAGCGCACAAAACCACGCTCGGTAAACTTATACGCATTAGAGAGCAAGTTAATAATGACTTGGTTTAAACGTAGGTCGTCTACTTTTACGCAATCTGGCAGCCTGTCGCTTTGACTAACAATAAACTCGACGTGATCAGAACTTACAATGGGAGAAAACAACGACTTTATATTGGCAATAAACGGCGCAAGGTTAGTCGCCCGAGGGCTAATTTCCATAGCGTTAGCTTCTATTTTAGAAAAATCTAAAATATCGTTTAAAATTTTCAGTAAATTTTGTGCGCTTTTTTGCTGCGTATTTAATAGCTCTCGCTGCTCATCGGTTAATGAATTATCGCGTAATAAAACCTCACCCATGCCTAAAATACCGTTCATAGGGGTGCGTAGCTCGTGGCTCATATTGGCTAAAAATTGCGACTTAGCAACATTGGCTAAATTAGCCCTATTTACCGCTTTTTTAAGCTCGGTGGTTTGCTCTGCTACTTTGCCCTCTAGCTGCTGATTAAATTCGCTCAGCTGGGTATTTAACCCTTGGTTTCTGATATTAGAGGCTTGTAGGTTTTCTATTGAACGCTGCAGCGCATTAGCTAGTAATTCAAATTGCTGTTGTAGCTGCAATACTTCATGCCAGCTTGAGTCTGTATTAAACTTATGTGTTTTGGTTTTGCCAAAGCTTTGCATTAGCGTAGTTAAGCTAGTGATTGGCTGCACTAATAAATTAGCAAGTTGGTGTATAAAAATAACCACCATAAGCATCAATATCGCACTTAACAAAATAGTGGGTAGCCAAGCTTTTGCCACCGCCATACTTAAATGCTTACGATTATAAAAGGTAATAACTTGCCAGTGATTTTGTGGATCAATGTACCTAGAGCTGTGGTACACCTCGTTTTTGGTTGAACGAAATAGGTTTTTATCACCTAAATTACTGGTATTAAAGCCCTCCCCGTTAAAATGGCTCAGTATTTTAAATTCATCAAGGGAGCTAAATACCACTTTTTGCTGCGCATCTAGCACCACTAAATCGCCCGTGTACTCAAATAAGTTAGGTATAAACCGCTCTAAGCGGTCTAACTTTAACGAGCCCTCTACCACACCATAAAACGTATTGTTACGGTATATAGGTGCCGACAGCGCCACTATGGCTTCGTTACCTAGGCCGCGACCTTGAAACACGCCACTGGTATAGCCCAAAGGGAACTGCTGAGCTTGAGTAAAGTATGCTCGGTCTTTAACACTACGCTGCGCAAGGCTAAGCCCCTCTATTAAATCGCTGGGTGAGCTAAGCTCTACAAAGCCATCTGGGTTTGCATACAAGCTGGTGGTAAAGCCTGGAAATAACGACATTAATCGTTTGAGCTGCACATCGCTTGCAGTGCCCGCACTTATTGCGTCGCTACTCATAACAATAGCGTTTTTATGAAATGCTAAATAATCATTTAATTGCGTGCTAATAGACTCGGCTTTTTCTTTTAGTTGAGCGTTTACTTCATACTCTAAGCGCGCATGATGATCGTTTACTAAAATTACACTGGTTAGCAGTACCACTAAAATAATAATGACACTAACCACATAGCTTAAAATTTTTGCCAGGGGCCGACCCTGATACGCACGGCTAGCGTAAGGTACAAATACACTAACTAAATCAACCACCGCCAAGCTTATTAGCGCGTTAATTAAGTACTTTGATATAGCCACTATTAGCGTTAACCAGGCCAAGCCAATAACAAATTGGCCTATAACCCATACGAAGGGTAAACCAATACATAGCCAAAATACGCTACCCAAAGGAAGAATAGGTTTAGAGCGGCGTAAGCAAAAAGCATAAAGCCAACAAAGCTCGAGTAAATACACAATACTCGGCCAACAATGGCCCCATCTATAAAGTAAAAAACCAGAAACAATGGCAAGGCTTAGGCACGCGTAACGCAGCCCAGTAAATACTAAGCTGCATAAAACAAACAATTGCCCAAACAAAAATTCGGAGCTGTCGAAAAAATACAATGGCGAGAGATTTACTAACCCGCCTAATAACCCTAATAAAACAGCGAGTGTCCACTTACTTCTTTGCGGCATTAATCAACCTTGGGGCACTTTGTTAACACTTTATATGTTAAAATTAATGTAATTTTTACATTATTACGTACAAGGCAAGGGTTGTCTAGCAGCAATAAAACAGGAACAGATAAACAATCCCCCCTGTCAAAAAGCGAATAGCCGCAGGTAACTAATTAATTTAAAAAGAAAGGTGTGCAAATAGCCATCCACTTAGAAGGCAGGTTATAGGGCGTGCTAAACATTTGGCAATTTACACTTGTGAACGCCCTCAAAAAGCGTGTTATGTGTTTTTACTCTTTTTATGACTGTCACTTAAATTTAACTTAATACCCTTAAGCATAGGCTTAGCATTTGCGATTGCTAAATAGGCATTAGCTAACGCTTCTGGAGCTGCGCAATAATCTACATTGAGTATTACTGTTGAAACATTGAGTGACTGTAATTTATTGCCAAGCTCAGTAGATGTGAGTTTTGCTTTGGCGTTGCTAAATAAGTAATTTGATTTTTTTACATAAATAGTGAATGTTTCATCTGCTAGTGCAGTAAACGGCAATAATAAAAACAGTGTGAATGTAAAAATGAGGTAGAGCGGTAATAGTGGAAAATCGATACTCGTAATATTAAATATTTAACGGTGTCACTAAGGAATAATTTAAAAGGAATGTATTTTCACCCAAATGAGGAGTTTGGGTGGCAGTCTTACCAGCCACATCTCGGCACACACGTCACAAACTGTGGCTGCTCCCTTCCGGGCCTGACCAGGTTCGCCTGCTAGTGTTGCGAGAGGACCAATAAGACTACCATTGAGGGCCTTGGTTGGCGCGGGAAGGATTATCTCTACTTTTGGTGTGTTATTCAAGGGATAATCAAAAAAGAAAGTGCGATTGCATACTTCATATACAATCGCGGTTAAAAACAGCCTTTAATGCCTATTAATTACGCTCTAACTCGGCTTTAATTTTACGCAGTGCTGCTTTTACTTTTTTCATGTTTTCTGGGCCCATACGTAACAGCTGTTTTTGTGCAGCCGGTAATTGCTCCCATTCAGAAAACGCATACTGATAAGTAACCGAGTCTCGCAGTAGCGGTAACTCGCCTTCTGGCTCCGGTGTATCAAGTAATAACTCAATAGCATCTTCTAGCGTTTGATTAAATTCATCATCGCCGTAACCAATTTCACTGTACGCGTTGTTGATTAATGGCTTGTACTGCTCGTACATACGCACAGCTTGGGCGGCGCTCAAGCTCGTAAATACTTTTACATACGGTGTATAGCGCTCGTAGCTGTTAGGGTCAATTGTTAAAATGTCCCCTTCGCTTACGCTAAATTCTTCTTCAGGTTTAACCACTGGCGTGTGCTTTTTAGCAATTTTGCCTTTGGCTATGTTGTCTATAAATACAACGCCACGGCGAATTACATCGTCGGTTACCATTAGGCTCATTACCGAGTCGCTTAGGTATTCATCCATTTTGGCAACCACTACGGTGTCGCTTTCATCAAGCGTTGGTAATGGCTCTACAACCGGCTCTGGCTCAGCTGGGCGTTGAGCAGGTACGCTTAGCTCAGCTGGCTTTTCAGGCTTAACTGATGGCGCATCTACCACAGGGTCGTTTTCTGGCTTTAGCTCCATCACCGGTTGCTCTTTAGGTGTTTGCTCTACCTCTGTGCGAGTTTCTGGCTCGTCAGTGGGCGATAGCAGAACGAACGCAGCGGCACACACTAAGATAATTAAAATAATAACGGCGAATAAAAAATTGTTTTTAGGCGGACGTTTTTGAACATCTGACGCTTCTGGTTTATCTGACATACAAACTCCATAAATTTAAATGCATATTACTCAGAGTACGCTGAGTGGAAAAAATTCACTATCGGTAATCACTATTACTTTAAATATAGGCTTTACAACATAAACCTACACTTACTAATTAGAACAACGAGCCATAGTAACTCAGTTATTCTTTGATTCTTCTAGCTTAAAGACTTAAAGTTGATAAATAAAGAAAAGACGTTAAGCAGTTCAAAAACCACTATGAAAATCCAGCAAGTTGACCCACATAAACCTAAAATAGCCCTATTACTTACAGGTGGTGGCGCTCGCGCTGCTTATCAAGTGGGCGTGCTTAAAGCGCTTGCTCATAGTATGCCTCGCACCGCGCCTTTGCCATTTAGAATTATTAACGGCACTTCTGCAGGCGCGATTAATTCTGCAGCTTTGGCCTGTTATGCCTCGTGTGCGCATTTGGCCGTGCGTAAGCTTGAGTCTGTTTGGAAAAACTTTTCAACGTCTATGGTCTACAAAAGCGACTTTTTAAGTGTGTTTGGCCATATTGCGCGTAATATTTTAACCAGTTTTCAGTCTGAGCACATAAACCACCCACCAGGCAGTTTGCTAAATAACCGCCCTTTGCGCGGTTTATTAAACGAAATTTTAGACCTGCACCGCATTGAGCGTAATTTACATCGCAATTATTTAGAAGCGATTTCTATTACCGCTTCAAGCTATACAACTGGTGACTCTGTTGCGTTTTTTCAGTCAAACACACAAACACCTTGGCAGCGTGCCAAGCGCGAAGGTCGCCCTATGCGCATTAACGTTGAGCATTTAATGGCATCAAGCGCCATTCCTATGGTGTTTCCAAGTGTTAATGTATTTAACCACTATTTTGGCGATGGCTCTATTCACCAGCTTTCACCGCTTAGCCCATCTATTCATTTAGGGGCTGAAAAAATATTTATTATTGGGGTAGACCAACCAAAAGAGTCGCACCCAGCGGGTTACTCGCCCCACTACCCTGGGCTTTCTGCGGTTGCAGGGCATTTACTCGATAGTGTATTTAGCGACACCATGCAAGCCGACCTTGAGCGCCTTGAGCGTGTAAATCGCACTTTAGGGCTGCTTCCGGCGCGCGACAAACATCAAGAGCTGAAACAAATAGAAACCTGTATTATTAATCCATCAAAAAACTTTAACGATATTGCCGCTCAATACTACAGCGATATGCCGTGGGCAATTAAGTTGCTGCTGCGCACAATTGGGGTAAAAAAGCACTCGCAGTCGAGTTTAACCAGCTATTTATTGTTTGAAAAACGCTACACTCAGCACCTAATTCAAATTGGCTATGAAGATGGCATGAAAAAACTACCCGAAATACGCCAATTTTTAGAGCTCGATTAACTAATGTTGGCCTTTGCTAATTAAAACTTGTTCTATGGGCTATTTAATCGCAGAGCAAGCTTTAAAACCAACTGAGCTGGACAACTACCTGTGTTATTTTAATAACTTGCATCTATGTCAGTAAAAAAATGCTTTTTATTCAAGCCCATCGAGTAGGTAATGCTCTACTCGCTCTACCCGCCTAGGCTTACCTTGCAATACCAATACATCGTTTGCGCACAATGTGGTGCTGGTTGATGGGTCGTCTATTTCTTGCCCCTCTCGGCGCAAAGCTTTTACAGTCACGCGGCGTTTAGATAAGTTAAGCTCGTCTATTGTTTTATCCACCGCATAGGCTTGATCTGGCAACGCGACTACGTGCAAATATTCTAAGCGCTCAGAGGAGGTTTCTTCGTTGTCTTTAAAGTAACCGGCGTAAAAACTTTGCATAAGCGGGTAGCGATTACGGCGCTCTTTACTAACACGGCGTACAATGCGTGTCATCGGTACTCCCGACATCGACAACACATGCGAAACCAACATTAAGCTTGCCTCTAACGACTCAGGCACCACCTCAGTAACACCCAACTCTTTTAAGTTGTTTAATTGGCTGTCGTCGCGGGTTCTTATTAGTATTTTAACGTTGGGCGCAAGTTGCTTTATGGCATCTATAACCACATGGGCATGCTCAAGCTCTGTAAAGGTAATAATCACTAAGCGTGCTCGCTCTACCCCTGCGCACTTTAAAATATCTTTTTGTTTTACATAGCCAAATATTACTGGCTCACCTGCGGCTTTGCCCTCTTGTACTAAGATAGGGTTACTTTCTATGGCAACGTAATCTATGGCTTCGGGTTTTAGAAATCGCGCTATTGTTTGCCCTACGCGTGAAAAGCCACAAATAACCACGTGATCATTATATAAGGTGCTACTTTTAGGCTCGCTCTCCCTCGCCATACTGGGGTGATCTAAAATACCTAATTGCTTTAAAATTAGTGGGGTTTTATCAATTAAAAACGGGGTTAGCGCCATCGATAGCACCCCTAAGGCAATTAAAAACGACGCTTGCTCTGAATTGAGCAACTCATGCTGACTTGCCAAAGCAATAAGCACAAACCCAAATTCTCCCATTTGCCACAGCATAACGCCGCAGGCTAGCGAGTCTTGATTGCGCTCATGCATTAATCTGGCACTTAATGCCAGCACGGTAATTTTTAATATTAACAAGCCAAATAACGCGCCAATAATTACAAAACCATGCGAAAGCACAAATAAAATATCGAGCTGCATCCCCACAGTTACAAAAAACAGCCCCATTAAAATATCGCGAAATGGCCTAATATCAGCCTCTAGCTGATGGCGGTAATGGCTCTCTCCTAGCATCATGCCAGCTAAAAATGCCCCAAGCGCCATTGATAAACCAAACATGTAAGTTAAAAAACCGGCAAATAACGCCACCAAAATTGTGGTAAGCACAAACAGTTCATCGGTTCGTACCTGCGCTATTTCTTTAAATACTTTAGGCAGCACCCATTTACCAATCGCCCACAGTAATAAGCACACAAACGCGCCTTTTGTAAGCGCAAATGCCAGCGCCCAACTAATACTTTGCGAATCGCTTGAGGCAAACAATGGCAAAATAATAAGTAGGGGCACAACGGCAATATCTTGAAACAGTAATACGCCCACCGCCAGTTGCCCACGGCGCTGGTTTAGTTCGCCAGTTTCTTTTAATAGCTTAACCACCACCGCGGTTGAAGAAAGCGCCATAATTGTGCCAATGGTAAAGCTAGTGAGTAAGCTAAAATTTAAGCAATATAAAATAATAATGAAGAGCAAGCTGGTAACACCAACTTGTAACGAGCCCAGTCCAAACACAATATTGCGCATGGCCATTAGCCGCGATATAGAAAATTCGAGCCCTAAACTAAACAGTAAAAATACGATGCCCAGCTCAGCAATAAACTCTATTTCGTGAGATTGAGCAAGCCAACCAATGCCATGGCTGCCCGCTAAAACGCCTGTTGCTAAATACGCCAAAATAGGCGGCAAGCCAATGCGCTTAAAAAACCATACAAAAAGCACCGCTGCCACTAACAAGCCAAAAATTTGAGCGTTTATACTTTGCAAATTCGGCCTCCAGCGTCAATTAAACTACGGAATGAACTTTAAATATAGCAACCATATGTTTATCAAGCAATTTTAAAATATGGCATAAAAATAGCTTAGTTATTGCAAAGTAACACCCTGGGGGAAGATTTTAATGGAAAATGTCCATATTTTGACACAACGCGTGTCTGGGCGCGGCGATTTTTTGCCGTTTTCGGCAGAGCAAACACACACTAACGAAACAGCGGCAACGCACGATTTAGTTACCGAGCTACAAACAAGCCTAGTAATAGAAGATGTGTTGGCTATTTATGCAAAATTTGCCAAACAGCTACTTAACTTTTCAGGGCTGCAGTTTCAATCAACGCTCGGTACTGCACAAACCTCAGATAGCAACACGAACACTAGCCCGTACTCTTACGATTTAGCTATTGGTCGCGAGCACTTAGGACAGCTAATTTACTTTAGCCAATACCCTATTAGTAAAGCGATTGAAAACAAATTACGTGCCTTGCACAGCGCCCTTGTGTACCCACTGCGTAACGCAATGATGTACAGCCGAGTGTTAAAACTTGCCACAAAAGATGCGCTCACTGGGTTAAATAACCGTAGCCAATTTAATGACATGTTATCGCAAAAGCTCGAAAACTGCCGCCGTTACCAGCGCCCTTTTAGTTTAATGCTGCTTGATTTAGATAACTTTAAGCAAGTAAACGACAACTATGGTCATAAAGTAGGTGACGATGTTTTAAAAGAATTTTCGCAGGTACTTTGTAGCAGTATACGCGGCACCGACTCTGTATTTAGATTTGGTGGCGATGAGTTTTCGCTGATTATTGAAGACCCTGAGTTTACAACAAACAAAGTGGTTGCTGAGCGCATTATGCACTTAGTCAGAAACTCAAGTTTAATGTCTAAATACAAAGTAACCACCAGCATTGGCTTTACCCTAGCCAATAGCCAAGATTGCGAAACAGAAATATTTGCAAGAGCCGATAAAGGCTTATATAAGGCAAAAGCCTCTGGGCGCAACTGCGCAAAAGCATATTAGTATTTATATAACTCTATTATTTATAAAAGCTTAGCTTCCCCCGCTAAGCTTTTTTATTACTGTTTAATTATTTATTAGCCAGTAATTTATAAACAAACAAGGCTGCACAAAAGCCAAAAAAGAAGCCGCTCACTAAATTAAGCAATGCTGTTATGCTTGCAAGCGGGGTAAATAACACTAAAACCAATGGTAAACTTACGCCTAAAATAAAAAATAACCCGCCTTTACCTAACCAGTAGGCAAGCAGTAATACCGCCGATATCACCCCGCCCACAACGGCATAACCTAATGTAATAATATTAAGCTCTAGTAATACATTGGCTATAACAGCAACTAACGCTGTTATTAACATACCCATCGGCGCTTTGCTAACTAGCGATAGGCCTACATGTGGCTGATCTTTCATTTATTTACACTCCCAAAAAATGCCGTTTTCGTCTCGGTGTTTTTCACTTACAAAATAACCAACAACTTGCACAAGCTCATCGTTATAAAATATTAAAGGCACCCGCTCTCTTAACCACGGGGCTACTTTTGCATCTTTAAACCAGTGTTTAAGCGTATTGCTGCCTGGCTTTTTTAACGGCTTTATACGCGCACTATTACAATTAAAGCGCACGGTGACTTGCTCGTTTGGCAGTGGGACACGTAGGCCTTTACCTTGTTGCTTTATTAAAACGCGCCCATCATTAAGTGCAAGCTCATTGCTCGTTAGCGCTTCATCGGCTAATAATGTGTGTGGTGTAACAAAATACAAATACCCTTGATGGCGTCGTATTTGCCCTTCGCTTAAATCAACTTGCATTTGCGCATCAGCCTGCGCATTTATGGCTTGGTTAATTATTTGCAAAAGCTGCTTTTGTGAGGGCATTACTTGGGTAAATAAGCTAAGCCATGCACGAACCACATTGGTTATGCGCACGTCGCTGTAGGTGGTTAGTTGGCTAACGCTCAGTGCTTGATGGGCGTTTACGCTTTGTTTTAAATCAAGTTCAGTGTACTCATCAAGTAGCGCTTGTTGTTGCTGTAGTAACTCAATGCTGCGCCCAGCACAATGTTCAAAACCTTTAAAGCGCTTTGCAAGTATAGGCACTACACGTGCACGTAAAAAGTTACGATCAAAACGCTCATCGGTATTTGAGTCATCAGTAATGTGCGTAATATTAAACTCTGTGGCAAAGTGCTCTATATCACTGCGCGTTATGTTTAAAAGCGGTCTGTAGCATATTCGCCCGCTTTGTAGTTCACGCATTTTTTGCATTGCGCCTAACCCTTTTAAGCCAGAGCCGCGCTTTAACCGCAGTAAAAACGTTTCTATTTGATCGTTTAAATGCTGACCCAACAAAATAACACTGCCCGCGGGGCTTAGCTCATCAAGTGCTTTGTAACGCGCCTCACGTGCCTGCGCTTCAAGGCTTGTTCGTGTTTTTGAGTTTATTGTTACCTGCGCGGCATTAAACGATATATTTAGCTCAGCGCACAAGTTTTGGCAAAAGCGCTGCCAGTCATTCGCGTATTGGCTTAAACCATGATTAACATAAATCGCGTTTACGTTTAGCTTTGGTTGCGCTTGTTTTAATAAGTGCATTATATGAAGCAATACCACCGAATCCACGCCACCCGAAAGCGCCACCGTAAAGTTATACTGCTGGTGCTTAAAAAAGTGCTCAAGGGCGTGTTTAACGTGCTGATAAATAGGTGATGCTTGCATGGATACGCTATAAATTTAATGTTTGCAGTATTTTAAAACAAAAAAGCCGCATAAGCGGCCTTTTTTAACAATAAATGTGTTGGTTAGCTAATTAGCAGTAACCAAACGACATTAAACGTTTGTAGCGTTGATCTAGCATGTCTTCAAGCGATAGCGCTTGTAAGTCAGCAAGGTCACGTTTTAAACGTGTTTTTAAGTTACGTGCCATTGCATCGTAATTGCGGTGTGCGCCGCCTAAAGGCTCTTCAACTAAGTTATTAATTAAATCGAGCTCTTTAACACGCTCTGCAGTTACACCCATTGCCTCTGCGGCAAGTGGTGCTTTATCGGCGCTTTTCCATAAAATTGAAGCACAGCCTTCTGGCGAAATTACTGAGTACGTGCTGTATTGCAACATGTTAACTCTGTCGCCAACACCAATGGCTAATGCACCACCAGAGCCGCCTTCGCCAATAACCGTACAAATTGTGGGTACTTTAAGTGCCGCCATTACTTTTAGGTTACGTGCAATTGCCTCAGACTGACCGCGCTCTTCAGCGCCCACACCTGGGTATGCCCCTGGGGTGTCGATAAAGGTCATAATTGGCATTTTAAAACGCTCGGCCATTTCCATTAAACGTAGCGCTTTGCGGTAGCCTTCTGGTTTTGGCATACCAAAGTTACGTTTAATTTTTTCAGCTGTATCACGCCCTTTTTGCTGGCCAATCACCATTACTGGTTCGCCATCTAAACGTGCAACACCACCTAAAATAGCCGGATCGTTAGCAAAAGTACGATCGCCTGCAAACTCGTCAAATTCCGTGAAAATGCGCTCGATATAATCTCGAGTGTAAGGACGCAACGGATGACGCGCTAACTGCGATACTTGCCAAGCGCCTAAATTTGAGAATATTTCCTCTTTTTGCTTAGCGCTTTTTTCTTTTAATTTGCTGACTTCCTCTTCTAACTCAAGGTCTAATTCGCCAGCGCGGCTTATGCTTTGTAATTCTTCAATTTTTGCTTCTAATTCTGCAATCGGAAGCTCAAAATCAAGATAATTGAGGCTCATGCTCTAAACTACCTAATCAGTTAAATTCTAGTTCTACATCTTGTGCCGCCATGAGTGATAACTTATGAATTAAGTCGTCGCTCGGCGTAACACACCATTCGATCCCTAGGGTTAATTGAGCCAACGCATCGGGGCGCTGGTAATAAACCTTGATCGGACACGTTCCCATTTTATAAGGTTCGAGTACTTTTTGTAATTTATCGAAGAAACCTGCCTCGATTTGCACCATGTTCAGCGTCATTTTAATCGCTTTAATGCGTTTTTCACGCGCTTGAGCAATGGTGTTTATTTCTCTGGCGGTCATTGTAATGCCACCGGAGAAGTTATCAAAGCTGACCTGTCCAGATATTACCAAGATATTGTTTACTTGAAGCATTTCTTGGTACATTTCGAACTGTTCAGGAAACAAGCGTACATCAATACGGGCGCTCTTGTCATCTAAAGTTATTAAGCCCCAACGATTTCCTTTTTTATTAATTAATGTCCGCGCTGAAATAACTAAACCCGCCGCCGTAGAGAGTACATCACGATTTGTTGGCTGTAAATCCACCAGCTTGCCGCTGGTGTAATGTCTAAGTTCACGACGATACTGATTTATCGGATGCCCTGTTAAATAAAGGCCTAGCGTGTCTTTTTCGCCATCAAGCCATTGGTTATCGGTAAGCGGTGTGGCTTTAATAAAGGCTTGCTCAACTTCATCAGGCTCAGTGGCCAGTAAGCCAAATAAATCGCTTTGCCCAAGTTGCTCAGCTTTGTTGTGCTGATCGGCAGCGCGCATGGCATCTTTTAAACTTGCCAGTAATGTTGCACGCCCTGCTTGGGTTTTCTCTGGCCCGAGTTGATCAAGTGCACCGGCGTAAATTAATTTTTCGGTCACACGTTTATTTAAGCGTTTTAAATCTACACGGGCACAAAAATCAAATAAATCTTTAAATGGGCCGCCTTTTGCGCGCGCTTCTAAAATGGCCTCTACCGGCGCTTCACCTACGCCTTTAATAGCACCAATACCGTAAACAATTTCACCTTGCAGGTTTACCGTAAATTTAAATTCTCCGGCGTTTACATCAGGCGGTAATAAGGTGAGCTTCATGTTTTCACATTCATCCACCAAGATTACTATTTTGTCGGTGTTATCCATATCGGCCGACATTACCGCAGCCATAAATTCTGCCGGATGGTGCGTTTTCATCCACAGCGTTTGGTACGAAACCAGTGCATACGCTGCCGAGTGAGATTTATTAAAACCATAGCCTGCGAATTTTTCTACCAGGTCGAAAATTTTAATTGCCAGTTCGCCGTCTATACCATTATTGCGTGCGCCTTCTTCAAAGGTTGAACGCTGTTTGGCCATTTCTTCGGGTTTTTTCTTACCCATTGCACGACGTAACATGTCGGCGCCACCAAGCGTATAGCCTGCTAGTACTTGGGCAATTTGCATTACTTGTTCTTGGTACAAAATAATGCCGTAAGTAGGCTCAAGTATGGGCTTTAAGCTTTCGTGTTGGTATTGGGCATCTGGGTATGAAATTTCTTCTCGGCCAAGCTTACGGTCGATGAAGTTATCTACCATGCCTGATTGCAGTGGGCCTGGGCGGAACAAGGCTACCAATGCAATCATATCTTCAAAGCAATCGGGCTTTAATCGGCGTACGAGGTCTTTCATGCCGCGCGATTCTAGCTGGAATACCGCGGTTGTTTCGGCGCGCAGTAATAGCTCTATACTTTTTTTATCATCCAATGGAATGGTATTTATATCAACGGGCGCTTTGCCTTCGCGCTTCATGCGCTCGTTGGTCATATCCACAGCCCACTGCAAAATGGTCAAGGTACGTAAGCCCAAGAAATCGAACTTAACTAGGCCTGCGGTTTCTACGTCGTTTTTATCAAACTGTGTTACCGGAAACTTACCTTCGTCATCGCAATAAAGTGCAGCAAAGTCGGTAATGGTCGTCGGCGATATTACAACACCACCGGCGTGTTTACCGGCATTACGTGTACACCCTTCTAGGATGCGACACATATCGATTAAATCTTTTACCTCTGAGTCGCCATCGTAGGCTTCTTGTAAACGCGGCTCTACCTCAAACGCTTTGGCAAGCGTCATGCCGGGATCCCCTGGGATCAGCTTAGAAATTCGATCAACAAAACCATAAGGGTGGCCAAGTACACGCCCTACATCGCGTATTACCGCTTTTGCAGCCATGGTACCAAAGGTAATAATTTGTGATACCGCGTCCCGCCCATACAATGCCGATACATGGTCAATTACCTCATCACGCCTGTCCATACAAAAATCGACATCGAAATCGGGCATTGATACACGTTCAGGGTTTAAGAATCGCTCAAAGAGTAAATCAAATTCAAGCGGATCAAGGTCGGTAATTTTTAGGGCATACGCCACTAATGAACCCGCACCCGAACCACGCCCTGGCCCCACTGGAATATTGTTATCTTTACTCCACTGAATAAACTCCATTACGATTAAGAAGTAGCCTGGAAAACCCATTTGGTTAATTACACCAAGCTCTACTTTTAAGCGCTCGTCGTATTCGCCTCGTTTTTCTTGTCGCTCTTGTTCATCGGGGAATAAAAACTGCAGGCGCTCTTCAAGGCCATCTTCTGAAACCTTAACTAAAAAGTCTTCAATTTTTAACGAGCCGGTTGGGTAATCAGGCAAAAAGTAAGTGCCTAGTTGCACCGTTACGTTACAGCGTTTGGCTATTTCTACCGTATTTTGCAGCGCTTCAGGAATATCGCTAAATAGCTCGGCCATTTGCTCAGGCGTTTTTAGGTATTGCTCTTGTGAAAATCGTTTAGGGCGGCGTTTATCATCAAGGGTGTAACCGTCAAAAATAGCCACACGAATTTCGTGCGCTTCAAAGTTTTCGGGCTTTAAAAAAACCACTTCGTTTGTGGCAACAACGGGCAGTTGCTCTTTAGCTGCAAGCTCTACCGCCATATGCAGGTAGTCTTCTTCAAGCGGACGGTCGGTGCGAATAAGCTCTAAATAGTAATGATCGCTAAAATGCTGCTTATAAAAGCTCACTACAGATTCAATAACGCCTGGATTATTTTTTAATAAGGCTTTACCTAAATCACCATCTTTTGCGCCTGAGAGAATAATAAGCCCTTCTTTGTGCTTAACTAGCCATTCTCGGTCAATCACCGGGCGATGAAATATATGCCCGCGTTGGTAAGCTTCAGATATTAATAAGGTAATGTTTTTATAACCGTCGTTGTTTTTAGCTAGCAACGTAATACGGCTTGGCTCATCTGGAAACTCTGGGCTGCGCAACCAAAAATCGGCTCCCACTATGGGTTTAATACCGGCACTGTGGGTTGCGCCATAAAAACGCACTAAACCACAAAAGTTCATTTGATCGGTAATTGCCAGCGCTGGCATTTCAAGCTCTTGCGCTTTAGCAACAATAGGCTTGGTTTTAGCTAAGCCATCGACCATCGAAAAGTCTGAGTGAACCCGTAAATGTACAAAATCTGGAGCGGCCATTATTTATGCCTCGCCCTTTGCTTGCATTAGCACACGTTGTACCGGCTTAAAACTTTTACGGTGCTCATCAATAGCACCGTACTGCTCAAGCGCTGCAAAATGTGTTTTAGTTGGGTACCCTTTGTGCCCTGCAAACCCGTATTGCGGGTAGCGAGTATCAAGCTCAAGCATTTCATCATCACGCGCTACTTTGGCTAAAATAGAGGCTGCTGAAATTTCAGCCACTAAACTATCGCCTTTAACAACTGCTTGAGCCGGCATAGCTAATTTAGGTAAGCGGTTACCATCTACAAATACAAACTCTGGTTGCGTACTTAACCCCTCAACTGCACGCGTCATTGCAAGCATAGTTGCATGCAAAATGTTTAACTCGTCAATCTCTGTTGGGCTACAACGACCAATGGCATAACACAGCGCTTTTTGTTTTATTTCTATAGCCAGTGCTTGGCGCTTTTTGTCGGTTAGCTTTTTAGAGTCAGCTAAACCTGCAATAGGATTCGCTGGGTCAAGTATTACCGCAGCGGTAACAACATCACCGACAAGCGGGCCACGCCCTACTTCATCTACACCGGCAATTAAGGTTACGTTGGGTCGTTCAATTTGCATTTATTAACTCCGCCACAGCCTTGGCTGCTTGTTTGCTGGCATTTAATCTAATTTTTTCGTGGATGGCTAAAAAGCGTGCTTTTAGTTCTTTATTATCGGTATTTAGCATAGGCGTAAGTGCGCCCGTTAAATTAGCCACGTTACATTCACTTTGTAAAAACTCCGGCACTAGCTCTTCATCGGCTAATAAGTTTGGCAGTGAAAAATATTTAATATTAAAGGTAAACAAGGTTTTAAAAATCCAATAGCTCATTGGCTTAATTTTATAACCCACCACCATAGGCTTTTTATACAGCATGCCTTCAAGCGTTGCTGTGCCTGATGCCAGTAAAATGGCATCAGCTGCTTGCATGGCTAGTTTTGACTGACCATCGAGTAAGTTTACATTTAAATTTGGTGCAGTGGCATTTAAAATTTCACTAAATTGCGCTTTGCGTTTTTCGTTAACCAGCGGCACCACTATTTTAAGGTCTGGGTTTTGCGCTTGTAACTGCGCAGCTGTATTTATATAGGTTTCGCTGAGCAAGCCTACTTCTGAGCCACGGCTACCTGGCAGTAAAGCCAGTACTTTGTCGTCGGTATTTAGGCCAAGTTCTTGGCGGGCTTGGCTATCGTCGTGCTCAAGCGCTATATCGTCAGCTAAGGTGTGTCCTACAAATGTACACGGTACTTGGTGCTTATCGTAAAATTCTTTTTCAAACGGCAGCAGAGCAAGCACTAAATTTGTGGCAGCACTAATGGTATGAATACGTTTTTCGCGCCATGCCCAAACCGACGGGCTTACGTATTGAATGGTTTTAATACCGGCATCTTTTAAAGGTTTTTCTACGCGTAGGTTAAAATCGGGCGCATCAATACCTATAAATACATCGGGTGGGTTATCTTTAAAGTGCTGTACCAGCTGCTTACGTATTTTAAGTAAACGCGGCAAACGCCCTAATACTTCAACCAGCCCCATTACCGAGAGCTCGTCCATATCGTAAAGCGTTTTACAGCCTTGCGCCTGCATTTTTGGCCCTGCAATGCCTTCAAAAATGGCATCTGGAAAGTGCGTTTTAAGTGCTTTAATTAAGCCTTCGCCTAAAATATCGCCCGACAGCTCACCTGCCACAATACCAATACGTAGTTGTTTTTTCTCTTTATTCATTCGACTTTATTTATCAGGCGTTCATAGCGGTTAGTTTACCGTGTTTTAATGTTTGGTTAAACGCTTTAAATTAACGATTATTTGTAACTAATTTAGTACCAAACGATTGTTTGTATTTCATACTGATGTAGCATGGTGAATATATATTAACTTTTTCTAATATGTTTATTGACAAAAATTGTGCAAACGTAAATAATATTCCAAACTTTCAGTAATTACTGAAAGTTCATTAATTTTAACTTTGCCAATTATTAATTGCCTTGTTAACCCGTCACCCTCAAGGAGCCAAAAATGATAGATGAAACCTTTGTGGATCTATCGCGATTGCAGTTTGCTGTTACCGCACTCTTCCATTTCTTATTCGTGCCTTTAACCATAGGTATGACCTGGATTTTAGTTATTATGGAATCGGTTTATGTTATGACCGGTCGCGAAATTTATCGTGATATGACTAAGTTTTGGGGAAAATTGTTTGGTATTAACTTTGCTATTGGGGTGGCAACGGGCCTGACCATGGAGTTTGAGTTTGGTACTAACTGGTCTTATTACTCGCATTACGTAGGCGATGTATTTGGCGCCCCGCTCGCTATTGAAGGCTTAATGGCGTTCTTTTTAGAGTCGACCTTTGTGGGTATGTTCTTTTTAGGCTGGGATAGGTTAACTAAACGCCAACATTTGGGCGCTACATTTTTAATGGCGCTAGGTACTAATATGTCGGCGCTGTGGATATTAATAGCTAACGGGTGGATGCAAAACCCGGTAGGGGCAGAGTTTAACTATCAAACCATGCGCATGGAAATGACCAGCTTTGCAGAGCTTGTATTTAACCCAGTGGCGCAGGTTAAGTTTATTCATACGGTATCGGCCGGTTACGTAGCCGCTTCTATGTTTGTACTGGGCATTAGTAGTTGGTACATATTAAAAGGCCGAGATTTAGCCTTTGCTAAGCGCTCGTTCTCGGTGGCATCGGGCTTTGGTTTAGCATCCATATTGTGTGTAATTTTATTAGGTGACGAATCAGGCTACGAAGTAGGCGAAGTTCAAAAAGTAAAACTTGCCACCATAGAAGCTGAATGGCGTACCGAAGAAGCACCCGCTGCGTTTACCGCGCTTGGTTTTCCTGACTCAGATGAGCAGGTAACGCATGCAGCAGTAAAAATACCCTACGCACTAGGCATTATTGCTACCCGCTCTTTAGATGAGCAAGTTATTGGTATTTCTGATTTAGAGAAAAAACACGAGGTACGCATTCGTAACGGCATGATAGCGTACGAATACCTCCAAAAGCTAAGAAATGGCGATGACAGCGAAGAAAACATAGCTAAATTTGATTCTCTTAAAGCCGATTTAGGTTATGGCTTGCTGCTTAAGCGCTATACCCCCAATGTGGTAGATGCCACAGAAGAGCACATTCAAATGGCAGTTAAAGACTCGTTCCCTAAAGTGGGGCCTATGTTTTGGTCATTTAGAATAATGGTGGCCTGTGGTGTAGCTATGCTGGCCGTATTTGTATTGGCATTTTATTACAACGCACACCGTATTATTGAGCAAAAACGTTGGCTACTGTGGGCTGCAGTATTGAGTATTCCGCTACCTTGGATTGCAATAGAATTTGGTTGGATCGTTGCTGAATATGGTCGCCAGCCTTGGGCTATATCAGAAATATTACCGACCTTTTTAGCCACTTCGTCACTGACGGTAAACGATATTTTAATTAGCTTAACTGGGTTTATTATTTTTTACACTGGCCTTGCCATTGTAGAAGGTTGGTTAATGGTGCGCTTTATTAAACAAGGCCCAAGCTCGTTACATACAGGCAAGTATCACTTTGAGTTACCAAACAAAGCAGATAAAAACGCAGGAGAGCAATTATGATTTTTGATTATGAAACATTAAAAATGCTGTGGTGGTTGCTCATTGGCGTACTGCTAATAGGCTTTGCAATTACCGATGGCATGGATATGGGCGTAGCGATGCTGCTTCGCCTTGTTGGTAAAACAGACTCAGAGCGCCGCACTGTAATCAACACCATTGGCGCCCACTGGGACGGTAACCAAGTATGGTTTATTACCGCAGGCGGCGCTTTATTTGCAGCGTGGCCTATGGTGTATGCCGCTGCATTTTCGGGCTTTTACTTTGCCATGATGCTGGTCTTGTTTGCGTTATTTTTTAGACCTTTAGGTTTTGATTACCGCTCAAAAATAGACTCTAAACGCTGGCGTAATAACTGGGATTGGGGCTTATTTGCAGGCAGCGCCATTCCGGCTTTAGTATTTGGTGTGGCATTTGGTAACTTATTTTTAGGTGTACCGTTTAATATTGATAACTTACTGCGTGTAAGTTACCAAGGCTCGTTTTTTGGCTTACTCAACCCATTTGGCCTACTGGCAGGTTTAATTAGTATCACCATGTTAATTGCCCATGCTGGCATGTGGCTACAACTGCGCACAGCAGATGCCGTTGCAGAGCGCTCAGCGCAATATGGCCGCTACGCATTAGTGGTATTTATTGTACTGTTTGCGGCTGCGGGTTTTTGGGTAGCAAACATAAATGGCTACCAAATTGTTTCTATGCCTGATACGCAAAGCCATGCAGATCCGTTGGCAAAAGTTGTAAGCACAGCGCAAGGTGCGTGGCTTAATAATTACAGCGAGCGCCCATGGACAATGACCTTCCCTATTTTAGGCTTTGTTATGGCACTCAGTGCTTTACTGTTCTCTAAACTAAACAAGCCAGCACTTGGGCTTATTTCAACCAGCATTATGTTAATTGGCGTTATTATGACGGCGGGTGTATCGCTGTTCCCATTTATTATGCCATCTGTTAATAACCCAGATATTAGCTTAACTATTTGGGATGCGGTGTCGAGCCACAGAACGCTTAATATTATGTTTGTTGCTGTTGTTATATTTATTCCGTTAATTTTGGCCTACACCACCTGGTGTTACGTAAAAATGTGGCGCAGAGTAACGGTAGACGAAATTGAAAACAACACGCACGGTAGCTACTAAGGAGACTAAATTATGTGGTATTTCGCTTGGATTTTAGGTGTACTTTTAGCCTGTACCTTAGGTGTTATAAATGTAATGTGGTACGAGTTTCATCAAAATAAAAACAGCATAGCTGATGATGAACAACCGATGCACGATTTACTAAACGAAGCTAACAACACAAAAGATGACGACTAATCCCCGACCAAATCGCGCGCAGCAGCAATCTCTGCGCGCTCTTTTAAAACGGCAAAGTAAGCCTGCGGGTGCATGGCTAAAGTTAAGTATTGCACTGGGCACATTTAACGCTATTTTAATGATTGCAGGCGCCTATTTACTGGCACAAACTATTCATAACGTTATGTTTGAAGGTGCAAGCCTTAACCAAGTAACCCACTTACTTTGGCCACTTGCGGGTATTATTTTACTCAGAGCCCTATTTTTAGCTATCAGTGAAAGGCTCAGTGCTTATGCGGCACTTAAAATAAAGTCGGCTATGCGCCAAACCTTATTAACCAAATTAACGCATCTTGGCCCAAGTTATATTGAACAACACGGCCAAGGAGCAACGCTCAACACCGTGCACGATGGCGTTGAAGCACTGCACGACTACTACGCTAAATACTTGCCTGGCGTTGCTTATAGCGCGCTTATTCCGCTGGCAATATTGGTGGTTATTTTTCCAACCGACTATAAAGCAGGCTTAATATTTTTATTAACCGCTCCGCTTATTCCGTTTTTTATGATTTTGGTGGGCTCAAAGGCCGAGGCGTTAAATCAAAAAAGATGGCAGCAACTGGCCGTACTAGGTAATTACTTTTTTGACCGCGTACAAGGTTTAACACAACTTAAATTGTTTAACGCAACGCAAAAAGAGCTAAAACAAATAGCCAAAATTTCTGATGACTTTAGGCACGCTACACTCGGTGTTTTAAAAATTGCCTTTTTATCATCATTTGCGCTGGAATTTTTAGCCACTATTAGTGTGGCACTGGTAGCGGTAATCATTGGTTTTAGACTGTTTTTTGGCACGCTTGATTTTTCAACCGGCTTTGTTGTTTTACTACTTGCCCCAGAATTTTACTTACCCCTGCGCCAATTAGGCAGCCACTACCATGCCCGCTTGCAAGGTATAAGCGCTGCGGCCGATATGGTTACTATTTTAAATGCCCCACTTCCTGAGCAGTCACAGCAACATGAAACAAAGTTTGAGGAGCATATAAGCTCAATAAACATAAACAACTTAAACTTTACCTACCCAAACAGTAACGAAGGCATAAAAAATATAAACCTTACGCTACCCGCTAAAGGGCTAGTGGCAGTAGTAGGTGCTAGTGGCTCAGGTAAAAGTACTTTATTTGATTGTTTATTAGGGTTTCATCCGCAGGTGATTGAACAAATAAGCATTAATAATAAACCACTTGATGCTACAAGCATGAGTACATTACAGAACGCAATTGCGTGGATCCCCCAAACCCCAACGCTTTTTTATCAAAGCATTAGCGATAACATAAAAATAGCCAAGCCAGCCGCTACGCAACTCGAGCTTGAGCAAGCCGCACACCAAGCGGGCGCCTTAGATTTTATAAACACGTTAGAGAATGGGTTCGACACCCTGATAGGTGAGCAAGGTGAAGGGCTCTCTGGCGGTCAAAAGCAGCGTATAGCCCTTGCACGGGCGTTTTTAAAACAAGCGCCTATTTTAGTGCTTGACGAACCGACAGCCCACCTTGATAGCCAAACCGAGCAGCTTATTCAGCAGGCTATAAATAATTACGCTAAAAACCACTTAGTGTTGGTCATTGCCCACCGCCTAAATACGGTGAAAAACGCAAGCAATATCCTTGTTATGCAAAATGGCGAAATAGCACAGCAAGGTACTTACAGCCAACTTGAGCAGCAACAAGGCGCATTTAAATCACTCCTTAATTTACAAGCGCAAGGAGCAAACAATGACTAATTTTATTAGGCTATTAAAGCTTTGCCGCCCCCATTATAAAGCCATGCTACTGGGTACTTTTTTAGCGACGTTAACGGTACTTGCAAACGTGGGCTTATTAGCTATATCGGGGTGGTTTTTAGCCTCAATGGCGGCAGCGGGTATTGCAGGCGTACAAATGAATTACTTTACTCCTGCAGGAACCATTCGATTTTTAGCGATTGTACGAACTGCATCACGCTATGGTGAGCGCTTAGTAACACATAACGCGACGTTTTTATTGCTTAGTGAAATACGTGTTAATATGTTTGCCACGCTAAGTAAGCTAAACAATGTAGATTTAGCAATGAGCCGCAGCGCCGATTTAGTTAACCGCTTACAAAATGATGTGGATGCGCTTGATAAGTTTTACTTAAACATATTACTGCCAATGCTGGTAGCGCTGTTGAGTGTGCCCATAATTATGGTGTTTATGGCGGCTTATAACGCCAACGTTGCGCTTATTTGTTTTATGGGCATTTTACTAATTGGTGTTGTTTTACCTGCGCTGTTAAGTGCTAAATTAAATAAAAATAGCCATAAAGAAACACAGCTCAGTGCACAACTTAGAGCAGAACTTTCTGACACCCTAACCGGCCTTAGAGAGCTGAGTATTTATCAGGCACGTGCTGGGCAAATTTCAAAATGTAATGAACTAAACGAGCAATATAACCAACAACTTTATAGTCGCCATAAAGTACTAGCAAATAGCGACGGTTTAAGTTTGCTGGTTGTGCAGCTAGCTATGCTTGGCGCCATAGTCACTATTGTGCCTTTGGTTTACAGCGGCGCTATGGTAAATGTTGAGCTTGCTATGTTAAGCCTATTTGTATTAGCAAGCTTTGAAACTGTATTGCTGTTGCCTAATGCATTTATAGAACTACCCACTGTACTCAAAGCCGCTGAGCGACTATTTACACTGGAAGATAAAGTCACAGCGCAAGAAGCTAATAGCGCTGAGTTAGTTGAGATGCAGTTTGATAAAAACAATACAACTTTGGCGCTTAATAACATTGGCTATAAATACCAGGAGCACAGTGCTTTAACTAATATCAGCTTTACCCTTAAAGCTCAGCAAAAAGTAGCGATTGTAGGCAGAAGCGGCAGTGGTAAAAGCACCTTGGTTAATTTACTTACCGGTTTATGGCCTGTGCAGCAAGGCAGTATTAGGCTAAGCGATGAAAATAACGCAGAAGAACTCCACGCACTAAGCAGCAACACCCGCGCAAGCATTATTAATATACTCGCGCAGCAGCATCATATTTTTGATGGCACATTAAGTGAAAACTTACGCTATGCAAAGCCAAGCGCCACAAAAGAAGAAATGCTTGAAGCCATTAACCTTGCACAACTAAAACCTTGGTTTAATGAGCTACAAGATGGATTAAAAACCCGTTTAGGCACAGGTGGGAGAAGTGTTTCTCAAGGCCAATCAAGGCGCATAGCCATTGCGCAAGCTTTATTACAAAACCCAGCTATTTTAGTCCTTGATGAGCCTACTGAAGGGCTTGATAACCAATCTAAGCAAACGGTAATGAACGCTATTATGCAGGTAATGAGTAACGCAAGCGTACTTACCATTACCCACGACCCTGCTCTTTTAGCGCAAATGGATAACATTATTTGGCTAGAAAATGGCAGCCTTGTAGCGCAAGGCACTCATAAAGAGCTTAGCGAAACATATACCGATTATGTTGCCTTAACTACTCGGTTTTAAATAACTTGAACTCTGGTTAAGAGATTTACTAACCAGCTGAGTATTAATGAAACTTAATTTTGTTTTCTCTTGCTAGAAATTTTAAGTGGAAACAAGGCGAATTTACGCGTCAATAGCTAGCTTATTGCAAGAAAATTCAACGCGGTTAGCGCTAAAAATAGCTGCTTGAGATAGATATATTATCCAGAGATCAAGTTAATCATTTAAAACGCTGATGGATACATCTATAACGCCGACTTTAGGGTCGGCAATTTTTTTAAACATACCTAACGATAAATCAATAACCCGCCCTCTAACGTACGGGCCTCTATCGTTTATTCTCACGATCACCGATTTGTTATTTGCCAAGTTTGTAACCTTCACTTTTGTACCAAAGGGTAATTCTAAATGCGCAGCAGTGGATGCATTTTGGCTAAATGTTTCGCCGTTTGCTGTTGTGCGACCATGGTATTTATTAGCGTAATAAGAGGCTTTACCTAACTGAGTACGCTCGCCATTAGCAGAGGTAACTATAGGTTGGCTGCTACACGCAGCTAAAATTGATAAAAAACTGAGGGTAAAAATTAACTTAGTAAAAGACATAGATGCGCTTTAATTATAAAAATTCGCGCAAAGGTTAACCTTACGTGGCTGAGTGTGTACTGAATTAAAATATTTTATAGGCAATAAAAAACCACCGTCGATTACTCTTAGGTGGTTTTTTTAAAAGCATAAAGCGCTTATCTTACGATACCGCGCTCAGAGCTTTTCACAAAATCAATCATGGTTTGTACTGCAGGATACTTAGCGGCATCTTCACTTAGTGAGGCAATTGCTTCGTCTACACTTAAGCTCTTACGATAAAACGCTTTATAAGCACGGCGTACGGCCATAATTTCGTCGCTTTCAAAGCCACGACGCTTCATACCTTCTTTATTGGTCGCAGCAGGGCCTGCTGGCATACCAATGGTGGTTACAAATGGCGGTACGTCTTTATTAACGCCTGAGTACATGCCAATAAATGCGTGATCACCAATTTTACAAAATTGATGCACACCTGAGTTACCACCTAAAATAACCCAATCGCCTACATGCACGTGGCCTGCAACGCTTGCGTTATTAGCAAATATAACGTTATTACCAATTACGGCATCGTGAGCAACGTGGGTATACGCCATAAATAAGTTATTACTACCAATTTTAGTAACACCTTGGTCTTGAATAGTACCACGGTGAATGGTTGCACACTCACGTATAACGTTGTTATCGCCCATAATAAGAGTGGTTGGTTCGTTGTTATATTTTTTGTCTTGGCAGGCTTCGCCTACTGACGCAAATTGAAAAATATGATTGCCAGAGCCAATAGTAGATGGCCCTTTAATAACAACGTGAGACTCAATAATACAGTCATCACCGATCACAACATCATTGCCAATATAGCTATATGGACCAACTGAGACATTGTTGCCTAGTTTAGCGCCAGGTTCGATTATTGCTGTAGAATGGATCACTATTAAAACTCTCTTCTCGCACACATAATTTCGGCACTACATACAACCTTGCCGTCGACTCTTGCTTCAGCGGCAAATTTCCATATATTGCGACGCTCTTTTAAAAACTCTACATGCAAATGCATTGTATCGCCCGGTATAACTGGCTGTTTAAAACGTGCGTTATCTACTGCAGCAAATAAGTAAAGCTCGTTATCGCTACGGTTTTCTACTGTTTTAAATCCTAATAAACCGGTGGCTTGCGCCATGGCTTCTAATATTAGCACACCAGGGAAAATTGGCTGATTTGGAAAGTGGCCAGTAAAAATAGGCTCGTTAACCGATACATTTTTAATCGCATGAAGTGACTCGCCAGGCGTAAAGTCAATTACACGATCAATTAAAAGCATCGGGTAGCGGTGTGGTAATAAACTTAAAATTTCTTGAATATCAAGGCTATTTAATTCGTTTGCCAAAATAGCATCCTTATTAGTGTTCAACGTTATGACTTAGCCAATGCTTCAAGCGCTTTGAGACGTGATTTCATGTCTGAAAGATTACGCAAGTGGGCAATTGATTTACGCCATTCTTTATTAGTTGTATGGGGCATACCAGATGAGTAAATACCCGGCTCGGTGATCGATTTAGTCACCATACTCATGCCGGTAATTATAACACCATCACATACTGACATGTGACCATTAATTGCGGTCATGCCACCTATTTGGCAGTTTTTACCAATGGTTACACTACCTGCTAGTACAGTACAGCCTGCAATTGCAGTACCCGAGTTAACTTCAACGTTGTGTGCTATTTGACATTGGTTATCGATGATCACATTACTATGAATAATCGTGTTATCGAGTGCGCCACGGTCAATTGTTGTGCTTGCGCCCACTTCAACCTTGTCGCCGATAATCACAGAGCCTAACTGAGGAATTTTAACCCACTGCCCGCGCTCGTTTGCATAGCCAAATCCGTCACTGCCAACCACACTGTTTGCTTGAAATAAACAATCAGCGCCAATTTCAACATCGTGATAAATAGTCACACTCGGCCAAAGCTTTGTGCCAGAACCTATTTTAACACGTTCACCGATGAAACTGTTCGGACCAATTTGTGCGTTATCACCAATCACTGCACCGGCTTCTATAACTACATTTGCGCCAATGGCAGCACTTGCACTTACCGTTGCACTTGGGTGAATAGTCGCACTAGCGTGAATACCTTGCTGCGCCGCTTGCGGGGTTGTATCCATAAATTGTGCAAGCTTTGCGTAGCTCACATACGGATTTCCAACAATGATTTTTGCGCCACTAAAATACGGTGCATCGGCTTCGCTAAGAATAACAGCACTGGCTTGTGTGGTTTCAAGCTGCGTACGATATTTTGAGTTCGCTAAAAATGCAATATGCCCAGAACGGGCATTTGCAAGTGTAGCTATTTTTGTAATTTCTAAAGCGCCATCACCTTGAAGCTCGGCGCCTAGAAGTTCCGCAATGTGCGAAAGCGTATAATTTTGCATAGAGTGATTATTTCTTACTAACTGCTGATACAACTTTGCTTGAAAGATCAGTTACTTCTTTAGGGTTAAAGTAAATAGTAGTGTCTTTAACTTTAACTTCATCGAAGTCGCCATCTTTAGCAATTTCTTCAATTGTTTTAACAATTAAACCCTGAACTTTAGCAAGCTCTTGGTTTTGACGTGCTTTGATTTCTTGCTCTAAAGGACGACCTTTTTCAGCAAGGTTTTGTTGCATGCCTTGGATTTTGTCACGTAGTGCATCTTTTTGAGCTTGGCTCATTGTAGTGCTTTCACGCTTAAATTTTTCTGCTTCAAAGCGAATGTCGCCTTGTAGTTTTTCAAGCTCTTGACGACGCTCAGCAAACTCAGTTTGTAAAGACTGCTCAATTTTAGCCATTTGAGGAATTTGCTTGTAGATCTCTTGCATATCAACAATGCCTACTTTGTGGGCAAATGCACTTGCAGAGGTGCCCATCATCAATGTTGCTAACACGGCTACTGCTGTTGATTTAAATAATTTTTTCACAAAAAACTCCTTTAGAAAGTGTTACTAATATTAAAGCTGATGGTCTTTGTATCGTCATCTTCTTCTTTTTGCAATGGATACGCAAAACTAATCAGCATTGGACCCATTGGAGAGATCCATTGTAAAGATAAACCGGTTGATACCCTAAAGCGCATTGGATCAGAGTAATCATCTAACTTAGCACGCTCATCTGGCGCTAAGTTTTGGAAACGGTCAACGTTAAATTCAGTATCCCATACGTTGGCAGCATCTACAAAGAAACTGGTACGTACAGAACTGGTGTTTTCTTCATCTAAGAACGGCGTAGGTACAATTAACTCCATACCTGCAACCGCTTTTGCATTACCACCAATACGCCCTTGTGGTACTAAAATATCAAACTCATCAGAGCCACCGATGCTACCGGTTGTAGTACCATCAGCACCTGGCGTACCAGGGATTGATAAAGGAACACGTGATACAGCACGCGGCAATATAGTATTACGGTCAAAGCCACGTAGTTCCATTTCCGTTATACGGAAGAACTCTTGGAATGGCAGAGTTTGCTCATAACCATTGGTTGACCCATAACCATTACCGTAACCAAGCGCTGCACGTGTTGAGAACACCCAACGGTGGTCATTCGATATTGGCCAGTAAAAGCGCGAATCGTAGTTCAGTTTAAAATACTGAAGGTCAGAGTTAGGCGTTGTGGCTGTTAAATTTAATGTTTGGCGCGAACCCGCTGTTGGGAATAAACCACGGTTAACTGTGATACGCGACCAACCAACACTTAGCTCATATTTAGTAAAGTCAAAGCCAGCATCTGGGTTTTCTTCATCTAAGAAGGTTTCGCGTAGTACGCGAGTTTGTTCGTACTCGGCAATTTCTGAAAGTTCTTCTTGAATCCAACGTACGCCAAAGTTAACACGGTTTACCGCATCAATTGGGAAACCAATATTGGTACCAATACCGTAACTTGTTGATTTATAATCTACTAAGCTAAATTTACTGGCATCGTAGTTGTTGTAAAAAATACTGCTGCCTTGCGATACACCATCTGGCGTAAAGTAAGGGTCGGTGTACGACAAGCTAATGCTTTCAGAACCAGTAGAGGTATTTAAGTTTAAGCCAATTTGATTACCCGTACCTAAAAAGTTAGATTCGGTCACACCAATATTAAACTGAAGCCCTGCGTATGAGCCATACGCTAAGCCCGCGTTAAAGCTACCGGCCGATTGCTCTTTTACTGTAAAGTCTACGTCTACTTGGTCATCTACACCCGGTACTGGTACTACGTTAAAATCAACAGTTTCCATGTACGGTAAACGTTGAATTTGCAGCTTTGAGCGCTCAAGGTTTTGATTAGATAACCATGCACCTTCAAGTTGTGTCATTTCGCGGCGAAGTACTTCATCAGCAGTATTTTGGTTACCACCAACGATGATACGACGTACGTACACACGCTTGCCCGGATTTACCGACAGCGTAAGTTGCACTTCTTGTTTTTCATCATCAATTTCTGGAATTGTGCGTACTTCGGCATTGGCATAACCAAAGCGCGCTAAGTAGCTTTTGATAAACTCTTCAGATGAGGTCACCACTGAGCCATTGTAAAGCTCGCCGGCGCGAAGCGGGATAACGCTTTTGATTAGCTCTTCTCGGCCAAGTAAATCACCGATAAAGTCAAAACCTTTAACTGTGTACTTAACACCTTCTGTTAAGTTAGCAGTTACATACACAGATTCGCGCTCAGGACTTACTGATACTTGCGTAGAGTCGATATTAAAACGTAAGTAACCGCGGTCTAAGTAAAAGCTGCGAATTTTTTCTAAATCGCCTTCAATGGTTTGTTTTTGGTAACGGTCGCTACCCATAAACTGCCACCACGGTAAATCTTGTTGCGATTCAGCAAGCTTTAAAAGCTCTTCGTTAGAGAATAATTCGTTACCAACTAAGTTGATTTGACGAATAGAGGCGGCTTCGCCTTCGTCAAATTCTAGCTTAAGCTTTACACGGTTACGTGGCAGCTTAGTTACGCTAATATCAACGGTGGCATTGTATTTACCAATACTGTGGAAAAACTCAACCAACCCTTTTTCGATATTATCGATAACGGTTTTATCAAGCGGTTCACCTTGGCGAATGTCTTGCTGATCGAGTGATTCGTTAAGCTGCTCGTCTTTTATATCTTTATTGCCTTCAAACTCAATAAAGCTAATAGTAGGACGCTCAGTCACTTTAAAAATAACGTTATTACCATCGCGTAACGCTTTGATGTTGTCAAAGTGACCTGAACGATAAAGTGACTTTATTGTTTTTGAAATCGTATAGTCATCAACGTTATCGCCCACATTGATAGGAACATGCGTTAGTGCTGCACCAAGTGCTACACGTTGCAAACCTTCAATTTTTAAATCTTCAACAATAAAGGAGTTTTGGCCCAGGGCTGCAAAACTTGCACCCAATAAACTTGAAACTGCCAAATGTTTTTTTATAGCCATTTTATTATCTTTATCCTTTACAACTGTATTACCGCTTAACATCAAAACTAATAATTAGTGATGCTTACAATCGTGTTCTAATTAGTAATTGTCACGCTGTAACTACAAACGCGATACATCATTGAACAAAGCGAAACATGTTAAAAATATGAGCAGCAAGGCGCCCACTTTAAAACCAAATTCTTGTGTCTTTTCAGAGACCGGCTTTTTACGGAAAAGTTCAATTATGTAATACATTAAGTGTCCACCATCAAGCACTGGCAGAGGTAATAAATTAAATACACCCAAGTTAACGCTTATTAGCGCTAAAAAGCTTAAAAAGGCGACTAGCCCGTAGCTTACGCTAGTTCCTGCACCAACTGCAATGCCCACAGGGCCACTTAAATTTTTAACCGAAACCTGACCTGTAATTAAATTACCAATCATGTCAAAGCTAAGCGTTATAAGGCGCCAGGTCTCTTGGGTACCACGAACAATACTATCAAGCGGACCAAAGCTTCGGGTTTCAACATAGCCATCAGGCCAAGGTTGAACAACCGGCGCAACACCTAAAAACCCTTGTTCAATACCGTGCTCATTAATGCGCGATTTAGGCGTTACTGTTACGCTATTTATACTATCTTGTCTTTTTACACTAAATTGTAAAGATTTGTTAGCCGATTGCGTAATAAGATTAACTAATTGCTGCCAATCGCTTATTGTTTCACCATTTACAGCGATAATCGTATCGTTAACCTGCAAATTAGCCAGTTCGGCTGCTGAATTTTTAGTAATAGCCGCAATGGTTAATGTGGCTTGCGGTCTAAATGGTACAATACCCAACGAACTCAGTGGCGGCACGTCTTGTTGATCGAGCTTCCAACCCTCTACGTTAAGCATTTTTGTTTGCTCTTGGTAGTTTTCATTACGCACTACTACGGGCACGCTTTGCTCACCTAAGCTCGACATAAGTGCAAAAGTTGCATCTTGCCAGGTGGCAATTGTGTCATCACCAATTTTAATAATTTGTTCAGAGGGCATAATGCCCGCCTGCTCTGCTCTGCTACCTTCGGTAATACTACCCACTACAGGTTTTACCGATTGCACGCCCACCATGTACATAGCCGCCAACGCCACAATAGCAAATAAAAAATTAGCCAGCGGGCCGGCTGCTACTATGGCTATACGGGCCTGAACCGATTTAGCGTTAAATGACAAATGGCGCTCATTTTCAGGTACCTCATCCACGCGTTCATCAAGCATTTTAACGTAGCCACCCAGTGGAATAGCGGCAATTACGTATTCTGTATTGTATTTATCGTGCCACTTTAAAAGCGGTTTACCAAAACCAATCGAAAAGCGCAGCACTTTAACACCCATTTTACGGGCCACCCAAAAGTGCCCATATTCATGAATAGCAACTAAAATGCCCAGCGCTAAAATAAACGAGCCAAGATTCCAAAAAAAATCTAACATATTAATGAGTCACTTTTGTTATTAGGTCCGCTGCACGTTGGCGGGCTTGTTGGTCACACGCTAATATTTCATCTAGGCTTTGTACGTTAGTGAATGTGGCCGCTTCAAGCGTTTGTGCATTAATTTTATAAATGTCAGTAAAGCCAATTTGGCCTTTTAAAAATGCCGCAACCGCTATTTCGTTTGCTGCATTTACCGTTGTGGTTGCGCCTTGCCCTGCGCTGCACGCATCAATAGCAAGTTGTAAATTTGGATAACGCGCAAAATCAGGTTTTGTGAACGAAAAATCACAAATATCCGAAAAGTTGAGTGGTTTTACACCCGCGTTAATTCGATCTGGGTAAGCGAGTGCGTGTGCAATAGGTGTGCGCATATCGGGGTTACCCATTTGCGCTAAAATGGAGCCATCGTGGTATTGCACCATAGAATGAATAATACTTTGCGGGTGGATCACCACATCAATATCGCTGGTGTCACAATTAAACAGCCATTTAGCTTCAATAAATTCAAGCCCTTTGTTCATCATGGTGGCTGAATCTACCGATATTTTTTGCCCCATAGACCAATTAGGGTGAGCGACGGCTTCACTAACCGTAACCTCTTTTAAGGTATTTATATCGCGCGTTAAAAATGGCCCACCAGAGCCGGTAAGCAATATTTTACTTACGCCATGCTCTTGTAAATTTTGATCAGCGTTTGCGTTTTGAAGTGAATGAGGTAAGCACTGAAAAATAGCGTTATGCTCGCTATCAATAGGCAACAACGTGGCTTTATGCTGTTTTACTTTATCAATAAACAACTGCCCTGACATAACCAACGATTCTTTATTGGCAAGCAGTACTTTTTTACCTGCTTCAACGGCGCTTAGTGTAGGCAGTAAACCGGCAGCGCCAACAATAGCTGACATTACGGTATCGACATCGGGATGCGCACATAAATCGCTCATAGCCTGCGGTGAATGCATTACTAAGGTTTGGCATGGCGTATTATTTAAATACGATGATAGTTGCTCTGCAGCGCTTTGTGTGGCCATAACCGCATATAACGGTTTGTGCTCAATACAAAGCTCTGCCATTTTTTTTGCATTGTGGCCTGCAGTGAGGGCAAATACGTTAAATAGCGCTTTGTTTCGCGCTATAACATCTAATGTACTTAACCCAATTGAACCTGTAGCGCCTAAAATAACAAGTTGTTGCTGTTGGCTCATAAACTCAAGGTCCATGCATAGCACATTACAAACATTGGGGCTGCTGCGGTTAAGCTGTCAATTCTATCTAAAATACCGCCGTGGCCGGGTAAACAGCGACCACTGTCTTTTAGGCCGGCTTCACGTTTAAACATGCTTTCGAGTAAATCACCGACAGCCGAAAACAAGGCTATAAAGGCGGTCATTACGGCATAAATAGGCCATACAGCAAAATCCACACCGGTAAAGTGACAAAAAGCTAAAACAAATATAATCGATGCAACCACACCGCCTGCTAGGCCTTCGATGGTTTTATTTGGGCTCACCTTTGGCATAAGCTTGTGCTTACCAAAACTTTTGCCTGTAAAATAAGCCCCTACATCGGCGCTCCACACAATACCAAGTACCACTAAAATCAGTACCGAGCCAAAGTGCGTTGATTCAGCGTATTGCGCGCTACGTAAGGTATTGAGTGCAAGCCAAAGTGGGATTAAAGTAAGCAACCCGGCAATGCCGCGCATTACCAAGCCTTCGTTCCATGCTTTGGCCATGGCTGGGTAGCGCCAAATTAAATAACTGGCCACAATCCACCAAGCAAACGAGAGCGTAAATAAGTAATTTGCATCCCCGACCAGCTGGCCGTTTTGCCACAGTGATTCAATCGGCCAATGTAAATTTAGTAGCGCCAATAACGCGCCAATTAACACCACAAACGCACCACGTTTTAATTTTGTGCATAGGCCCATAAAAGCAGACCACTCCCACGCGCCAAGTAAAACAATAATACCGGCAAAATAACTAAACAATGTTAGTGGAGTATAAAAAACCAAGGCTAGCGCTAACGGCGCTAATACAACCGAGGTTAAAATTCGTTGTTTTAACAAAATAGTGACCCTTATTCTATTTTAGGTTTGAGCGAGTAATTGTTTTATTTGTTCGCCCGTACAACCAAAACGTCGCTCTCTGGCAACGTAACACGCAATGGCCTCAGCAAATGCTGCTTCATTAAAATCAGGCCAAAGAGTTTCGGTAAAGTAAAGTTCCGCATAAGCAGCTTGCCATAGTAAAAAGTTACTAATACGAACATCACCACCCGTGCGAATTAGTAAATCCGGCTCCGCTTGGTCTGCCATGCTCATATGCTGTGCTAAGCGCTCTTCTGTAACATCCTCTGCCTTGAGTTGTCCGTTTGCAACTTGAAGTGCTAGTTGCTTTGCTGCATTTGCCATATCCCATCTACCGCCATAATTAGCGGCCACGTTTAAATGCAAACCGGTGTTATCTGCTGTTAGCTCATGCGCAGCGTTTACTTTGCTACGTAAACTTTCAGAGAATCGTGATAAATCTCCAATAATGGTCAGTTTTACATTATTTTTATGAAGCTTTTTTACTTCCTTTGTTAAAACAAACAAAAAAAGCTCCATTAAAGTGTTTACTTCGTCTTCGGGGCGGCGCCAGTTTTCACTACTAAAAGCAAATAAGGTTAACGATTGTATCCCTAATTTAGTACAAAACTGAACAGATTGACGAACTGCGTCCACGCCTTTTTTATGCCCGAACACACGAGGTCTATTTCTAGCTTGCGCCCAACGCCCGTTACCATCCATGATGATGGCAACATGTTTAGGTAAACATTGCTGTGAAATTGTATCAGCGTCTAGAACCATAAATATTGAGTATTCCATAAAAAAACGCCGCCTAGTATACCCTAGACGGCGTTTCAAAACTAATATATTTCATAACCTGCATTGAGGTTATTTAGCTGTTTAGATTTCCATCAACTCAGCTTCTTTCGCTGTTAGTTGTGCATCCATTTCTTTGATAAATTTATCTGTAAGCTTTTGAATTGTATCTTCTGCTTGACGCGCTTCATCTTCAGAAATTTCTTTATCTTTTAATAAAGATTTTACATCGCCATTAGCGTCACGACGAATGTTACGCACAGCCACACGGCCGCTTTCTACTTCGCCACGTACAATTTTAATTAAATCTTTACGACGCTCTTCTGTAAGCGGAGGAAGTGGTACGCGAATTACTGTACCAGCAGACATAGGGTTTAAACCTAAGTCAGACGCCATAATTGCTTTTTCTACAGCTTGCGCTAAAGACTTATCGAATACGCCGATAGCCAGCGTACGAGAGTCTTCAATCGTTACATTAGCCACTTGGTTAAGCGGTGTATCAGCACCGTAGTACGATACCATAATGCCGTCTAAAATTGCTGGGTGAGCACGACCTGTACGAATTTTTGATAGTTGACTACCTAGTGCTGCTACACTTTTTTGCATGCGCTCTTGCGCATCTTTTTGAATATCGTTAATCACGGTTTAATCCTAATTATTTGATTACTTCATCTGAGGCTTGTGAAGAGATAAGTGTGCCTTCTTCTTCACCCATAATTACGCGTTTTAAGGCGCCTGATTTATTCATGTTAAATACGCTCAATGGCATATTATGATCGCGAGCGAGTGTAAACGCCGCTAAATCCATTACTTTTAGTTCTTTATCAATAACTTCATTGTAGCTTAAGTGACGGTAAAGCGTGGCTTCTGGGTTTTTAACCGGATCATCACTAAATACGCCATCAACCTTAGTCGCTTTAATTACAGTGTCGGCTTCAATTTCAATACCGCGTAAACACGCAGCAGAATCGGTAGTGAAGAACGGGTTACCCGTACCTGCTGCAAAAATAACAACGCGGCCAGATTTTAATAAGCTAATTGCCTCAGCCCAGTTGTATGCATCACATACACCGTTTAGAGGGATTGCCGACATTAAACGACAATTAACAAATGCACGGTGTAGTGCATCACGCATTGCAAGGCCGTTCATTACGGTTGCAAGCATACCCATGTGGTCACCAACTACGCGGTTCATGCCAGCTTCTGCTAGTGATCCGCCACGTAAAAAGTTACCACCGCCGATAACCAAACCCACTTCTACGTCGAGTTCTACCAGCTCTTTAATTTCTTGGGCCATACGATCTAGCACTTTTGGGTCGATGCCGAAGCCTTCGTCTCCCATTAAAGCTTCACCACTTAATTTGAGAAGAACACGTCTAAAAATAGGTTTACGATTGATAGTCATAGTATTGGGGCCAACTTTTTATTAAATTATGGGTAAAAAATAACCGCGCTTATGATAAACATAAAAGCGCGGTTATTTTAAAGAATTTCTAAGCGTGACGCAAAAGCAAATAGTACTTTAATGGCATCTAATTTCCTTATGCATCACAAATAGTTAATCTTACTCGCCTTTTGCAGCTGCAATTTGAGCAGCAACTTCAGCAGCAAAATCTTCTTCTTTCTTCTCGATACCTTCACCAACTTCTACACGTGCGAAGCTAGTAACTGTTGCGTTTTTCTCTTTAAGAATTTCGCCAACAGATTTTTTAGGCTCCATGATGAAAGCTTGACCAGTAAGAGAAACCTCACCAGTAAATTTCTTCATGCGGCCAACAACCATTTTTTCAGCGATTTCAGCAGGCTTGCCTTCGTTCATCGCGATGTCGATTTGAACTTGCTTTTCTTTTTCTACAACGTCAGCAGGTACATCTTCAGGCGTTAAGTACTCTGGGTTTGAAGCAGCAACGTGCATTGCAATGTGCTTAAGTGTTTCTTCATCAGCAACACCTGCAACAACAACACCAATACGCTCACCGTGACGGTATTCAACAAGTGTTTCACCAGTGATGTACTGAAGACGACGTACGTTAATGTTTTCACCAATTTTAGTTACTAGCTCAACACGGTCTTCTTCAAACTTAGCTTGTAAGTCTTCGATAGTGATTGTTTCAGCGATAGCAGCGTCAGCAACTTTGTTAGCAAACGCTAAGAAGCTTTCGTCTTTTGCTACGAAGTCAGTTTGACAGTTAACTTCTACTAGTACTGCAACACCATCGTTTTGCTTGATGATGATAGTACCTTCAGCAGCAATGTTACCTGCTTTCTTAGCAGCCTTTGCAGCACCGCTCTTACGCATGTTTTCAATCGCTAACTCGATGTCGCCATCAGTTTCAGTTAACGCTTTTTTACAATCCATCATGCCAGCGCCAGTACGCTCGCGTAATTCTTTAACTAGGGCAGTAGTTACAGCCATTAGTAAATCCTCAAATCTGAAATCAGGTATTAGATAAGCGGGTAAACCGCTCTACAAGAATAGCAAGTCTTCACCTTAAAAAGATGAAGACTTGATGACAGCTAATTACTCAGCTTCTACAAAGTCGTCTTTCTCAGCTTGAGCAACGATGTTGTTCTCACGACCTTCAGTGATAGCAGCTGCAACAGAGCTAGTGTAAAGGTTGATTGCACGGATAGCATCATCGTTACCAGGTACGATGTAATCAACACCGTCTGGGTTAGAGTTAGTATCAACGATTGCAACAACTGGAATACCTAGGTTGTTTGCTTCACGGATAGCAATGTGCTCGTGATCAGCATCGATAACGAAGATAGCGTCTGGAAGGCCACCCATGTTTTTGATACCGCCAAGGCTCTTTTCAAGCTTTTCCATTTCGCGAGTAAGCATTAACGCTTCTTTCTTAGTTAACTTCTCGAAAGTACCGTCTTGGCTTTGAGCTTCAAGGTCTTTAAGACGCTTGATTGACTGACGAACTGTTTTCCAGTTAGTTAACATACCACCTAACCAACGGTGGTTAACGAAGAACTGGTCGCTTTGTAAAGCAGCTTCTTTAACTGCTTCGCTTGCTGCACGCTTAGTACCAACGAAAAGAACTTTACCTTTGTTTGCAGCAGCACTTGATAAAAACTTAAGTGCGTCGTTGAACATTGGTACTGTTTGCTCAAGGTTGATGATATGTACACGGTTACGTGCGCCGAAGATGAAAGGCTTCATCTTAGGGTTCCAGTAACGTGCTTGGTGACCAAAGTGAACACCAGCTTGAAGCATATCGCGCATTGAAACGTTTGCCATTTTGTAAATCCTCTATGTAGTTTAGGGTTAGGCCTCCACATATCCCATAGCACCAACACCGAAGTATTTAAACTTCAAATGCACCCAAGTGTATGTGACGATACGTGTGTGTGTTAAAATAAAATTGTGTTTGCCTTAAATACAAAAAATCATTTAAGAATTTATTTGTAAAAAGACGGCGCGCTTTATACCATATTAAAATTAAATACTCAACGTCGCGTGCAAAATTTGTGCGACGATAAATGTTAAAAAACGCAACTTTGGAGCCTCAATGAGCGCTGTGATCAAGACCCCTGAAGAAATTGAAAAAATGCGTGTAGCCGGGCGTTTAGCGGCAGACGTACTTGAAATGATTGAACCACATGTAGTGCCAGGTGTGACTACTGATGAGCTAAATACAATTTGTCATGATTATATTGTAAATGTGCAAGATGCCATACCTGCGCCACTAAATTACCACGGTTTTCCTAAGTCGGTTTGTACCTCTGTAAATCATGTAATTTGCCACGGTATTCCAAATGACAAACCGCTAAAAGATGGCGATAGCGTCAACATTGATGTAACCGTAATTAAAGACGGTTACCACGGCGACACCTCAAAGATGTTTCATGTAGGTACGCCTAACATTCAAGGTAAACGCCTTGCACAAGTAACACAAGAAAGCTTATACCTTGCCATTAAAATGGTAAAACCAGGTGTGCGTTTAGGCGATATTGGTGAAGCAATTCAAAAATACGCAGAGAGCTTTAACTACTCAATTGTACGTGAATACTGCGGCCACGGTATTGGTAGCGAATTTCACGAAGAGCCTCAAGTAATGCACTACGGTAAAGCGGGTACTGGCGAAACACTTAAAGCCGGTATGTGTTTAACAATAGAGCCAATGGTTAACGCAGGTAAGCGCCAGTGTAAACTTTTAAAAGATGAGTGGACTGTAGTTACACGCGACCGTAGTTTGTCTGCACAGTGGGAACACACCCTATTAGTGACTGAAAATGGTGTTGAAATTTTAACGCTGCGATCAGATGATACTATCGACAGGATTATCGAACACTAATAAAAACCGAGCCACTTGATAAAAGTATTTAACCTCTAATCGGGTTAATATATTTAATAACATACTGAATTATATGTAATATTTATTTTATTATTCCCAAGCTGGAGATTTTCAGTGAAAACAAATCGAATTGACGCGTCAAATAGCGAGCCTATTTGCAAGTGGATTCAACACTGTTAACACAGAAAATAGCCGCTGGGGATAGACTTATTACTTCACGTTCAGGTTATTTATCAATGCTAACGGTTCAATAAGGAGCCAGCCCACGTGGCATTACCCAACAAAGTAAAAAAGTTGCTTAGCGATGCTGAGCAACTGAGCGATTATCGCGATTGTTCTAGCTATTTTTATAAGTGGTTACATAACGAATTTTCTAAGCAACCAGTTGGTAATTTAATTAATGCCCGGGCTGAGTTTATAGACCGCCTGCTAATTAAACTGTTTCATGTTTACGATTTAGCTCACGAGCCTGATCTTGCCCTTATTGCCGTGGGCGGGTATGGCCGTGGCGAACTACACCCCTACTCCGATATTGACTTTTTACTGCTTGTTACGCAGCCGCCTAGCGAGCAAATATGTGAAAAAATAGGCCAGTTTGTTACCATGCTATGGGATCTCAATTTAGAGATAGGCCACAGTGTGCGTACCATTGAACAAGCCATTGAGCAAAAACGTGAAGACGTTACCTTTGCCACCAGCTTGCTCGAAAGCAGGCTCATTTTTGGTAATCACATTGAGTTTGAAAAACTCAAAACGCATATTATAGAAACCCCGGTTTGGCGCTCAGGTGAATTTTTTGTAGCCAAAGTGCAAGAGCAAAACCTACGCCATAAAAAGTGCCACGGCACTGCTTACAACCTAGAGCCAAACATAAAAGAAAACCCCGGTGGCCTTCGCGATTTACAAACCATTATTTGGGTTGCTAAAAAGCACTTTAGAGCCGAAACCCTACAAGAGCTAATTAGCCACGGCTACTTAACACATGAAGAGTTTCAGGAGCTTTCGGAGTGCCTAGAAAACCTTTGGAATATTCGCTTTGCACTGCATTTAGCCGCTGGGCGCTCAGAAAACCGTTTGTTGTTTGACCATCAACCACACACAGCTGAAATACTTGGCTTTGGTAGCGATGGTAAAGCTTCGGTTGAGCGTATGATGAAACGCTTATTTAGAATAATGAGCCGCATACGCGAGCTTAATCAAATGCTGCTATCGTACTTTGAAGAAAGTATTATGCCAGAGAGCAGCGAAGCGCCAGTAATTGAGTTAGACAAAGACTTTGAACGCGTTGGGCACCAAATTAGGGTTAAAAACCCATCGGTATTTTTTAGACGCGATCAACTTTTTGTTTTGTTTGAGCATATTGCCGACAACCCCGAAATTACCCATATTTACCCAAGTACTATTCGTACCATTAGGCAAGTACGCAGGCGTCTATTAGGTGACTTACAAGATTACGCAGCGTGTCGCGAGGCATTCATGCGTATTGTAAAACACCCAAACGGCATGGGCCGCGCATTCACGCTCATGCACAAACACGGCATGCTGGCCGCGTATTTACCACAATGGCGTAATATATTTGGGCAAATGCAATTTGACTTATTTCATGCCTACACAGTAGATGAGCACACCCATAAATTAATCAATAATATTTACCAATATTTTGATAAATCTAAAGTGAGCGAGTTTCCTATTTGTAGTGAAATAGTAACCCGAATGGATAAGCCTGAGCTGCTTTATTTAGCGGGTATTTTTCATGATATTGCTAAAGGGCGTGGCGGCGATCACTCAGAGCTAGGCTCAGTGGATGCCATTGCTTTTTCTAAATTACATGGCTTCCCATCATCTGATGGCAAGCTTATATCGTGGCTAGTTGGTAACCATTTACTTATGTCGGTTACTGCGCAGCGTAAAGACATAAATGACCCAGGTGTTATTAAAGACTTTGCTTCGCGCGTAAAAACAGAGCGCCAACTCGATTACCTCTATTGTTTAACCGTTGCCGATATACGCGCGACCAACGACAACTTATGGAATGATTGGAAAAACACTCTACTACGCGAGTTATACTTGCATACTCAGCGCGCATTACGCCTAGGGCTTGAAAACCCAATGGATCAACGCGACCAAATACGCGATAAAAAACACCAAGCTAAACAGCGCTTACTTAATTTGGGCTACCTAGAAAACCAAATTGATTTAATTTGGAGCCGCTTTAAAGCCAATTACTTTACTGCCTTTAGCGAGCAGCAAATATCATGGCAAACCGAGCACCTATTAAAATGCGCAGACTTAAGCCTACCCAGTGTCATTGTTTCTGATAAAGCAATGCATGGTGGCACGCAAGTGTTTGCTTATAGCCCATACTCTGGGCCGTTATTCGCTCGTTTAGTTAGCGTAATTGGTTCTAAAAAGGCGCAAATACAACACGCTCAAGTGCTTACTACCAAAGATGGCTACGCCCTATTTAACTTTGTAATACTTGAAGTGAGCGGCGACCCTATTGCAAGTAGCCGTGCTCAGTCAATTAAACGTGGGCTTGAGCAAGCACTTAGCGAACCACGCAAAAAAATACGCTTTAAAAAGAATCGCTCGCAACGATTTAAAGACTTTAATATTAAACCTAAAATAGTGCTGCGCCCTCATGCACGTAAAGATCGCAGCCTAATAGAAATTCAAGCTGTTGATATACCCGGTTTACTTACTAAAATTGCCGAAGTTTTCCAAACGCATTTACTACACATTCACGCAGCCCGTATTACAACGGTAGGTGAACGTGCAGAGGATTTCTTTGTCGTATCAAATAACGAATACCAAGCGCTGACTGATGAAGAGCAAGCCAAAATTCATCAGGCATTACGTAAAAAATTCAACGCCGAAACAGAATAAGGACACACCATGTCAGATTTAAAAACTATGATAGAAAACGCCTGGGACAACCGCGATAGCATTAGCCCAAGCAGTGTATCTAGCGATGTAAAACAAGCGATTATTGACGCACTAGAGCTTCTTGATAGCGGTGCAGCACGTGTTGCTGAAAAAATATCAGGCGAATGGGTCGTACACCAATGGCTTAAAAAAGCCGTTTTATTATCGTTCCGTATTCGCGATAACCAACCAATGAACGACGGCGTAAACCAGTTTTACGATAAAGTACCGCTTAAATTTAGCGACTACACACCGGAGCAGTTTCAGCAAGGTGGCATGCGCGTAGTTCCTAACGCGGTAGCACGTAAAGGCAGCTTTGTAGGTAAAAACGTCGTACTTATGCCATCGTATGTGAACATTGGCGCCTACGTTGATGAAGGCACTATGGTTGATACATGGGCAACTGTTGGCTCGTGCGCACAAATTGGTAAAAACGTACACTTATCGGGCGGCGTGGGCATAGGCGGCGTTTTAGAGCCACTCCAAGCTAACCCGACCATCATTGAAGACAACTGCTTTATTGGCGCACGCTCTGAAATTGTTGAAGGTGTAGTAGTAGAGGAAGGCGCTGTAATTTCAATGGGCGTTTACATTAGCCAAAGCACCCGTATTTACGACCGTGAAACCGGCGAAATTCATTACGGCCGCGTACCAGCAGGCGCTGTAGTTGTGCCAGGTGCATTACCATCAAAAGATGGCACTCACAGCCTATACGCTGCAATTATCGTGAAAAAAGTTGATCAACAAACACGCGAAAAAGTAGGCATCAACGCCCTACTACGCTCAATTGATGATTAAAAGAAGCGATAAGCTTTTAGCTGTAAGCCCTAAGCTGATTGGTGTTAAACGTAGGTTGGGTTGAGTGAAACGAAACCCAACGACACATTAAAGCTTAGTGTTTTAGCAAAATTTAGAAAGCTCTAAGCCCTTTGGGTTTAGAGCTTTTTTGTTTAGATTAGAGTTTATCTCTTAAATAGCTAAACCGTTGGGTTTCTCTGTGCTCAACTCAACCTTAATTCAAAGCAATATACGTTTACAAACAAACGACTGAATTAGCCAACACACCCAAGATATAATAAGGTAGCAAAGCATACTTGAAAGTTAGCAATTAATATTAAGGATTAATATGACAAAAACTGCTTTACGCTCAACTATTTTGCTACCGGTATTTTTGCCCGCGGTATTTATTATTCTGCTTTTGGTCATTGGTACAAGTAGCAACCCTGAACTGGCAGGGCAAGCATTCAGTGTCGCCCTCAAGTGGATAACAGAAACCTTTGGCTGGTTTTATATGTTATCAGTTGCCATCTTTTTAGTTTTCATAGTTTGTGTTGCCGCCTCCAGCTGGGGAAATATCAAGCTGGGGCCTGATCATGCACAACCGCAATACAGCTTTGGTGAATGGTTTGCCATGCTATTTTCGGCCGGTTACGGAGTCGCATTACTTTATTTTGGTGTAGCAGAACCCGTGCTCCATTATGCATCTCCGCCGGCAGGCGCCGCAGAAACCGTTAATGCCGCTAAGCAGGCTATGCAAATTGCATTTTTTCATTGGGGTTTTCATATATGGGCAATTTATGGGATTGTTGGTTTAGTGCTTGCTTACTTTGCATTTCGCCACGGCCTTCCGCTTTCTATTCGCTCGGCCCTGTATCCACTTATTGGTGATAAAATATATGGCCCTATTGGGCACACTGTTGATGTGTTTGCCATATTAGGCACGTTATTTGGTATTGCCACAACGTTAGGGCTTTCGGTTACTCAAATTAATGCCGGGCTGCACTACTTATGGCCAAGCATCCCTATTAATACCACGGTACAAATTACCGCTATTGTTATTATTACCGCAGCGGCAACGTTTTCTGTGGTGGCAGGTATGGATAAAGGTGTGAAGCGTTTATCTATAATAAACATGACTCTCGCCGTATCATTAATGGCCTTTGTGTTTTTTATTGGCCCGACTATTCATATTCTTGAATCGTTTTTACAAAATACCGGCAGCTACCTCAGCGGTATTGTTGAGCGTACTTTTAATTTACAAGCCTATAGCCGTAGTGATTGGATTGGTAACTGGACTCTATTTATATTTGGCTGGACTATAGCGTGGGCACCCTTTGTTGGTATGTTTATCGCTAAAATTAGCCGCGGCAGAACCATTAGGCAATTTGTTGTTGGCGTGATGCTAGTTCCGACTATTTTTACCTTTTTATGGTTTTCTGTATTTGGCGATACCGCGCTAAATTTAATAATGAATGAAGGGTTTAATACTTTAATAACCGATGTTCAAGCAAACCATGCCGTTGCGCTATTTCAATTATTTGAAGTGCTACCGTTATCGTTTATTATTTCGCTACTGACGGTTATTTTAATCATTACCTTTTTTGTAACCTCATCTGACTCGGGCTCGTTAGTTATTGACTCCCTCGCCTCTGGCGGGAGTATTGATACGCCGGCATGGCAACGGGTGTTTTGGGCTGTGCTTGAAGGCGCTGTGGCTGCTGTTTTATTAGTAGCAGGTGGGCTAAGTGCACTACAAACCATGACAATAGCCAGTGCCCTACCCTTTGCTATTATTATGCTTATTGCAACCGCGGGACTTTGGCGCGCACTTACCATTGAAGGCCATCGCGATACGAGCTTACAAGCACATGCGCTCAATAGCCGTAATGTTAACCTATCTCATTGGAAGCGCCGGTTAGCCGCTATGGTTAATTATCCGAATAAGGAAAAAGTGCATACCTTCATCAGTAGTGTGGTGGTAAAAGCAATGCAAGCTGTTCAAGCAGAATTAAAAGCGCGCCAGTGGCATGCCGAGGTAGATTTTGATACTGACTTAGGCCGCGCCCATTTAACCGTACTACGCCATGAACATGTTGATTTTGTGTATGACATTCGTCTTACTGAGCACCCAATGCCAAGCTTTGCCTATACAGAGCTAAAACCGGATGTTGATAACTCCGAGATGTATTACAAGGCAGATGTTTTCTTACGCCGAGGTGGGCTATCTTACGATGTATATGGCTACAGTGAAGATGATATTGTGAAGGACATTCTTGATCAATTTGAGAATTACTTGCACTTTTTAGGTAACAGCCCAGGGGAACTTCCGTGGGATATGGCCGAACACGATGACATGTTAAATAGCGACAAACCTTAAATAAGCGCTTTAATTAACAGCGCAATTTTGATGCAATAAAAAAGGCACTTAAAAGTGCCTTTTTAGTTTGCTCAATTAATTTTTTAATTACAGTGCGTTAAATACGTTGTCTGTTTTTGCTGCGCAAATAAAATCGTTTTTGTGTAGGCCTTTAATTGAATGGCTCCACCACGTTACGGTTACTTTGCCCCACTCGGTTAATAAACCAGGGTGATGGCCTTCATCTTCTGCCATATCACCTACTTTATTGGTAAACGCCATAGCTTGCTTAAAGTTTTTAAACTTATAAACACGCTCAAGTTGCATAATGCCGTCGCGTACCTCTGGTACCCAGTCTGGAATTTTTGTAATAAGTTGGGCAAGCTCTTCCTCAGATACCTTTGGCGCATCTACGTGACAGGCTTCGCATTTTTGTTCACTTAATGAAGACATTTTAAATCCTTACTTTAGCGTTTCTTTTAAATTAAAGTTAACCGGCTAATTTTTCTTTAGGTGGAAATTTTGGGTCGTGCAAACCAAGCGCTTTAGCTTGCTCAACCAAAGTCATAATATCCATTTGCGATATATCAAACAGATCATGAATCGAATTTATGGTGTAGTACTGTGGTTGCATAATATCAATGCGGTACGGCGTACGCAGCACATCAATTACGCTCATAGGCGTTATCTCTGGTGTATCTGAATACACGTACTGGGTTTCACCTGGGCTTGATAATATACCACCACCATATATACGCAGGCCGTTTTCGGTTTGCATTAAACCAAACTCAACGGTAAACCAATACATACGTGCAAGGTATACACGATCTTTTTTCTGCGCTGCATACCCTAACTGGCCGTATTTGTGTGTGAATTCGGCAAAGTCAGGGTTTGTTAGCATAGCGCAGTGGCCAAATATTTCATGGAAAATGTCAGGCTCTTGCAGGTAGTCAAACTCTTCTCGGCTACGAATAAACGTCGCTACCGGAAATTGTTTGTTTGCCAATAACCTAAAAAATTCATCAAAATCGATAAGCGCAGGTACAGGCGCTACTTGCCAACCGGTGGTGGCAAGAAGCACTTCGTTAAGCTCGCTTAATTGCGGGATACGATCGTGTGGTAGGTTTATTTTTTTAAGCCCATCCATGTACTCATCACAAGCTTTGCCTTCTATGCACGCAAGTTGGCGCGTAACAAGCTCAGACCAAATTTTGTTTTCTTCTTCGCTCCAATGAATAACACCGTTTTCATCAGGTGTTTTAGAGGTGTATTTACTTGCTTTAGCCATAATAACCTTCTTGGGGTTAAGCCCTAAATGTGTGTCAGTGTGATACTCAAGATTAGTGAATATCTAATGCAGCCATACTATGCAAAAGTGAAGAAAAGTTTAATAGTTAGGCGGATATCTACATTTAGCACGATCCCCTAAAGTGTATAGTTAAAATTACACCACCGGCATTAATATTATACAACCACCAAATTAAAGGCGTTAATGGCAAATTAAACTGTACATAAATAAATACACCTAACAAATTAATGTAAAAGCTTGGTTTAAGTCGTCAATAATATCGTTAACATCTTCAAGCCCTACAGAGAGTCTTATTAAGCCATCACTTATGCCTGCGGCTGCTCGCTCCTCGGGTGTGTAAGGGGAATGCGTCATTGATGCGGGGTGCTGAATAAGCGTTTCGGCATCACCTAAACTTACAGCAAGTGTGCAAAGCTTCATGCTATCTATAAACTGCGCTCCTTGAGCAAGGCTGCCTTTAATTTCAAATGCGATAACGCCGCCTGCGGCTTTCATTTGCTTGCCTATATATTTGTTGCCAGGGTGCGATTTAAGCCCAGGGTAATAAACAATATTAACCTGTGGGTGCGCCTCTAAATATTCAGCAACCGTTTGCGCGCTTTGGCAATGGCGCTCCATGCGTATGGCTAAAGTTTTTAATCCGCGATTAATAAGCCATGCGTCGTGCGGGCTTATGGTGGCACCAATATCTTTAAGTACCGTCATTTTTATTAAGGTAATGTGCTCATGCGTTCCACACACAAGCCCCGCTACTACATCGCCATGGCCGTTTAAGTACTTAGTGGCACTGTGCACAATAATATCTATGCCGTACTGCTTAGGTGATTGCAGCAGTGGCGTTAAAAAGGTGTTGTCGACCACACTAATTAAATTATGTTGCTTAGCGAGCGCGCCAATTAAGGCTAAATCAATGACTGCCATTGTGGGGTTGATTGGCGTTTCTACAAATATCATTTTTGAATTAGGTTTTATAGCAGCGCGAAGCTCGCCCTCGTTGGTCATATCAACAAAAGTAACTTCAATTCCCCAGCGCGGTAACATGTGAGCAAAAAACGCAAAAGTACATCCATACAATGCACTTGATGCAATTAAATGATCGCCCTGCGATAAAAAGCTTAATACCGACGCCGATACAGCTCCCATACCTGTGGCGGTAGCAGCAGCAGCTTCGCAGCCCTCTAACTGTGCTACTTTTTGCTCAAGTTCGGTGGTGGTTGGGTTACCCAGGCGGGTATAAATATAACCAGGCTCATCGCCTGCAAAACGCGCGGCACCTTGTGCTGCATTTTCAAAATGAAAGGTAGAGGTTTGATACAAAGGCGACGTGAGTGCGCCATGCGGATCGTTTGCTTTTTGCGGGCCATGAATACATTGGGTATTAATATGCTGCTTGCTCATTGTGTGCTCTCGTTTTTATTATGTATGTCAATTACATAAATAAAACGCACCGCAGTTTAAATCACAAGCATGCCGGATGCTCAGATGGCTATTTGTGCAAAAACCGCTCAGCGCGGTTTTGTACACAAATATTGCCACTGCTACTTTAGGCCGTTGGCTCGGCCTTTTTACGGTTCAGAATTTTGCTGGCAATACTTTGCACTGTGCCTTTTAACAAGCTGCGTTTGTTTTCAAGCCGTGGTAATGGGCGGCTAAGCTCCATTGCTTTGTAACCAATACGTGCTGTAAAAATACCGGCGCTTACACCTTGCGCTGCACGCCCCGAAAGCTTACCTAAAAGCTCAGCACTGAGTGCTGTGGCTGCTAAATCAGATACAAGCTCAGCACTGCCTACAAACATAACTTGTTTTATTAGCATACGGTAGAGCTTAATGCGGCTTGCGTAACCAAAACCAATGCCATAAATTTTACCAATTTGCTCTATTAACTTAGTACCGCGCCAAAGCACCGCCATCATGTCTACTAGCGCAAGGGGGCTTAGGGCAACAAGCAACGCTGACTCTGTCGCAAAGCGGTTTATAAGCTTTTTAGCTTGCGTGTCTTGCGTTATAAGTAAGCTATTTGCGTAAAGGGTCATTATTTCTTTATCGCTATGATGGGTAGCCACTTGGTTTTTAAACGCATCGAAGTTGTCGAGCTGTTGGTGCTTATTTAGTTTTTCAAGCCAAGGTAATGCGCCACCTACTTGCTCGCTATTTAAGAGTCTGTCGGCTTCTTGGCGGTGTAACTGATTACGCTTTAAACTGCGCAGCATTCTGTATTCGCGCCATAGCATGCGCCCAATTAGCAACACACCGCTTACCACCGCCGTTAAATACACGCCGCCTAAAATGACCGACTGCTGAAACGCAAACACTAACGAATAAGCAAACTCAAGTAGCACTAACACTAAAAAGCTTACAGCAAACACCCCTTTAAGCGTTTGCCATTTAGACTTTTTATATACCGGCTCTAGGTCTATTTCTTCATCAAGAAGTTCATCTTCAGGCTCTTCAATGTATTCACTTTGACCCTGGGTAATTATTTTTGCAGGAGCAAGCGTCGCCTCAACCTGCTCATCAGCTTGACTATCAATTCGCCTACCTGCTTGAAAAGTTTGCTGTGTGTCGTTCATGATAATTTATCTCCTAACAAGTACTGCATCACATGATCAAGGCGAATATGCTTAAGTTGCTTATCGGGATTTGGCATAGGCGCAAACGATAAAAACTCAAAGCCCTGCGCTGGCCACTCATTTTTATTAAGCATGCGCTTTGGTGGCTGTGGGGGTAAATAAGTAAGCCAATCTTGCTCGTTTAATGGTTTACCATAAATACAATCAAGCGTTTGGCCTTTATCGGCCACTTGGCGCGGCTGCGTTGCTGCAATTGACGACATTGCCATGGTTTCTATTTGTACGCCATCAAACTTTAAGTGATTACTTTGCTCATGCACTAGCGAGTCAAGTAGTAGTGCTAAGTCTTTATGGTGCTTTGCACTTATATGATCTGACTTATTTGCAGCAAACAGTATTTTATCTATGTTGGGTTTAAATAAACGCTTAAAAAATCCCGACTCGCCGTAATTAAAGTGTGCGAGTAATTGGTTTATTACACTACTTTGCTCTTGGAGTGTTTCGTGGCCTTCGTTTAAAGCGCTGAGTACGTCTACCAACACAATTTGGCGGTCAAAGTGTTTAAAGTGCTCATTATAAAATGGCTTAACCACCTCTTTTACATAGGCGTTAAAGCGCTTAATTAAGTGCGCTAAGTTAGAGCCAGGCACTACCTCGTCACTTTTAATATGCTGCGCATTTACCGGAAAAAACAACAATAGCGGCGCACCTTGCAAGTCGCCAGGCATTAGCATGCGCCCAGGTTGTAACATGGCAAGCTTAGTATCTTTTTTAAGGCCCACCAGCATACTTTGATAAAGCGCTGCAATGTGTGCAAGCAAGCCTTCATCTACAGGCGCATTTAAATCAAGCTGTTCAAGCGCGTTTAAAAATTCAGTAGAGGTATTCACACGCGGGTGCTGTAGTAACAGCGGGTATTGTTGCTCGCACCACTGACTATAGCTTTGCTCAAGCATAGGTAAATCAAGTAGCCATTCACCTGGGTAGTCAATAATATCTAAATACAGCGTAGATTGCGGCGAAAAATGCCCACGCAACCCAGATGCGCTTTGGTATTTAATCGCTAAACGCAGGGTATTAATGCGCTCGGTTGATGCAGGCCATGTAGGCTCCCCATCGCTTGGGAGCAAGGCATTAAGCGCCCGCGGATAGTCAAACGTAGGCACTTTTAACGCCTCTTGCGGCACCACTTTGGTGGCTATATGGCGGTGCTCTCGCATTACATCAAAAAACGGTAAGTTTTTATCATCGCTTTGTGTTGTAAGGTGCTTAACAAGTGCGGTAATAAACGCGGTTTTACCACTGCCACTTAGGCCGGTTACGGCCAATTTTACGTGTTGATCTAAACTGCGATGAAGGGCTTTTTGGGCTGAACCTTTAATACTTTTAAAGGTTTTTTTGGCAAATGAAGTGCTACTCATAATGGGCTAGCACTTCATTGATGCTGTTAATCACCGAACAAAGTGCTATTAAATCCTTTAAAGTTTGTTGATTTCACGGCTAACCGTAAACTCGCTTGAAGTAACATGGCGCTCCATATCTTGAAGACGCGTGTCTATTCGCGTTAAACGCTCTTTTAAGTCTTGCAATGCGCGGCGCGGTGGCTCGCCTTTTTGCCATACTTTAAATTTAACTTCTAGCGGATCGTCAGTTTTAGTTGAGCTACTAGTATGTATAGTTGTGGGGTCTTTTTTATCTAAAATAAACCACGCTGCAATATACGCTACCACAAATAATGGGCCACCCGTTAGCAGTACCGCACTAACAAAAATAATGCGAACTAACCATAACTCCATATTAAAGTAGTCACTTAATCCCGCACATACACCGGCGATTTTGCCGCGCTGTGGGTCTCTTAATAATTCGCGTTTGGCACTCATACTTTGCGTCTCCATTGTGGTGACTCTTGATCGAGTAATGCTTCAAGTGTTTCTACTCTATCAGCCATTTTTTCAGCCTTGTGAGCAAGTTCCAATAACTGGCGATGTTCATGCTCACTTAACCCTTGGCTCACTTGCTTTTTGCTACGGTAGTGCAAAATTAACCACAGTGGCGCAACAAAAATCATGAACAAGATAAATGGTGCAATTAGTATCTCTGGATCAAACATAATCCTCTCCTGACAATCCGTAATCGATGTTTTAAGCAGTGGGGCACTTTAAGTACCCCTTTATAAGTTATTTATCAGCTAGCTTCTTTTTAAGTTCGGCAAGCTCATCATCTATCTTTTCATTTTTTTGTAGGTCGGCAATTTCATCTGCAAGCGACTTTTTACCTAAATCGTAAGACTCTATTTGAGATTCTAGTCCATCAATTTTAGTTTCGTAGCGCTCAAAGCGATTAAGTGCATCTTCTACTTTAGAGCTATCAAGGGCTTTTTTCACTTCAAGGCGCGACTCAGCCGAACGTTGACGTAAAATAATTGCCTTTTGACGTGCTTTAGCATCGGCTAGCTTTTCTTGTAGTGTGGTGACTTCTTGCTGAAGTTTCTCAATATGAGACTCTACATGCTCAAGCTCAGACTCTACTGCTGCGACTGCTTCTGCCGACTTTTGCTTTTCAAGTAACGCTGAACGCGCTAAATCGTCGCGGTCTTTACTTAGTGCAAGCTCTGCTTTGTCTTGCCAATCACTTACTTGTGCTTTTAGTGTGTCTACACGACGTACTAATTCTTTTTTCTCAGCCAGTGTTTTAGCTGACGTAGAGCGCACCTCTACCAATGTGTCTTCCATCTCTTGGATAATAAGACGAACCATTTTTTCTGGGTCTTCTGCTTTATCTAAAATGGCATTGATATTAGAATTAACAATGTCTGCAAAACGCGAAAAAATTCCCATAACATTTACCTCTGTAATATAAACTTAGTTGGTCTGCTGTAACTAGTATCAATATGCTTGCCAACTTTTTAAAATCTAAAATACACTTTATTTTCATTAAGTTAAACTAAATATACAAATTCCTTTAGTTATCCCTGATTATGAAATACACTAACTGTTAGCAAAAATGACCAAGAGTTAGGAAAAATGAGCCAATATCGCCAACAGGATAATTTACTCGGCCAATCTGATAGCTTTTTAGCTGTACTTGATCAGGTATCCCAGTTAGCTAATTTAGATAAGCCAGTGCTTATTATTGGCGAGCGAGGAACCGGTAAAGAGCTTATAGCCGCCCGTTTACACTTTTTATCAAAGCGTTGGGATCAAAACTACGTAAAGCTTAACTGTGCAGCCCTTAACGAAAACCTCCTCGAAAGCGAATTATTTGGTCATGAAAGCGGTGCTTTTACCGGGGCAAGTAAACGTCACGAAGGTCGCTTTGAGCGCGCTAACAGCGGTACCTTATTTTTAGATGAGCTGGCTAATACATCGGCCATGGTACAAGAAAAGCTTTTGCGCGTTATAGAATACGGTGAATTTGAGCGGGTTGGTGGTAAACACACCGTAAAGGTAGATACTCGTTTAGTGTGTGCCACCAACGAAGATTTACCCCACCTTGCTGAACAGGGCGAATTTAGAAGTGACTTACTTGACCGCTTAGCCTTTGATGTAATTACCCTGCCACCACTGCGCGAGCGTCAAGACGATATTATGCTACTCGCTGAGCAATTTGCCATGAATATGGCACGCGATTTAGAGTGGGAGTTATTTAGTGGCTTTACCCGCAGCGCCACCGAAACCCTGCTAAATTACGATTGGCCGGGTAATATACGCGAGCTTAAAAATGTAGTTGAGCGAAGTTTGTATCGTCATGGTAATGAACATATTCCCGTTCACCAGATTATTTTAGACCCGTTTGAAAGCCGTTTTAGACCCAAAGCACGCATTAAAGCTCCTATTGCAACACCGCTTGCCCCAGCGGAGCCTACAACACTAGCCACACCTATTAGCGAGCTTAGTAACGAGCTTAGCGCCCCAATTGAATTTCCGTGTAGCTTAAAAGAGCGCTCTAATGAATTTGAAATAAATATGATTAATAAAGCCCTTGAGCATAGCCAATTTAATCAAAAGAAAACTGCAGAAGTACTCGGTTTAACGTATCATCAATTACGTGGTTATCTTAAAAAATACAATTTATTAGAAGATAAATAGTTAGAGGTTATGCGAGTGCATAAAATACTACTTGTTTTACTAGCCAGCACCTTAACAGGCTGCTTTGATAGTAAAGAAGAAATTATAGAAGAGAAAAACCAAGGCCTCGTTTATTGCGCCGAAGCGAACCCTGTGTCGTTTAATCCGCAAGTAACAACCACTGGCTCAACTATTGATATTATTGCTAATCAGTTATTTGACCGTTTAATTAGTATTGACCCCGTTACTGCAGATTTTAAAAGTGAGCTGGCAACCGATTGGAAAATTAGCAACGATGGAAAGTCGGTTACCTTTACGCTGCGTAAAGGCGTGAAATTTCATTCTACCTCGTACTTTACCCCTACTCGCGATTTTAACGCTGATGATGTTATTTTTACCTTTAGCCGATTATTTGACGTGTACAACCCGTACCATTTTGTAGGCGATGCAAACTACCCGTATTTTCAAAGTGTGGGGCTCGATCAGCTTATTCGTAAAATTGTACGCGTGTCTGACTATCAAGTGCGCTTTGAGCTATTTCACCCAGAAAGCAGTTTTTTAACGAACATGGCCACCGACTTTGCCGTGGTGCTGTCGCAAGAATACGCAATGCAATTAAAAGCGCGAGATCAAACTAATTTATTCGATCAGTACCCTATTGGCACAGGCCCCTACATATACAAAGAGTACCGACGCGATCACTTAGTGCGCTTTTACCGCAACCCCCTTTATTGGAAGCACGATGTTGCCCTTGAACAGCTGGTTTACGACATTACGACAAACGGCACTACGCGCATAGCAAAAATGCTCACTAAAGAGTGCGATGTAACCGCGCACCCAAGTAGTGCACAACTGAGTATTTTAGCGCAACGAGACGATATAAACGTTGAAAAAGAAACCAATTTAAATATTGGTTATTGGGCCTTTAATACTGAGCGCGCCCCTTTTGATGACATTAGAGTGCGCAGAGCCCTTGCGCATGCAATTGATATAGACAAAATAATGCAAGCCGTTTATTACGGTAATGGCATACGCGCGCAATCTATTTTACCGCCGACCTCGTGGGGCTTTGAACCACAAGAAAACATGCCTATGTTTGACCCAGAGCTAGCTAAAAAACTACTCATAGAAGCGGGGTTACCGAATGGCTTTGATATGACCATTTGGGCAATGCCGGTGAGTCGAATATACAATCCTAATGCCCGTAAAATGGCTGAGCTGATGCAAAGCGATTTACGAAAAATAGGTGTTAACGTGAGTATTGTTGAGTACGAGTGGAATACTTTTATTCAGCGTATAGGTGAGCACCGCCACGATAGCGTATTACTCGGCTGGGCTGCCGATACACCCGATCCAGATAACTTTTTTAGCCCATTGCTAAGCTGCACTGCCACTTTTAGCGGTAAAAACCCAGCCAATTGGTGTAACCCGCAGTTTGACTTATTGCTTACCCAAGCGCTCGACACCACCGATTTAAGCTTACGCAAACAGTATTACGATCAGGTTCAAGCGCTCATTGTAGATCAGCTTCCGTTAGTGCCTATTGCTCATGGTATGCGTTTTCAAGCAAATAGTGCCGATGTAGAAGGGATAACCCTTGGCCCATTTGGGGCGATTTCACTCGCAAATGCGAGGAAAAAATAATGATACTAGATTATATATTACGCCGCCTTGGCTTGTTTTTATTCATGATTTTAATGCTAAGCATATTTACCTTTTCGCTTAGCTACTTGTTCCCAGGAGATCCGCTTAGCAACCTAAGTGGTATTCCTAGTGGTAATTTTTCTCAGCACAGTGAGCTTGAAGATAAATACATGTATGACAGCAACTACGTTATGCAGTATTTAGCGTTTTTAGGGCGTATATTTCAAGGTGACTGGGGTGTGTCGTTTGCCTCGGGGGATAACGTTTTTCAGCACATTTTAGATTTAATCCCAGCAACTTTAGAGCTGTGTGTTTATGCGCTTATTGTATCGGTTGTGGTAGGTGTACCAGCGGGCATTTTGGCCTCAGCATACACACGCCGTTGGCCAGATAAATTAATTAGCTCTACCACCATGATTGGTTACTCTATTCCGGTTTTTTGGTTAGCGCTGTTACTTATTATGATTTTTTCGCTCAAACTGGGCTGGTTTCCTATGTCGGGTAGAATGGGGTTACTATTTGAAATACCGCCTAATACCGGGTTTATATTAATCGATATTATGCTCGCAGGCTTCCCCTACAAAGGTGAAGCATTTATAGATGCACTGCATCACTTAACACTGCCAACCATAGTACTGGCCATGTTTCCTACCACTGTTTTAGTGCGCTTTACCCGCGACTCTATGCTTAAAGTAATGGATCAAAGCTTTATAAAAACAGCCAGGGCAAAAGGCCTTAATCGCCGCCAATTAATCATGCATCATGCGCTGCGCAATGCGCTATTGCCGGTAATAAAACAAATAGGGCTGCAATTTAGTACGCTTATTACGCTTGCAATGATAACCGAAGTTATTTTTTCTTGGCCTGGTATTGGCCGTTGGCTAATCGATAGTATTTACCAACGAGACTACCCTGCTATTCAAGGCGGTTTAATGGCGGTGTCTATGTTTGTTATTATTGCCACTATTGTTGCCGAGCTTACATATACTCTGTTCGACCCAATTTCGCGGAATCAGGCACATGGTAAAGTTTAAATTATTTTCTGAAGAGTCGAATAAATCGCCGCTGGCGCGTTTTTGGCGCAAATTTAAAAACAATCACCCCGCCTTGGTGGGGTTATGGATTTTTATGGCGTTTGCGTTATTGGCCGCCAGTGCGCCCTTTTTAGCGCCGTATGGGGTTAACCAGCAACATAGCGATGCTTTACTTATACCGCCGTCATGGCGAGAAATGGGCGATGTGCGCTTTATTTTAGGCACTGATGATTTAGGACGCGATGTACTCTCGCGCTTAATGAATGGCGCAACTTACACGTTTGGCTTATCGGTGGTGGCTGCCTTTATTACCACCATTATTGGTGTGCTTGTTGGGACTTTTGCCGGCATTAGCCGCGGCCTGCGCTCAAGCTTTTTAAATCACTTGCTTGATATCACGCTCTCTATTCCGTCTTTGCTATTGGCGATTATTATTATTGCAGTGCTTGGGCCGGGCTTAATGAATACAGTGTGGGCCATTATACTGGCGTTATTACCGCAATTTATTCACTCTATTCGTAATTTAATTGTTGATGAGCTAAGCAAAGACTACATTACCGCTTTTAGGCTTGATGGTGCCTCTAACTGGCATATTTTGTCGCGGGGTATTTTTCCTAATATTTATGAGCACATTGTAGTTATTTTTACCACCGCGCTTTCTACTGCTATTTTAGATATTGCTGCCTTAGGCTTTTTAAAACTTGGTGCGCAGCCCCCTACAACCGAATGGGGCGCCATACTGGCTGAGAATTTAGGCCTTATATATTTAGCACCTTGGACCGTTGCGCTACCGGGTGTATTATTATTTTTAGCGGTTTTGTCTACCAATTTAGTAGGTGATGGCCTACGAAAAGTGCTTAAAGCACGTAAGGCTGATTAAATGCAATTACTCGACGTTAGAAATTTAACCATAGAGCTGCGTACCTCTGAAACGGTGATTCGCGCTGTAGATAGAGTCAGCTTTAGCCTAAAAGAAGGTGAAGTACATGGCTTGGTGGGTGAGTCGGGCTCTGGTAAAAGCTTAATAGCCAAAGCCATTGTTGGGGTACTTAACGAACGCTGGCATATAACAGCCGATAGAATGCATTGGCGCGGTGTTGATTTAATGCGCTTAACCCCAGAGCAACGCAGAAAAACAGTCAGCCAAGACATTGCGATGATTTACCAAGACCCTAGCCGCTGCCTTGACCCGACCGCTAAAATATTTGACCAAATAGCCGAAACACTGCCTGAAACATCCACTAAAGGCTTTTTTTTAAAGCGCAATAGAGAACGTAAAGACCGCGTAAAAGCACTTATCCATAAAGTGGGTATTAAAAACCACGACGCTGTGCTTGATAGTTACCCGCACGAGCTATCAGAAGGCGTGTGCCAAAAGGTCATGATTGCCATGGCCATAGCGCGCACTCCTAAGCTACTAATTGCTGATGAGCCGACTACAGCGCTTGAAAGCACCACTCGTGCACAGGTATTTAGGTTGCTAAAAAGCTTAAATCAATTAAAAAATATGTCTATTTTGATGATTTCTCATGAGCTTGAAGAAATAGCCGACTGGTCGCACGGTATTCATGTTTTATATTGTGGGCAAATGGTTGAAGCCGGCCCTACGCAACGTATTTTCCGCCAGCCTCGCCATCCTTACACGCAAGCGTTATTAAAAAGCTTACCCAATTATGAGCAAGGCTTAGCACACAAAGAACCCTTTTATGCACTTAAAGGCACTATCCCTACTTTGCAACATTTACCTATAGGTTGCCGATTAGGCCCACGCTGCCCTCAAGCACAAAAAGAATGTGTAATTACCCCTGCACTTACTAAGCACCATGGGCACAGCTATGCGTGTCATTTTCCGCTTATTAAGGAGATGAAGTAATGCAACCGGTATTAAAAGTACAAGCGCTTTGTAAAACCTTTAACATACGTGCCGGTTTATTTAGCCGCAAAAAATTTGAGGTACTAAAAAATATCTCTTTTTGTGTGGGCAAAGGCGAAACAATCGCAGTAATCGGTGAAACCGGTGCGGGTAAAAGTACACTCGCTAAATTACTCGCAGGGGCAGATAGCGCCGACAGTGGGCAAATTTTATTAGAAAGTAACATTATTGAAGATGACGGCGTGCGCGATGATCAATGTCGACATATCCGCATGATATTCCAAGACTCCGCTGCCTCGCTCAACCCGGGTCTCACCATAGGTGATATGCTAGATGATTGCTTGCAGTATAATACCGATTCAGACCAACTCGCTCGCCAAGAAAAAATAGATGCCACGCTTTCTAAAGTGGGACTGCTAATCGATCATCAACATTATTACCCTCACATGTTTAGTGTAGGCCAATTGCAGCGTGTAGCGTTGGCGCGGGCGCTCATTTTAGACCCTAAAGTGGTGGTGCTTGATGAAGCGCTGTCGGCTTTAGATCCCTCCGTTCGTGCGCAAACAGTTAACTTATTACTTAAGCTGCAAAAAGAAACCGGTCTAACTTATGTACTCATTACGCACCATTTAAGTTTAGTGCGCCATATCAGCGATCAGCTAGTAGTGCTTGAAAAAGGTGAGGTAGTAGAATATGGGCGTACCGAAGAGGTGTTTCAAAATCCGCAATCAAAAGTAACACAGCGCTTAATTTGCTGTTAATTCTAAGCTTATATTTATAAGCAATACTGCCTAATCATTTTACTAAGCACATTGAAGTTATAAAAAAGGCGCGTTACTTATAAAGTAACGCGCCTTTTTTAATGTGTCGCGATTATTCTGCTGCTTGCTCTACCACAGGTAGATTTAGCTCAGCTTTAGCCTTTAAAGACTCAATAAACGCTAAATAGTTTTTGTTAGCTTGCGCCATAGTAATGTTTTGCTGTACTTGCGGGTCGATATTTGCGGTTACTTGCGCATCGCTTACCGATTTAAGTGCAACAATTGCCGCATCACCGTTGTTTAAATCAACCACGTCTGTGCTTGGTGCATCATTAGGACGAGGCATTTTAAACGCTTGCGTTACAATAGCAGGCGAAACCGTGTAGCTTTGACGCGTTAAACTCGCTTCTTCACGTACCGTTAGGTTTTGCTCACTGGCCACATCGCTTAGCGTTTTACCTGCTTGAACTTGTGCAAATAACTCACGTGCTTTTTCTTTAGCAAGTGTTGATGCTTTTTCATTAACTAAACGTGTTTTGATTTGCTCACTCACTTGCGCAAGTGGTTTAGTTGCAGATGGCTCGTATTTATTTACACGTACTACAATAACGTGCTCATCACCTAGCTCAATCACTTCTGAGTTTACTTTATCTTCAAGTAATTCTACTGAGAACAACTGTGAAATTACCGCAGGTGTATTAAGTGGCTCTGGCAATGCATTACGTGCAACAAGTGGCGTGGTTTTAACTTCAACGTCTGCCACTTCTGCAGCATCCTCTAAACGGTCAGAAATCTCAAATGCTAAGGCACCCATTTCTGTTTGCTTTTCGTAAAACGCATCTACTTTTTCAGTTTGCTCAAGCTCTGCACGTAAGTCGGCTTTTACGTCGTCATACGCTTTCACTTGCTCTGGCTGTAAGTCAGTAAGTTTAATGATGTGATAACCAAACTCTGATGCTACAACTTCTGAAATATCACCTTTGCTTTGAAGCGCAAATGCAGCATCTTCAAAAGCTGGGTCCATTACATCGCGCTCAATCCACTCTAGGTCGCCGCCCATTTCGCCACTCACAACATCATCAGATGATGACTCTGCAAGCTGTGCAAAATCAGCACCTTGCTCTAACTGCTCATGTAATGCGTTGGCTTTTTCAAGCGCGGCATCATCATCTTCGCTGTTATCAATTAAAATGTGCGATACACGGCGTTTTTCAGGCTCGATGTATTGTGCTTTATTTTGCTCATAATACGCTTTTACGTCGTCTTCTGTTACCGACTCTACGGTGATATCTTGTGCTTTAAGCTCAATGTAATCAACCGATACAAGCTCTGGCGATAAAAATTGTGATGCGTTTAGCTCGTAGTAATCAGCAATTTCTTGCTCAGATACGTCTACGTTTGCTTGTAACGCTTCTTTGCTTAACACAAGGTAGTCTATGCTACGCGTTTGCTGCTGCAGGGCTGCAGCGCGTTTAAGCTCGTTTTCAAGTGCAAACTCAGTACCAGCAACCGCAGACACTAATTGGCTGCGTGTCATGTCTTTACGTAAGTACTCACGAAAAGCATCTGGTTGAAAGTTCATTTGACGAATTACTTGTAGGTAACGGTCGTTATTAAATTTTTCACCAATTTGAAAGTACGGTAGTTCTAAAATTGTTTTACGTACGCTGTCGTCGCTTACGCGAAGGCCTAAATCTGCCGCTAATTGTGATTGCAATTCTTGTTGTACTAAGCGGTCAATTACACCTTGACGAATTTGCGCCATGTAATTTGGATCTGCACTGATTTGTGCAAAGTATTCGCCAAATTGTTGCTCTAAACGGCTACGTTCGTTTTGATAAGCACGATTAAATTCGGTTTGGCTAATTTTAATTCCATTTACTTCAGCAACGGGTTGTTCTGGGGTTTGACCTAAGTAACTACCGATCCCTGCTAAGGCAAAAGATAAAATCACCGCGCCTAAAATTATTTTGGCTACAGGACCCTGTGAGCCCTCTCTGATTTTCTCAAGCATTTGTTTATCTCTTATTGATCAAGGTATTTTACCTTGTCATATGTAAAAAAAGCGTATCTTACCAGATACGCTTTTTCACTTGAAGTAACTGGCGGTGAAGTTACTTAATTCATCGATTAGGATAATTAAGTTTATATACACTCGCCATAACTAATCTGTATTTAAACAGTGATTAGTTTACTGCGTCTTTCAGCGCTTTACCGGCTTTGAAAGAAGGAATATTTGCCGCAGCGATTTGGATAGTTTCACCAGTTTGTGGGTTACGGCCTGAACGAGCAGCACGCTCGCGTACTGAGAAAGTACCAAAACCTACAAGTGCAACTGAATCGCCATCTTTAAGCGCTCCAGATACAGACTCGATGAATGAATCTAGTGCACGACCTGCAGCCGCTTTAGAAATGTCAGCGTCAGCTGCGATTTGATCGATTAATTGAGATTTATTCACAATATCATCCTCTTTCATTGTTATTATCAAGAGCGATTGTTTTTTAAACTAACATCACTTTTTTGAAAATTTTAGAGCAAACTTTTAATGCTCACATGATTATATTTTTCTTAAGCCTAGGCCCCATAAGGGCTAGGCTCGAAAACCAGTGCTTAACTTATCATACCGATTAGATTTGAAAAGCCCTTTAAAGCACTTTTTTTGGGTTTTTTATTGGTTTTTCGGTGTTTCGACTGAAAAACTCTCAACAGGATGCACTAAAGCTAACTTTAATACTTCATCAATCCATGTAACTGGGTGAACATCTAAGCCTGCCAGTACGTTATCTGGGATCTCTTTTAAGTCACGTTCGTTAATTTTTGGAATGATGACTGTTTTAATTCCACCACGGTGTGCAGCAAGTAGTTTCTCTTTTAAACCACCAATAGGCAGTACTTCACCGCGCAGTGTTATTTCACCTGTCATTGCTACATCGGCTTTAACGGGGTTACCTGTTAAGCTCGATACTAAACCCGTTACCATTGCTGCACCGGCACTTGGGCCATCTTTAGGGGTCGCACCCTCTGGTACATGCACATGAATATCGCGTTTTTCGTAAAAATCGTTATTAATACGGAACGTATCAGCACGATTACGAACCACCGTCATGGCCGCTTGTATCGACTCTTGCATTACATCGCCCAGTGAGCCTGTGTAGCTTAGTTTGCCTTTACCTGGCACAGCCGCACATTCAATGGTCAGTAAATCGCCGCCTACTTCGGTCCACGCTAAGCCTGTTACCTGACCAATGCGGTCGCCGTCTTCAGCTTTACCGTAGTCGTAGCGCTGTACACCTAAAAACTCTTCTAGGTTATCTTGATTGATAGTGACTGTTTTAGTCTCTTTATCAAGTAAGATATTTTTAACGGCTTTACGACATAGTTTAGATACTTCGCGCTCTAAATTACGTACGCCCGCTTCACGCGTGTAGTAACGAATAATGCCAATAATTGCACTGTCTTCTATTACTAGCTCAGAAGGTTTTAAACCATTGCGTTTAACTTGCTTAGTAATTAAGTGCTCTTTTGCAATGTTTAGCTTTTCATCTTCGGTGTAACCCGATAAGCGAATAACTTCCATTCTGTCCAATAATGGACCAGGGATATTAAAGCTGTTTGATGTTGCTACAAACATTACATCCGATAAATCGTAATCAACTTCTAAGTAGTGATCAGCAAAGTGGCTGTTTTGCTCCGGATCGAGCACCTCTAATAGTGCTGAAGCTGGGTCGCCGCGCATATCTGATGACATTTTGTCGATTTCATCTAACAAGAATAATGGGTTTTTAACGCCCACTTTTGTCATGTTTTGAATCAGCTTACCTGGCATAGAGCCAATGTAAGTACGACGATGACCACGAATTTCAGCTTCGTCGCGTACGCCACCTAATGCCATACGAACATATTTACGACCCGTAGAGCGTGCAATAGACTGCCCTAATGACGTTTTACCTACACCCGGTGGTCCTACTAAACATAAAATAGGCCCTTTAAGCTTATTGGTACGTTGTTGCACCGCGAGGTATTCAATTATGCGTTCTTTAACTTTATCTAAGCCGTGGTGATCGCTATCAAGAATTTTTTGCGCGCCTGCTAAGTCTTTTTTCACTTTAGAGCGTTTTTTCCATGGTACGTTAATTAACGTATCAATGTATGAACGCACTACAGTGGCCTCTGCAGACATTGGCGACATCATTTTAAGCTTATTAAGCTCAGCTGATGCTTTTTCTTTCGCTTCTTCTGGCATACCTGATTCTTCAATACGCTTTTTAAGCGCTTCAAATTCGTCAGGTACATCATCAAGCTCACCAAGTTCTTTTTGAATGGCTTTCATTTGCTCGTTGAGGTAGTACTCGCGCTGAGACTTTTCCATCTGCTTTTTCACGCGGGTACGAATTTTTTTCTCAACTTGTAATAAGTCTATTTCACCTTCCATCAGTGCCATTAGGTATTCTAAGCGCTCTGTAACGCTTGAAATCTCTAACACTTTTTGTTTTTCAGGCACTTTTAATGGCATATGCGCTGCCATTGTATCGGCAAGGCGTGCTGGCTCATCAATACCTGAAACAGAGGTTAATACCTCTGGTGGAATTTTTTTATTAAGTTTTACATAGCCTTCAAACTGGCTAACAGCGCTGCGGATGAAAATATCTTGTTCTTGCTCATCCACTGAATCAGATTCGATGAACTGAGCATTCGCTACAAAAAACTCATCGTTATCTACAAATTCTTCAATTTGTGCGCGCTGCGTACCTTCAACTAAAACTTTAACTGTACCGTCTGGTAACTTTAATAACTGAAGTACAGTAGCAATAGTACCGATACGGTAAATATCGTCTTGCTCAGGTTCGTCTACAGTTGCATCTTTTTGTGCAACCAAGAAAATTTGTTTGTCTTTATCCATTGCCGCTTCGAGGCATTTTATTGATTTTTCACGGCCTACAAAAAGCGGGATCACCATGTGCGGATATACCACAACATCGCGCAGTGCTAACACTGGGATTTCGACTCGATCGGTTCTCTCAAGCGTCATTATAGTTTCTCTTCGCACTTCATTTATTTAAAAGATTACTCAAGTATATGGGGATAATCTAATTAAAGTTCAACAATTTTCCCCAACTCGTTCAAATTAATTATAAAAAAAGGAGCCTAAGGCTCCTTTTTTATACAAATAGCTTAAAAACTACTCTGATGCAGCTTTATCTTGATTATTGTTTTCATAAATCAAGATTGGGTCAGATTCACCTTTAATCACGGTTTCATCTATAACCACTTTGCTTACATCATCCATTGATGGCAGCTCATACATAGTATCAAGCAGTACGCCTTCAACAATTGAGCGAAGTCCGCGAGCACCTGTTTTACGCTCCATTGCTTTGTGAGCAATAGCGCTTAGTGCATCATCACGGAACTCTAATTCAACGTCTTCCATACCAAACAATACAGAGAACTGTTTAGTAATGGCGTTTTTAGGTTCACTTAATATTTGTACAAGTGCCGCTTCATCAAGCTCAGTTAATGTAGCAACAACAGGTAAACGACCAATAAACTCAGGAATTAAGCCGTACTTAACTAAATCTTCTGGCTCTACGTCTTTAAATGTTTCGCTTAAAGAGCGGCTCGACGCTGACTCTTTAACGTTAACACCAAAGCCAATTCCGGTATTTTTATGGCTGCGCTGTTCGATTACTTTATCTAGGCCTGCAAATGCACCACCACAGATAAATAAAATCTTAGAGGTATCAACCTGTAAAAACTCTTGCTGCGGGTGCTTACGACCACCTTGTGGTGGTACTGATGCAACCGTGCCTTCAATTAGTTTAAGCAGCGCTTGTTGTACGCCCTCACCCGACACGTCACGTGTAATAGATGGGTTATCTGATTTACGCGAAATTTTGTCAATTTCATCAATGTAAACAATACCACGTTGCGCTTTTTCTACGTCGTAGTCACATTTTTGTAGCAGTTTTTGAATGATGTTTTCTACATCTTCACCTACATAACCGGCTTCGGTTAGTGTAGTTGCATCTGCCATAGTAAACGGTACATCAAGTAAACGCGCAAGTGTTTCTGCCAGTAATGTTTTACCACTACCTGTAGGGCCAATAAGCAAAATGTTACTTTTACCTAGTTCTACTTCTTGCTTTGTAGATTGGTTGCGTAGGCGCTTGTAGTGATTGTATACCGCTACAGACAATACTTTTTTAGCATGGTCTTGACCAATTACGTAGTCATCTAAGTGATTACGAATTTCTTTTGGCACAGGTAGTTTATCAGACGAATTATGCTTAGGAGCAATGTCTTTGATTTCTTCCCTGATAATATCGTTACACAGCTCTACACATTCATCACAAATGTATACTGAAGGACCTGCAATTAATTTACGCACTTCGTGTTGGCTTTTGCCACAAAAAGAGCAGTATAACAATTTATTACTTTTGTCGCCGTCTGTAGGAGTGTCAGACATTCAGCTACCTCTTTTATACGTTGGCTGCCAAATAAGGTTGGCAACTATTTCAAATTCGCTTTTAACTATACCAAAATTTACTGGTTTTCGCATAGTAACTCAAAGTGGCAAGCAATTATTTGCTTGCCTACACGCTTACTTGCTTTCGCGATTTGTAAACACTGAGTCAACCAGGCCGTAATCTACAGCTTGTGATGCACTCATAAAGTTATCACGGTCAGTATCGCGTGAAATAACATCTAATGGCTGGCCTGTATGCTCTGCCATTAAGCGGTTAAGTTTGTCTTTAATAGACAGGATTTCTTTAGCGTGTATTTCAAAGTCAGATGCTTGACCTTGGAAACCACCTAACGGTTGGTGAATCATTACACGTGAGTTTGGTAAACAAAAACGCTTACCTTTAGCGCCAGCAGTAAGCAAAAATGCGCCCATGCTTGCCGCTTGGCCAACACAAATAGTACTTACATCTGGTTTGATGAAGTTCATTGTATCGTAAATTGCCATACCAGCGGTTACCGAACCACCTGGTGAATTAATATATAAAAAGATATCTTTTTCAGGGTTCTCTGATTCTAAAAATAGCATTTGCGCTAAAATTAGATTTGCCATGTTGTCTTCAACTTGGCCCGTTAAAAAGATAATTCGCTCTTTTAATAGACGCGAATAAATGTCATACGAGCGCTCACCTTTAGCTGTTTGTTCAACAACCATAGGGACTAATGCATTTAGGGGATCTGTCATACCAGTGTTCATACTTTTTTAATTCCTTATGCGCTTATGCTTTTTCTTACTAAAGGAAGCATAGTTATCATTTTTCGCAAATTATGGGGCACAAACTAAAATGGCCCGGGCACACTGCATAAACAGAGTAACACGAGCCATTTAATCGTTAGCGAGCGCTTAAGTCAATGACTTATTAAGCACCTTGCTGAGGATTCATGATGTCATCAAATGCTTTTTCAACGTCAGACACGTTTGCTTTAGCTAAAATAGCTTCAACAGCTTGCTCTTCCATTGCAACATTACGCATTTGCTGCATAAGTTGATCATTTGCTTTGTAGTATTCTACTACTTCAGTTGGATCTTCGTAAGCAGATGCAACCGTAGCAATTAATGCTTCAACTTTTTCATCATCAACTTTGATATCGTTTGCTTTGATCACTTCACCTAGTAATAGGCCAGTTTTAACGCGAGTTACAGCTTGCTCGTGGAACAATTCAGCTGGAAGCTCAGGCATGTTTTTAGCGTCGCCACCAAAACGTTGAGCTGCTTGCTGACGTAATGCGTCAACTTCTTGATCAATAAGTGCTTTAGGCACTTCGATTTCGTTGTTTTCTAAAAGACCTTTAATCGCTTGGTCTTTCACGTTAGCTTTAACCGCTTGGTCTAGCTCACGTGTCATGTTCTTTTTAACTTCTTCTTTAAGCGCGTCTACGCCGCCTTCGGTAACACCGAACTTAGTTGCAAACTCTTCGCTTAATTCAGGTAGCTCTTGTGCTTCAACTTTTTTCACTGTGATAGTGAATTGAGCCGCTTTACCTTTCAGGTTTTCAGCGTGGTAATCTTCAGGGAAAGTTACATCAGCAACTACTTCTTCGCCTGCTTTTTTACCAACGATGTTGTCTTCAAAACCTGGGATCATACGACCTTGGCCAAGCTCAAGTGGGAAGTCTTCAGCTTTGCCGCCTTCAAACTCTTCACCGTCGATAGTACCTACGAAATCAACTGTTACACGGTCGTTTTCGCCAGCAGCTGCGTCAACATCAGCCCAAGAAGCGTGTTGCTTACGAAGTGTTTCTAGCATGTTTGCTAAGTCTTCGTCAGTTACTGTTACTGCTGGTTTTTCTACTGCAATTTTGTCTAAACCTTGAACTTCAACTTCAGGGTATACTTCAAACGTTGCTGTAAACTCTAAATCTTTACCTGCTTCAAGTGATTTAGGTGCAAATGATGGTGCGCCAGCAGGGTTAATTTTTTCAGCAACAATTGCTTCAATGTAGTTACGCTGCATTACTTCGCCAGCTACTTCTTGACGAACCGCAGGTCCAAAACGCTTGTTAATTACTGAAACTGGTACTTTACCAGCACGGAAGCCATCGATACGCTGCGTTTTTGACAGTTGTTGTAAGCGTTTTTTTACTTCGGTCTCAACGTTCTCTGCAGGAACGGTGATGGTCAGACGGCGCTCAAGGCCTTGAGTCGTCTCAACAGAAACTTGCATGATTTACCTCAATATTCAATTTTGGCGACTGTTCGCCTTCCTTACAAACAAAGTAATCTTCATGAGTCTTGATAAATTTTAAAGCGATTTTTCACTAAAAAGCATCCGTCACTACCATGAGATCCCATTGCTGCTCTGCCCTTCGGGCACTATGTTAAACAATAGACGCGGCATTATAACCTAATAATTATGATAGTCGAGTGTAGGGGGCAATTATTTGGACTAGTTTAGCTACGATCGAGACCAACTGCGTAAAAAACAGACTAACTGGTTCGTTAAAGCGATATTTTAGTAGGAAGTAAATAGAAGTTATTGTTGAGTGATTACTCGTTTACTTTCTTTAAGGTTAAGAAAGTGGTCGGCGATGCAGGATTTGAACCTGCGACCCCTTGGACCCAAACCAAGTGCGCTACCAAACTGCGCTAATCGCCGATAATAGTGTTGAATACTTAAATGTTGAATTTAAGACCACTTATGAGAAAGTGGTCGGCGATGCAGGATTTGAACCTGCGACCCCTTGGACCCAAACCAAGTGCGCTACCAAACTGCGCTAATCGCCGATACTCGAAGTAAATTGGGGTGACTGATGGGGCTCGAACCCACGACAACCGGAATCACAATCCGGGGCTCTACCAACTGAGCTACAATCACCACGGTATTTACTTTGTTTTCAAATGGCGCACCCGGAAGGATTCGAACCTTCGACCAACGCCTTAGAAGGGCGTTGCTCTATCCAGCTGAGCTACGGGCGCATCGAAAACTTCATAGTTTGCCTGTAAGCTATTCTATTATAAAAATAAAAGAAGTGGTCGGCGATGCAGGATTTGAACCTGCGACCCCTTGGACCCAAACCAAGTGCGCTACCAAACTGCGCTAATCGCCGATGCTTACGATTGCCTGCGAGTGACCTCGTTGACAACGGGGTGCATAATAGTGATTTGCCTGGGAGAGGTCAAACGTTTTTTGCATAAAATAAATCAATCGGTCATTTTTAGTTCATAATGGTTAAATATTGCAAAACTAAGCTGAAATTTAGACGCTTTTTTTGAAAACACCGGTTTATAACCTAAAAGCAACTTGGCGCTTCGGGCCTTTTCTGCGAAAATAGCCTGCATATTAAAAAAGCATTAATAAAATTAATTTTTTGCATACACCCCTCTTTATATGCAGATGCTTTTAAAATATAAGTATCGAAGTTTATTTAACCCCAATTAAAGGTCCCCCATGACGGCAAACATCATTGATGGTAAGGCAATCGCAAAGCAAGTACGTAGTGCAGTGGCTGAGCGCGTAAGCGAACGCGTTGCAAACGGTTTACGTGCACCCGGTTTAGCAGTAGTACTGGTAGGGCTTGACCCTGCAAGCCAAGTTTACGTTGGCTCTAAGCGTAAAGCGTGTGAAGAAGTAGGATTTATTTCAAAGTCATTTGATTTACCTGCTCAAACCAGCGAAGAAGAACTACTAGCATTAATTGATGAGCTAAATAACGATGGCGAAGTAGATGGTATTTTGGTGCAACTACCGCTACCTGAAGGCCTAGATGCTGAAAAGATTTTAGAACGTATTACACCACATAAAGATGTAGACGGTTTTCACCCTTACAATATTGGCCGCTTAGCGCAACGTATGCCGGCGCTGCGCCCATGTACACCCAAAGGGATTATTACCTTATTAGATTCAACGGGCGTGCGTTACAAAGGGATGCATGCGGTAGTTGTTGGTGCCTCTAATATTGTTGGCCGCCCTATGTCGCTTGAGTTATTACTTGCCGGTTGTACTACAACGGTATGTCACAAATTTACACAAGACTTAGAAACCCATGTGCGCCGCGCAGACTTATTAGTCGTGGCCGTAGGTAAACCTGAATTTATACCTGGTGAGTGGGTAAAAGAAGGTGCAATTGTGATTGATGTAGGTATTAACCGTTTAGATACAGGCAAGTTAGTGGGCGATGTTCAGTACAGTGTTGCAGAGCAAAAAGCTGATTTTATTACCCCTGTACCGGGTGGCGTTGGCCCAATGACTGTAGCAAGTTTAATTGAAAATACCCTCGAAGCATGTGAAAAATACCACAGTTAATTTAATGCCTTGGCATTAAAAAAGGGTTGCCAACTGGCAACCCTTTTTAGTTTAAAAGCTACTTTAGCGCATTTACGCTTTACGCTTTACGCCACGTTGTTTTACCTGCTGAGTCTTCAAGCACAACACCGAGTGCATTAAGTGCATCACGTGCTTCATCAGCAGCGGCCCAATCTTTGTTTGCGCGCGCTTCATTACGTTTTACAATCAACGCTTCGATAGTGGCTACTTCATCATCATCTTGCCCGCCTTGCAAAAACGATTCAGGTGCTTGCTGGGCAACACCAAGTACTTCGCCTATGCCGCGTAGCACAAATGCTAATTGCCCTGCTTGCTGTGTATCGGTGTCTTTAACGCGGTTTAGCTCTTTAGCCAGCTCAAATAAAACCGGTAACGCCTCTGGTGTATTAAAATCATCATTCATGGCTTTTCTAAATTTAGCCACGTACTCATTGTTTTCAATATCGCACGTTATTGGCTCAACACCACGAAGTGCTGTGTAAATACGTTCAAGCGATGAACGTGCTTGATCTAAATTCTCTTGCGAGTAATTTAGCTGGCTACGGTAATGCCCTGATATTAAAAAGTAACGAACTGATTCAGCGTCATATGTTTTTAATACCTCACGCACAGTAAAAAAGTTGTCTAATGATTTAGACATTTTTTCTTTATTTACTTGTACCATGCCTGTGTGGATCCATGTATTTACATACTTACCATTGTTTGCACAGCATGATTGCGCAATTTCGTTTTCATGATGCGGGAACTGTAAATCAGAGCCGCCACCGTGAATATCAAAATGCTCACCTAAATGCTTTGAGCTCATTGCTGAACATTCTATATGCCAACCCGGACGCCCTTCTCCCCACGGAGATGACCATGAAGGTTCGCCTGCTTTTGCTTTTTTCCACAATACAAAATCAAGCGGATCGTCTTTATCTTGTGCAACCTCTACGCGAGAGCCTGCTTGGAGCATACTTAAATCTTGCTGCGATAGTGCGCCGTACTGCTCAAACGTAGAAACATCAAAAAGCACGTCGCCGTCGTTTGCTACGTATGCATGGCCTTTTGCAATTAAGCGCTCAACCATTTCGATAATTTCATCCATATGGTTTGTAACCGTAGGTTCAATATCTGGGCGCAGCATGTTTAGGCTATCAAAGTCTTCGTGCATGGCTTGGGTCATACGCAAAGTTAGGTCATTAATTGACTCGCCATTTTCGTTTGCGCGTTTGATTATTTTGTCATCTACGTCGGTAATATTACGTACGTATTTTAAGTCGTAACCAAGGTGGCGAAGGTAGCGGACAATAACATCAAACCCGACAAATGTACGCGCATGACCGATATGACAAAAATCATAAATGGTGATACCACACACATACATGTCGATTTTGCCTTCGACCATAGGTTTAAACTGCTCTTTTTGTCGCGTGAGTGTGTTGTATATTTGTACCATTTACTTTTAGTCCTTGACTGTTTGCTGAGTTGGCTATGTTAACACTTGAAAAGCCCCCGCTCTAGCGCTTTTTATACCCAAACCACCTCAATGCGCGTGTTTAAGTTGGAATCAAAACCAATTTTGGCGAGGTCTTGATTGTGTGTAATAGAGGTTCTGTTGTTAAAATTAATAACACTGTAAAAATCAGTTTTAAACCACCCTGTTTATTGCTTAACAAACTCTTGCTCTGTGCATGGTTATTTATTGAAAGGAAATACCACAACGGCAAAATACCGCCTCGATATTAACCCCCTGTAAAACGCACAAGTATATACCTTGGGCAGCTTTGGATATATTGAACAAGCACTTTGTTTATCTTAGTTAACTAAGATAAAATAGCGCGACTAATTAAACCAGATATAGGAAACCACATGGTTGTTCTACACACTAATTTTGGTGACATCACCATTAAAATGTTTGAGCAAGAAGCTCCAAACACAGTTAAAAACTTTTTAGAGTACGCAAACTCAGGTTTTTACAACGGCACTATTTTTCACCGCGTAATTGACGGCTTTATGGTGCAAGGCGGTGGGTTTGTACCTGGTATGGAACAAAAAGACGTTAACGACCCAATTCAAAACGAAGCAAATAATGGCTTATCTAATAAAGTAGGTACATTAGCAATGGCGCGTACGCCTGATCCACATTCAGCAACAGCCCAATTTTTTATTAACGTTAACGACAACGACTTTTTAAACCACAGCAGCGAAACTTCGCAAGGCTGGGGTTACTGTGTATTTGCTGAAGTAGTTGAAGGCATGGACGTAGTAAATAAAATTAAAGGTGTAGCAACAGGCAGCGCTGGTTTTCACCAAGACGTACCGCTTGAAAATGTAATCATCGAAAACGTTACTGTAAGCTAAACGTTTACTCATACACTGAGTAATTAAGCGGGCATGGTACATTATGTATGCGCCCGCTTTTATTTAACCTAACTAGATGCCTCTATGACTTCTCAAACCTACTTTATTGCAGACTTACACCTAAGTGAAAACCGCCCAGATATTAGCGAGGCCTTTTATCGCTTTATAAATACGCACATTATTGGTAAGCCCGTAGATGCACTGTATATTTTAGGTGATTTTTTTGAAGTATGGGTTGGGGATGACTACGTAACAGAATTGGCTAGTGAGGTAGCAAAGCATTTAAAAGCCGTTAAAGATGGCGGTACACCAGTGTACTTTATACACGGTAATCGCGATTTTATTATGCGTGAGCAATACGCTAAACGCGCAGGTATGGTATTGCTAAACGAGCAAACGGTTATAGATTTATATGGCACTCCCACTGTTATTTTGCACGGTGATGAAATGTGTACTCAAGATATTGAGTATCAAAAGTTTCGTAAAAAAAGTCGCGGTTGGTGGTGGCCTAAATTAATGTTAGCAATGCCACTATGGTACAGAAAAAAAATTGCTCGCAATGCCAGAGAAAAAAGCAAATTAAGCCAAGCCGACAAACCCATAGAAATTTTAGACGTAGTAGATGACGCCGTACTAACGATGTTTGCCAAGTATAATGTAAGCAACATGATACACGGCCACACCCACCGCCCTAACGTACACACTTACACTGTAGGTAAGCAAACACTAACACGCACTGTGCTTGGTGATTGGTATACTCAAGGCTCATATTTAGTGGTTACTCCACAAGGTCAAAAACTCATTAATACGCCCTTCGCATAATTTCAAATCCTGACTATTATTTAAGTACTTTTTGGTAATAGGATAAGGATATATGTATAAAGCTATTTATTGTTTGGTGCTTTGTTGCATTTTTTCCAAAGGGTATGCATCAGAAAATTGGCATCTCGTCGCCGAAAACTCCCCACCCTATATTGGTGAGCGCTTAATTGATAACGGCTGGGTTACTGCCTTAACTAAAGCGGCCTTAGCTAATCAAAATATTAATAACGACATAGAGTTTACCAGCTGGAACAGAGCGCTGGAGCTTACCAAAATAAATAAAAAAGATGCAATTTTAGGCGCTTTTTATACAAAGTCGCGTACTGATATTTTTTATTATTCGCGCCCACTTGCTAACGTATACGTTGGACTATTTAAGCTCAAAGACAGACAAATAAACTATGACGGCAGTATGGACTCTTTACAGCCATACAGTATTTGTAAAGGCGTTGGCTACGCAGTAAGTGAAGTTTTTTCTGAAAGTAATGCCCTGGCCGTAACCTCAACTCGCGGGTTAATTAACAGTTTATATATGCTTCAAAAAGGACGAATAGACTTAGTAGCAGGCACTAAAGAAGTGGGTGAATACTGGTTAAAAAACACCGAAAAGCTTAATGAACCCGGCGCGCCACAAGTTGAATATATTTCGCCCGATTTAGAGCATCATCAACTGCATGTTATGTTTCCAAAGTCTGACCCTGATGCAAAACAAAAAAGAGACGCGCTTGAACAAGGCTTTTCTACTATTTTATACAATGGCACCGCAAAAGAGCTATTAGTAAAACATGGCTTTTCTCAAAGCACGGCGCTTGAGCTCATAGACTTTATAGAAAGAAGTAGCACACCTAACTAGCCGGTGTGCTTAAAGAGCTAAATAGCACCACTTTAGTTAGTAACTAGTGCAGGTGCGCCACTGTGAAATTTAAAGTCTTCATCAGGGCTAGTGATCAAATCAGCCTCAATTTTACCAAAAAAGTCGACTCGCTCAGTAATATCAAAATCAGCAATTTCTTGTGCCAGTGTTAAGTAATCTTGATAATGGCGCGCCTCAGAGCGAAGCAATGAAATATAAAAATCGCCTAAGCGTTTATCAACATGTGGAGCAAGTGCAGCAAAACGCTCACATGAGCGAGCCTCAATATAAGCACCTACAATTAGTTTATCGACTAATGCATTAGGCTCAAACGTTTTAACGTTACGTAGCATCCCTTTAGCGTAACGACACGGTGTAATACTGCGGTACTCTACTCCATACTCGTCCATTATTTCGAGCACTTGATAAAAGTGATGTAATTCTTCTTTTATTAGCATCACCATTTTATCTATTAAATCTTGCCCGTAAGGTGAGTTAGACTTTGGGATAATAGATTTTGTAAGTTTATTTTTAGCCGCTAAATCACGCCAATTACCTTCGCGTTTATAAATAAGTGTTTCAAAGGGCTTTAGCCATTCAAGTAATGCATCGCTGCTGTCTTTATCTACCGCGTACTTACGAATTAAAAACATTGCACTTTGCGCTGCTTTTAACTCACAAATTAAGTGATCGATTAAAATAATCGATAAATTTTCTTTTTTTACTGCCTCAATAACCCATTCATTTGGGGTTTCACACAATAAAAAATTATTAATAGGGGCTAAAAGTTCGCTATGTGGCACAGGGCTGCTCGTTACTTCAAATAATAAAAAGCCATTTTAACACGAAAAATAACGAAGAATAAAACGAGCTAAAACAACCTCTTTAAAATGTTAATAAGCAGTTAACTTGACTTTGTATATGAACTAAACCATAAATATAGGTGCTGTATAAAAAACAAACTAACTAAAACTAAATTATAACCAACAGTAATACGTTCCTTTTATGGAGTACCGCTATGATACTGAACCACCTGTGGGGCATTTATGCTCATCCACTCGAAGAATGGCAAACAATAGATAACCGCCACGAAAGCCTGACTTATAGCCTGTCGCATATTTTACTTATTGCATTATTTCCATCGATTATGGGGTATTACTCATCGGTGTATTTAGGCTGGAGTATTGGTGCGGGCAACCCAGTATTTTTAACACATGAAAGCGCACTGCTAATTGCCGTGGCTATGTATGGTGCGTTAATAGCCGGTGTGTTTGCACTGGCCTATTTAGCCCATTGGATGGCCGTTACATTTGGTGCTAAACCTACCTTTACACAAACGCTTGAACTTGCCGCTTATACTGCTACACCCGTGTTTATGTCGGCCTTAGCCGCTTTTTTACCTGAGCTGTGGTTTGTTGTTTGCGTAGGTATGATTGCCCTAGCCTACTCGGTGTACTTGCTTTATACAGGCGTGCCAATACTAATGCATATTCCACAAGAGCGCGGCTTTATTTATGCCAGCTCTGTTGTTACCTGCGGGCTAATTTTATTGGTAATAATTTTAGCTGTAACCGCAATACTTTGGACTAACGGCATTGTGAGTCCAATGTTTACCTAATCAACCACGTTGTTTGATATGAAGTGTTCCCTTTCTTTCCTTCGCAAAAAAGGAGCTAATTAGCTCCTTTTTTTTATGTCTGATTATGTTTAATCACACATTAATCAGCTTCGTTGGCATCTTGATTGTGTATTTCAAGGCCTGATGACATGGCGTTTTCGCGGTTACTTTTAGCCGAGTCGTTACGCAATTGATCAATATGGTTTAAGTAATCTTGATCGATATCACCGGTAATGTATTGCCCATCAAATACAGAGGTTTCAAATTTAGTAATTTCTGGGTTTTCTTGGCTTACAGCGGCAATTAAATCGTTTAGCGATTGAAAAATTAAGCCATCAGCACTGATGCTTTGGTTAATGTCTTCAACTTCGCGGCCATGCGCAATAAGCTCTGCGGCAGATGGCATATCAATACCATACACATTAGGGAAACGAATTTCTGGTGCTGCTGAGGCAAAATACACATTTTTTGCTCCGGCTTCACGGGCCATTTCTACAATTTGTGCCGAGGTTGTACCGCGTACAATTGAATCATCAACCAGTAAAACGTTTTTACCTTTAAACTCACGGTCAATCGCATTTAGCTTTTGACGCACTGACTTTTTACGCATTTCTTGGCCAGGCATGATAAATGTACGACCAATATAACGGTTTTTAACAAAGCCTTGGCGGTAAGGTAAATCAAGCATGCGGGCAATTTCTAACGCCACATCGCATGAGGTTTCAGGAATTGGGATAACAACATCAATGTCTTTATCGCTCCACTCACGCGCAATTTTTTCACCCAGTTTAGTACCCATGTTTACACGCGTTGCGTAAACCGACATACGATCGATGGTTGAATCAGGGCGAGCAAAATAAACAAACTCAAAAATACACGGCGCATAAGAGGCTTTTTCAGCACAACTTTGTGAATGAAATTGGCCATCTTCAGTTACGTAAATCGCTTCACCTGGTGCAACGTCACGCACAAATTCAAAGCCGTCTGGCTTTAATGCTACGCTTTCTGAGGCAAACATGTACTCAGTGCCTTTAGCGGTTTCACGCTTACCAAATACCAAAGGACGGATACCATTAGGGTCACGAAATGCTAAAACACCGTGACCAATAATCATCGCAATAGCGGCGTAGCCACCGGTTACTTTGTTGTTTACTTCGGTTACTGCAGTGAAGATGTCTTCAGCGTCTAAATGTAATTTGTCAGACTTACTTAGCTCATGTGCCATGATATTAAGTAGTATTTCTGAGTCAGACGTTGTATTAACGTGACGACGCGCTTCTGAGAACAGTTGCTGCTTTAGAGTTTCAGCATTGGTTAAATTACCATTGTGCGCAAGCGCAATACCAAATGGTGAATTAACATAAAACGGCTGCGCTTCAGATGAACTTGACGAGCCTGCAGTAGGGTAACGTACGTGGCCAATACCAATTGTGCCTTGTAGTCGTTTCATATGGCGGGTGTGAAACACATCCTTTACTAGGCCATTTGCTTTGCGTAAGCTAAACGTATTGTTTTCAATGGTAATGATGCCCGCGGCATCTTGACCTCGGTGCTGCAAAACAGTTAAGCCATCATAAATCGCCTGATTAACAGGAGATGTTCCGACTATCCCAACGATACCACACATGTAATTTATCCTCGCCGATTAACGGTTTACTGAATTTAAAAAGCTCGAGTTGTTTTCTAGGTACGAAAAGAACCATTCAACAACAAAGCCAAATTCTGGAATCAAAATAGAATTGCCCCACCAGTGCGTGTTTGGTGCACCAGTAAAAGCATCAAGAAAGAAGAGTAACGCGCTCACGACCAACACGCCTCGTAACGCACCAAAAACAATGCCGAAGACACGATCGGTGCCAGATAAACCAGTACGTTGTACAAGCTCACCTAAAATGTAGTTTAGTAAACCGCCTAACAGTAGCGTCGCAAAGAAGAGTATGGCAATGGCCGCCGCATTTCTTAAAAGGGGTTCAGAAATACTTGTTAGGAAGGAAGCTAAATATTGGTAAAACAAACTAGAGATGATAAATGCGCAAGCCCATACTGCTAATGACATAGCTTCTTTAACAAAGCCGCGTATTAAACCGATGATGGTAGACAGTGCAATGATGCCAAGAATGGCGTAATCAACCCAGATCATATTAACCAATTAGTCGCTATTTTGGGGCGCATTCTATACCCAAACCTCGTTAATATGCAAGTTAAAGCGGGAGATAACCAGCAACTAGCACATACAAAAACTTATCACTTTAACGGCTATTTTTAGCCCTTAAAAACAAAAAAAGCCTTACTATAGTAAGGCCTTTTAAAATCAATTAGAGACGCTGTATTGAGTGACTTTACCGTTTAACTTGGTAAGCGCTTTAAGCTCGGGTAACTTTTTGGTCAGCTCCCCCTTATCAAGCGAGGGCCCAACAAACACTTTAGTCAATGTGCCGTTTGGCGTTTTAATTGGTTTTGTAAACGTTTTAAAGCCTTTCGCTTTAAGCTTAGCTTGTAAGGCCTTAACATTAGCCGCATGGGAAAAACTACCTAGCTGAATTACATAGGCCATATCAGTGAGGTTTTCTTCACTTTTACGTGGCGCAATAGGTTTTGCTTTTACCGGCTCTGGCGCTTTAGCTACAGGCTCTGGCGCAGTTTGAGGCTCTATGCTTGCTTCGACTATTTCAGGCTCTGCTGCGTATTGGCTTTGCTTGCTTGTCAGCACATCGTCATCGGCAGCTATGTCTTCAATTTGCTCTTGTTTTAAAGGCTCAGCCTGCGCTACTTTTTCATCTATAGACTCTTGAAGGTCGATAGTTTTAAACTCAGAGCGTTCAGGGATGGCTTTAAAGCCCTCTTTGTAGTGGACCTTTTCGCCATCGAGTATATTAGGAATAAACACAATTGCTGCGATCACCACAATACTGGTTCCGACTAAACGATTTATAAAACCTGAGTTCACCGACTTTCTCTCTATTTTTTAAAGTAGTTTATAGCATCTGCAACAGTAAAAAATGACCCAAACACAATTAAAAGCGTATCACTTTGCTGTGTAGGCATAATTACATTAAGTGCTTCGTGCACACTATTATAGCGTTCATGCGTGCCTGTATGAGGTATAGTTTGCAACGCCACGGCCATATTTTCAACGTTATCGCCTCGAGGTATGTGCAAGCTAGTAAGAGACCAGTGATCAATTACATGGCTTACCTCTTTAAGTACACCCGCTTTATCTTTATCAGCAAGCATAGCGACTAATGCATGAATTTTAAAGCCTTTATCTTTATAGCTTGCAAGCTTTAGTGCTAAATAACGAGCAGATTCGGGATTGTGAGCTACATCGGTAAACACTAAAGGTGAAGTGCTTAACTGCTCAAAGCGTCCCTCAACAACTAAGTTAGCTAAACAATGCTTAATTACCTCATCACTTGGCAATAGATTTAGCACAGCTAAGGTTGTTAAGGCCGTTGCTGCATTTTGTGCAGGGATCGCTGGCTTATCTAACAGCAAATTATAATTTTTATATTGCCATGTAAAATGCGCTTCGTGCTCTTTGAATATAAAATCAGTACCGGATATAACCATGCCTGCTTTAATCTCAGCACCGTAATCGGTCATTGTATGTGGTATGTTTAAATCACCAATAATAGCCGGCGTGTTTTGACGAAATATACCTGCTTTATCATAAGCAACTAACTCTCGTGTATCGCCTAGGTATTCTTTATGATCTAAATCTATGGTGGTGATCACGCTTGCATAAGGTGTAACAATATTGGTGGCATCAAAGCGCCCGCCCAAACCAACCTCAAGCAGCACATAATCAACTTCAAAGCGTTTAAAAATAGCCAGCGCACCTAGGGTGCCATATTCGAAATACGTAAGCGCCGTGCTAGCGCGACCTTGCTCTAGCGTGTTAAAGGCATCAACATGGTATTGATCATCGAGCTCTTGGCCATTTATGCGCACACGCTCGTTGTATCTAATTAAATGAGGAGAGGCATACGTACCTACGCTGTAACCTTGCGCAAGTAATAGCGATTCTAAACAGCGTGCAGTTGTGCCTTTGCCGTTTGTGCCGCCAATAAGAATAATTTTGCTGGAAGTGTTTAATAAGCCAATGTTATTTGCAACAGTAGCAACGCGTTCGAGTCCCATTTCAATATTTGCAGGGTGAACACTCTCTAAATAACAAAGCCAATCATCAAGGCTTGATGATTGGCTAGGAATTGTATTTGTCATAGCGTGTAATCAGTAAAGCTGAAATTTACGCTACTCTATGCTCTTGTTCGGTAGAAGGCAAGTTCATAAATTTAGCAAGTACGCGTGCTAATGTGTCGCGCATTTCACGACGGTCAATAATCATATCAATTGCACCGTGCTCTAATAAGAACTCACTGCGCTGAAAACCTTCTGGCAAGGTTTCACGCACTGTTTGCTCAATTACGCGCGGACCCGCAAAGCCAATTAAAGCTTTTGGCTCAGCTACGTTAATATCTCCTAACATCGCTAATGATGCAGATACACCACCCATGGTTGGGTCGGTCATTACTGATATAAACGGCAGGCCTTTTTCGCTCATTTTAGCAAGCGCAGCGCTGGTTTTAGCCATTTGCATAAGCGACATAAGTGCTTCTTGCATACGTGCACCACCTGAGGCAGAAAAACACACTAATGGCATATTGTGCTCTAAACATTGGTCTACGGCATCAACAAAACGTGCGCCTACAACCGAAGCCATTGAACCACCCATAAATGAGAATTCAAAAGCAACCGCGGCAACAGGAATACCTTTTAAGCGGCCCTTCATTGCTACTAACGCGTCTTTTTCGCCACTTGATTTTTGGGCTGCGCTAATACGGTCTGAGTATTTTTTAGAGTCTTTAAACTTTAATACATCTTTAGGCTCGTGCTCAGTGCCAAGCTCCGTGCGGTCACCTTCATCTAAAAAGTGCTCTAAACGTTTACGGCCGCTCACACGCATGTGATGGTCGCATTTAGGACATACGTTTAATGATTTTTCTAGTTCAGCTTTATATAAAATTGAATCGCAAGCTGTACATTTAGCCCAAACGCCTTCTGGAATTTCTTTACGACCTGACGACTTAGTCGTTTTAGGTAAGATTTTTTCTAACCAACTCATTTGCAACTCTCTTAATGCTGTTCTGTGTCGCGAGTCTGCTAATAAGTAGCAGACAGATTTTTTCAATTAAAACATGAATTACACAAACACGGTATAAAAAACTGGTCTTAGTAGTTAGATAAACGCTTATAAATTCAACACTAACATTCCGAGTCAGGTAAAAATAATGGCCCTAGTGGGGTTTTAGGAATATTAAAGTGTTCTGGGTAATCTACATCTACTAAATAAAGACCCGCGGCTTTAGCCGTGGCACTGGCTTTAGCACGCTCTTTTAAATCTAATAGCTCTTTTAACCATACAGGTTGGTGCTTGTGTAGACCTATATCCATTAAACAGCCGGTAATATTACGCACCATATGGTGTAAAAAAGCGTTCGCTTTAATATCAATAATAACGTAATCGCCCTGGCGATGTACCGATAAATGATGAATAGTTCTGTTTGCTGTATTAGCTTGGCAATGCAGCGCTCTAAAAGAGGTAAAGTCGTGCTCGCCAATTAAGTACTGACACGCCTCTTGCATTTTTGTTTCATCAAGTGGGTGATGAAAGTGCGTAACGCCTTCATTCATAACTGCGCCTCTATAAGCGTAATTATAAATAACATAACGATAACGACGCGCTGTTGCGCTAAAGCGTGCATGAAAGTCTTCACTAACAGGTTGAGCAAAACGAATCGCTATATCTTTAGGGAGTAACGTGTTCATACCCATAGTAAATGCAACCATCTCACGGGGAGCATGGGTTTCAAAGTGTACAACTTGACCAGTGCCATGCACACCTGCATCTGTGCGGCCCGCACACACTATTTCAACCGGATGATTACAAATGCTCGACAACGCTTTTTCTACTTCTTGTTGTACGCTATTTACATGAGACTGACGTTGCCACCCACTGTAACGTGCGCCGTTGTATTCAACTCCAAGTGCTACTCGCATAATTACTGCTTTACCTACTGTGCTAATGAACGGGGCATTTTATGCTATCTCGCGGTGCAATAAAAGTAACCTCGTCTATTTATAGTTATTCGCAAAATTAAGTAATTTATTTTACCCCAATAAAACACAGCGATAAGTTAGTGAGCTTTTAACATCCTGGGTTTAATAAACGTCTAAAACTAATTAAGTGCTTTTTATAGGTTAGAGTTATTCGTACCTATAAAAAAACCGCATTAACAAAGCTAATGCGGTTTTTATAATCATGAATGCTCTAGTTAAGTTTAGCTTTTAAACTTTGCGCTTCTTCTTGTACATCTTCAGGGCCACTTTCAATAACATCTTCAATCACTTTAAGGGCTGAGTCAAAGTCGTCAATTTCAATGTATGCTCGTGCCAAATCAAGCTTGGCAGAATAACCACCGCTTTCTAAGTCAACATCTGTTGGGTTATCGCCTGCAAGTAACGAATCAAAGTCACTTAACCCTACGTCCATATTAACCTCGTCATAGGGTTCGTGCTCAAGTACTGAGTCATCGCTTTGTTCAAGTAGCGCGTCAATATCAACAAAGTCATCGGTTGTAGCCTGCGGTTCACTTTGCAAAGGCTCTTCTTGCACCGCTTTCGCTTCAACTTCAGTGTCTAAGTCTTCGTTTAATAGGCTATCAAAGTCGACATCAAATTCGCTGCTATCTTCTAAATTTAACTCATCCGGTTCACCTAACTCACTAAGCAAGGCATCAAAATCGGTTTGCGTTAGGTCAGCCATAAACTCATCGTCTAGCTGCTCGTCGGGTATAACGTCTTCATTAGTTTTATCATCAGCTGCCTGTGTTAGCTCGGCTTCTAATTGCGAATTTGTTATTTCATCTTCAACGTCTTCTGAAAGTGCTTGTTCTAAAATTGCATCGTCAAAATCAGGCTGTTCCTGCGCACTATCCGTTGTTTTCGCTTCACCTAGAGGTTCATCTTGCGGTAAAGGCGCATCAAGCTCATCGTCAATCAGCGGCTCGTCATCTAGGTCGGCTTCTAACGCATCAATACCAGTGTTACCAGCAAGTGCATTTGCTAAGTCTTGCTCAGCTTGGCTTGGCGCCATACCGCTTGCTTGTCCATCAAGTTCATCACCTTGTAACTCTTGCGGACTATATGATTGCTGATCATCTAAATCAATTTCGTCATCGTTATCAAGCTCTAACTCAGGGTACTCGTCAAGCTCTTCACTTGGAGTTACTTGCTCATCTAATAATGCATTGAGCTCGTCGTCTAGCTCATCAACGCTTTGCAATAAATCATCATCGAAAACCCCTTCGTCTTCATCCGTATTTTCAGATAAATCTAGCTCGCTTTCATCATCAGTTAATTCATCTAGAGATGACAGCACTTGAGTGTGGTTATCATCTGCACCTATATCATCGGTATGCTTCGGCTCAAGTTCTGGCTCTGAAAAATCGTTATCAATGAGTAACTCATCATCAAAGTCGTCTTCTAAGCTATCTAATTCAATGCCTGAAAGTGCGTTTGCTAAGTCTTGTTCAGCTTGGCTTGGCTGCATGCCTGTTGCATCACCATCAAGCTCATCTCCCAATAACTCATCAGGAAGATATTGCTGTTGCTCTGTTACATCTAACGCCTCAGGGTTATCATCTGAAAAGCCTATATCATCACTAAGCGTATCATTTACAGCATCATTTTCAGGTTGAGTATCTAAAAGCGGACTCGCTGGTGTTTCTTGTGAATCAAGCGGATCGTCACCTAAATCAACCTCTACCTCTTCAATGTCATCATCAAGATCATCTAACGCCCAATCAGGGTTTTCAACATAGTCTTCGTCTGTAGCCTGCTGTAGCTCGTTGAGTAATTCATCAACACTTTTTAGAGTATCGTCGGTGTACTCTTCCTGTGCATCCTCTGGGTCGAGTAACGTTTCTGAACTATCTGCAAAGTCAGTGTTTTCAAGCAAGTCAGCATCAAGCTCTGGTTCCTCGAGAAGTTCTGGCTCGTCTGCAAGCTCAGGCTCATCTTCAAGCTCTGGCTCTTCTACAAGTTCAAGCTCATCTACAAGCTCTGGTTCCTCGAGAAGTTCAGGCTCGTCTGCAAGCTCTGGCTCATCTGCAAGCTCTGGTTCCTCGAGAAGTTCTGGCTCTTCTACAAGTTCTGGCTCATCTGCAAGTTCTGGCTCCTCTTCAAGTTCTGGCTCTTCTTCAAGTTCTGGCTCTTCTTCAAGTTCTGGCTCATCTGCAAGCTCTGGCTCATCTTCAAGCTCTGGCTCATCTGCAAGCTCTGGTTTTTCTTCGAGTTCAGGCTCTTCTTCGAGCTCTGGTTCTTCTTCAAGTTCAGGTTCTTCTACAAGTTCAGGTTCTTCTACAAGTTCAGGTTCTTCTACAAGTTCAGGCTCTTCTAAAAGCTCAGGCTCTTCTACAAGCTCTGGTTCTTCTACAAGCTCTGGTTCCTCGAGAAGCTCGGGTTCTTCTGCAAGCTCTGGTTCTTCTGCAAGCTCTTCTGCAAGCTCTGGCTCATCAATAAGTGAAGACGCTAAAGTTTCAATATCATCTTCGTCAAAATCTTCCTGTGCATCAGCTAGATCTTCGACTGAATCAGCTAATGCGCTATCAATATCTCGCTCAGTATTATTATCTGTTGCTACTTGATCGGCAGATGAATCTTCAACTTCATCAATTAAGCTGTCTATGTCGTCTAAATCAAAGTCATCGCTTTCTTCAACTAGCGCATCAGCAGGGGGTTCATCAGGTGTATCGCCTGCGTCATCAATTAGGCTGTCTATGTCGTCTAAATCAAAGTCATCGCTTTCTTCAACTAGCGCATCAGCAGGGGTTTCATCAGGTGTATCGCCCGCTTCATCAATTAAGCTGTCTATGTCGTCTAAATCAAAGTCATCGCTCTCTTCAACTAGCGCATCAGCAGGGGTTTCATCAGGTGTATCGCCTGCTTCATCAATTAGGCTGTCTATGTCGTCTAAATCAAAGTCATCGTTTTCTTCAACCAGCGCATGAGCAGGGGTTTCTTCGGTTGTATCGCCTGCGTCATCAATTAGGCTGTCTATGTCGTCTAAATCAAAGTCATCGCTTTCTTCAACTAGCGCAGCATCAGTAGGTGTTTCATCAGGTGTATCACCTGCTTCACCAATTAAGCTGTCTATGTCGTCTAGATCAAAGTCATCGTTTTCTTCAACCAGCGCAGCATCAGCAGGGGTTTCATCAGGTGTATCGCCTGCTTCATCAATTAAGCTGTCTATGTCGTCTAAATCAAAGTCATCGTCTTTTGGTGATTCTTTATCAGCTTGTTGATCTAATAATTCATCAATATCAAAGTCATCATCCTCTTCTTGGGCAAGCTCTTCGCTTAAGGCGGCCAACTCATCATTGCTTTCTAAGCTGCTATCTGCGGTAGGTTGCTCAACCTCAGGCAAGTCAATTTCAGGCAGGCTATCGTCCTCATCAAATAAATCGTCTAGGTCGTCACTGCTTAAAATATCGTCCGAATCTTTTGTATCATCTAAATCAAGGTCAATTTCATCATCTTGTTTTTCATCTACAGGTTCATCAAAGCCCTGCTGCATGAAAACGTCTAACTCGTCCCCTTCACTGCCTTCGTCATCAAAAACAATATCATCACTTAATAGGCTTTCTAATTCGTCTTGATCGAGCAAGTTTTCTGAATCAGAAAATTCATCGTCTAACGCATCATCGAGAGAATCATCAAATGCAATATCATCCTCTGGCAAAATATCGTTGCTATGATTGTCATCTAGTTGAATATCTAAATCATCAAGCGGGTCAGGAATGATTGGATCGTCTAACGCATCATTACTTTGCGGCTCGTCTTCGGTAAAGCTGGGCGTTTGTGGCAGAAAATCATCGTCATCTTGAGTTTCTTCGTCTTTGTTGGCACGCTTTCGTAAAAACATCACCACAGCAAAAATAATTAATAACGCAGGAATGGTCATTAATAAAATAAGTACAAGTGGGTTAGACATTAAAGCGCCTAGGTCAAAAGATTCTTCTTTTGGTACTTCTTGCACTTTTTGCTGAGCTATTATTTCGTTTTGTTTTTCTATTAGCTCTTTTAGCTGTTTTTGAATTTCGCTGTCTTGGCCTAGCTGTTCTTTTACATTGGCAAGCTCTTTTGAAATACCCGACAATTGTTTTTTGAGATTATTATTCTCAGCTAATATTTCTTCTACATTATTAACCGAGCTTTTAAATTGCTGCTGCAGCTCTACAAGCTTATTACCTTGCTGCGTTTTTATTTCATTTAATTCTTTTTGAATTTCTTTTTTAGCGTCGTCAACATCGGCTTTACGAGCTTGTGTTACTTTAGTTTGCGCGGCGTTAATTTCACTGGTGGTTAGTGTGCCATTTTTCTTTTTTTCCCATAGCGCGTCATCTTGCTCTGAGCGTTGTTTAGCAAGCTGTGGATTTACGCGTCTAATTTCCGCTAAGGTGGGTATTTTTAAATATGCACCACTTTGCATGTGGTTTAGGTTTTGTTCTAAAAAAGAATTAGGGTTTTTGTTATACAAGGCCTGCATAACTTGGTAAATACTAACTGAGTTATCTGGGCGTACTTTGGCAGCAATACGCCATAGTGTATCGGTTGGCTTTATAGGCCCTATTGATCGCCCTTGCGCACCATAGTCAGCGCCTTTTGGCCCCTTTAATTGGGTGCTGTCTTGAGAGTAAATTGGAGTTACTACCAATGCAGACGCTAATATAATAAGTGAAGCTAAACCGCGCATGCTGATCCTTTAATGTGTAAATGTTAAATGCTTTGCTATTTATTTAGCTGCTCAACATTAATTATTCTTGCCGTAACCAGCCAAATAGCTGATCTACATTTGTTATTACAATCTATTTTTATTGCAAGCTCTATTCCAGTTACAAACTATAAACCAGTTGCGGCCTAATATCCATTGCAACGCTTTGAAAATAAATACCTTAAAACTTTATTCTTAATACTATTTTATCGTGATAGATCAAGGCGTTTAGTTTAGTAGCAACGCTAAGCGGCAATAATTTGGCTCCCTTAAATACAAAAGCGGCAAACTATAAAAGTTTGCCGCTTAATTTACACGCAATGTTAGCGGGTATTTATAAGTAGTTAGCGATTAACTCTTCCGCTATTTGCACACTATTAGTGGCAGCCCCTTTGCGGGTGTTATCACTTACAACCCACATATTTAAACCATGAGGGTGCGAAATATCAGCGCGTAAGCGGCCAACGTAAACTGTATCATTACCACTGGCATCTGAAACCGCGGTTGGGTAATCGCCCTCATCTTCAATAAGCTCGACTCCTGGGGCATCATTTAAAAGCTGTTTAACGTGCTCAAAGTCATACGGCATGCGTGTTTCAATGTTGATTGACTCAGAGTGGCCAAAAAATACAGGTACACGTACACAGGTTGGGTTGACTGCAATAGTGGTATCGCCCAAAATTTTATGCGTTTCGTTTACCATTTTCATTTCTTCGCGCGTGTAGCCGTTATCTTCAAAGGTATCTATTTGAGGGATAACGTTAAATGCAATTTGCTTAGGAAAAATTTCGTTTTCCATTGGGCGAGCATTCATTAAATTAGCTGTTTGCTTTGCTAGTTCATCTACGGCTTCTTTGCCTGCACCAGATACAGCTTGGTATGTAGATACATTAATGCGGTCAATACCATAAGCATCGTAAATTGGTTTAAGCGCTAGCATCATTTGAATAGTAGAGCAGTTAGGGTTTGCAATAATATTGCGATTTCTAAAGTCTTCAAGGCTGGCTGCATTAACTTCTGGTACCACTAGCGGTACTTCAAAATCATTTCTAAAATGTGAGGTGTTATCAATTACAACACAGCCCGCATCGGCTGCAATTGGCGCGTATTTTTCTGATACACTGCCACCAGCTGAAAACAAACCTATGTGTGCTTGGCTAAAGTCAAAGCCTTCTACGTCTTGCACTTCAATGGTTTCGCCACGAAACTTTATGTCTTCACCTGCGCTGCGGCTACTGGCTAGTAAAAAAAGTTGGTCTACCGGAAATTTACGATCTTCCAGGGTTTCAATAATTTGACGACCTACTAAGCCTGTAGCGCCAAGTACAGCAACGTTATATTTTTGCGACATATTTTATCCTCTTTAAGTAGTGTTAAAACAACACTACTAGTTAAATTAGTTTGCGGTGTTAAAGCCAAGCTGAGCGAGTGCATCTGTATGCTGTGCACTCCCTTTTACCGTTAAAGTGCTAAACTCACGCCTGACTGGGTAGTTTTTGCGTAAACTATCAAACCCGTCTTTTGCTAAGTTACGCAGCAAAATGCCATCATCACGGCGTACGTCGTAAATTAAATGTACTAAACGCGCAATATCAGCCTCAGTAAAGCTGCTTTGTAAACTTAGGCTTGTAACAGCAGGTTGTGGTAAAAAATCAGCGAGAGATTTTTCTGCGGTTACGCCTTCTAATTTACACAATGCTTGGTACAGCATTTGTGTGCCGCGGGCTTTTCCTTCAAGGGTATGGCCGGCAATGTGCACGCTGGCATAGCGCACATGATCAAGCAATGGAATTAAAATGTTAGGCTCGTTTTCCCAAACATCCAAAACCAAATCTAAGTCTGCCCCTTGCTCCATAACCGATAACAAAGCTTGATTATCAATTACTTCTCCACGGCTCGCATTTATAACTGCTAACCCAGGCTTTAACGCTTTAAGGCGTTTTTCATCAATTAAATGATGCGTTTTGTGCTCACCGGTTTTAATCAGCGGTACATGAAAGGTAACCGCATCTACGCGCTCAAGTAGTTCGTCAAGCTCAACATGCTCGGCTAATAAGCCCTGCTCATGTTTAATTGGGTCACATAATAAAACATCAACATTAAGTGCTTTTAGTTTTTGTGCTAAACAGCTGCCAATGTTACCCACCCCGACAATACCTATTGTTTGACCACTTAAAGGGGCTGCGTTTTCTTGGCTTAAGGCAAACAAGCTACTTATTACATACTCAGCCACCGCCACTGCATTGCAACCTGGGGCACTACTAAAGGCAATGCCTTTATCGTTTAGTAACTGTGTATCTATATGATCAACACCAATAGTGGCGGTACCTACAAAGCTTATTTTATTAGCGTGGGCAAGCAAGTCACTGTTTACTTTAGTAACCGAACGCGTAAGTAATACATCAACATCAATTAACGCATCGGGTGTTAAGTTTCGTCCATCAAAGCGCGTTACCTCACCAAAGTCTGCAAAATACTGCTCAACTAAAGGCATGTTTTGATCGGCAAGAATCTTCATTGGGGAGTCCGTATGGCAAAATGAGGCGCTATTGTAACGAACAACCGAGCCATTACACAAACTAAAAAGCCGAGCAATGCTCGGCTTTTAATCACTATAAAGAGAAAACGAATTAACCTTTATATTTGCTCATAACTAATGTGGCGTTTGTACCACCAAAACCGAAGCTATTAGACATAACAGTATTAAGCTGTGCATCACGGCGCTCAGTTACAATGTTAAGGCCTTGTGCTTGCTCATCTAGCTCATCTACGTTAATAGATGGCGCTACAAAGTCGTTTTCCATCATTAAAATTGAGAAAATAGCTTCGTGAACACCCGCAGCACCTAGTGCGTGACCCGTTAATGATTTAGTCGCACTAATAAGCGGTGAGTTACCACCAAACACTTCTTGAATAGCGCCTAGCTCTTTAACATCGCCTACTGGCGTAGAGGTACCGTGCGTGTTTAAGTAATCAATTGGAGTATCAACGCCTTGCATTGCTTGGCGCATACAGCGTACTGCGCCTTCACCTGAAGGTGCTACCATGTCGTAGCCATCAGATGTAGCACCGTAGCCTACAATTTCTGCGTAAATATGTGCGCCACGATCAAGTGCATGCTCAAGCTCTTCTACTACAACAATACCGCCACCAGCAGAAATAACAAAACCATCGCGGTTTGCATCGTACGTACGAGATGCTTTTTCTGGTGTTTCGTTATATTTGGTAGATAACGCGCCCATTGCGTCAAATTCCATTGCAAGGGTCCAGTGGAGCTCTTCACCACCACCGGCAAAAATAACATCCTGCTTGCCTAATTGAATTTGCTCAACAGCGTGGCCAATACAATGTGCAGATGTTGCACACGCAGAGCTTATAGAATAGTTAACGCCTTTAATTTTAAATGGCGTTGCTAAACAAGCCGATGTCGTGCTTGCCATCGTACGCGGAACCATATAAGGACCTACACGCTTTACGCCTTTTTCGCGCAAAATATCGGCCGCTTCTACTTGCCACTTTGAAGAGCCACCACCAGAGCCAACTAATAAACCCGTGCGCTCATTAGATACTTGCTCATCAGATAAGCCAGCGTCTTCAATTGCTTGCTTCATAGAAATATAAGAGTAAGCAGCAGCATCACCCATAAAGCGCATTGCTTTACGGTCTACGTGTTCTTTAACATCAATATCAATTTTGCCCGATACATTACTACGTAAGTTGTAATCGGCAAATTCTTGGTTAAAAGCAATACCGCTTTTGCCCGCTTTTAGTGACTCTAATACTTCTTGTTTGTTATTACCGATGCTTGATACAACACCGATACCCGTAATTACGGCTCTTCTCATGGGTAATTCCCTTAGCTTGATACTAAATTACTGTGTATTTTACGCTGTTTTTTGGTGTTAAGTGGTCAGCTTTCTAGCGTACACCTGTACTCTGAATTTAATAGCTTATAAATAACGCCAGACTATTTCAAAGAAAACCCGTAAAATAATTAAAAAATACTGTCTAAAAATTTAATAAGTCATGATAAAAAACGCCCAAATACACTTTAATGAAGTAGGCACACCAGTAGCCGATAACTTTGACGATGTTTATTTTTCTAATGACGACGGCCTTACTGAATCGCATTACGTGTTTTATCAACAAAACAATATACAGGCGCGGTTACAAAATCATGACCAAACGCATTTTGTTATTGCCGAAACCGGTTTTGGTACTGGTTTAAATTTTTTAAATGCATGGCAACACTTTAATGACCACCTTGCCAATCAACAAGTTCAAAATCAAGTAGACAAACGGGTTAAGCGATTGCATTTTATTTCGTTTGAAAAATACCCGCTTAATGCTGATGATCTAAAAAAAGCACTGCAAGCGTGGCCAACATTAAACAAGCTTAGTGATGAATTAATAACGCACTACCCTATAAACTTAGGCGGCTGTCATCGCATAGAATTTAATAACGGCCAGGTTATTCTTGATTTGTATTTTGGCGACGTGCTTGATTCAATAAATGCAATGAGCTACCCGCAATCAGGGGTGGTCGATGCGTGGTTTTTAGATGGCTTTGCACCGAGTAAAAACCCTGACATGTGGCAACAAAGTGTGTTTAATGCCATGGTTGATATATCGCGCAAGCATGCAACACTTGCCACATTTACCGCTGCAGGCTTTGTACGCCGAGGCTTAATAGCTGCAGGCTTTAGCATGCAAAAAGCGAAAGGCTTTGGCCGTAAACGCGAAATGCTGATAGGCAAATTAGCACACGCTAATAGTGCACAGTCATCGCCCCCGTACTTTGATCAACCCCCTGCCAAACTAGAACATGTTGCTGTAATTGGCGGCGGGATTGCGAGTAGCTGTATTTTGCACAGTTTGGCTAAGCGTGGCATTAAAAGTAGCCTATTTTGCCAAGATGAAAAACCAGCTATGGGCGCTTCACATAACGTACAAGGCGCGGTTTACCCCCATCTGCAAGCTAAAAATTCACCTCATAGTGAATTATTTGCGCACAGTTTTTTATACGCTAAGCGCAGTTACCAGCAACTACTAAAAAACGGCTTTAATTTTGATTATAGCTGGTGCGGTGTACTGCAACATGCGGTTAAAAAGCCTCTTGCCGATAAACATCAAAATTTAGAACAAAAACAGTTATGGCCTCAAGCCTTAATGCGCAATGTAACTGTAGAGCAAGGAGATAAACTGGCAGGCGTAAAAACCGGCTACCCCGGCGTTTATTTTGAGCAAGGCGGTTGGGTAAACCCACCCCAGCTAGTTGAGGCAATGCTAAAAGCGGCCAATAGCCTTAACCCTATTAATAGCTATTTTAATTGCCATATACAGCAGCTTACTAAAACCGATGCAGGCTGGTATTTAACCCACAAGCATACCCAATATGGCCCTTTTAGTGATGTAATAATATGTGCAGGTGAGCATAGCGATGCGTTTGAACAAACAAACGCATTACCTATTGTAGGGGTACGTGGTCAAGTATCGCATATTCAAGCGAGTGAACAATCTAAGCAGCTTAAAACCGTGTTGTGCCATAAAGGTTATTTTACCCCCGCCTATTTAGGTAAACACTGTATGGGCGCTACATTTGAAAAAAACACAAAAAGTCGCGTCGTTACAGAAAAAGACAACCAGCTAAACCATGAGCAACTACTTAGCTTTTACCATCAAAGCGACTTTGCCACCACATTAGGTAACATCACCTGTGCTAAAGCAGCTGTGCGCTGCACGTTTATAGATCACTTACCAATGGCAGGACAATGGTGTGAGCAAAGCGATTACAGCACCGCCTTTGCTAATTTACGCCTAGGTAAACGCTATCAATACTCACCTCTATGCAAGCCACAACAAGGCTTACATATTTTTACCGGGTTTGGAGCGCGTGCATTATGCAGCGCACCGTTATTAAGCGAGCACTTTATTAGCACGTTAAATAATGAACCTCGCCCACTCAGCGAGCGTGTAAGCCAGGCCATTCACCCTGCGCGTTTTATAGTGCGTGATTTAATACGAAATAAAATTTAAATGACATCATTCATTTTTTGCGTAAAATAATAACCATAAAAGGAATTTATACCAATCCGCTTAATTAAGTGATCAATTTTGAGGCTGGAAAAACGTGTTGATAGCTAGGTAAAAAGTTCGCTATTTAGTTGTTCTAAATAAGAATTTTTTAAAACAGGTAGCGACACGGTTAGCACCGCAAAATGATCAAGTATTATTGCGCACTGGTATTATATAACCAATGCGCACCATATGTATGAATGCGGATGGGTATCAATAAAAGGATAACAATGAAAGCTTTAACCTGTGCTGTAACATTACTCGCCGCTTTATCGTTTAACACATTTAGCCAAGACGTAACCGCCATCCCCTTACCTGAAGAATTCATCACTACCATGGATGTAACTGGCGAATACCCGCTGGTTAGAACAGGGTATTTAGCTGCTTCTATTGATGCTATTTCTAAATTTTATCAGCAGGCCCTTGGTGACCCCATTAACAGCAAAGGTGATAATAACTACCGCACCCTTTACTATAACTACCAAAACCATGCTGTTCGCATCAGTTTATACCATCATAATTATGTTACCGAAGTCAGCATAATGATTGAATAAACACAGTAAAAAGCGGCTAATTTTCATGCTCAGTTCAGACTCAATTTTTATTTACTTTTAAATAACCACTTTGTAGAGAAAAACAGCATTTTACCCTTTAAAAACGAATGCCTACCCCAAGGTCTATTTGTACTAAATACCTTTACACTAAATTGAGAAGGAATTAATTATGAGTAAGACCCTAATTATTGGCGCTAGCGGACAAATTGGTAAAATGGCAACCAAGTTGCTTTTAAACAATGAGCAAAATGTATCTGCATTAGTGCGTGATAAAAGTAAGTTAGATGATTTAGATAGTCCATTTTTAAGCATTGTGGAGCAAGATCTCGAAGGAGATTTTTCTGGTGCGTTAAAAGATTGCGATCAAGTTATTTTTGCTGCTGGCTCGGGCGGAAGTACAGGCACAGATAAAACCGTGCTTATTGATTTATGGGCAGCCACCAAAGCAGCAACGTATGCTAAAGAGCATGGCGTAAAGCATTTTATTATGATTAGCTCGATTGGCGCTGACGATCCAGACTCAATTGAAAGCGACTTAAAACCTTACTTAGTTGCCAAACATATGGCCGATGAGCACCTTATCAACAGTGGCTTAAACTACACCATAGTGCGCCCAGGTGGGCTGACCGATGAAAGCGCCTCAATGAAAGTAACCACCGAGCGTCCAAACGATCGTTCTAAAGCTAAAATTAGCCGCGAAAACGTTGCCAATGCCCTATTACATATTGCTACTAACGCATTTAATGGCAACCGCGTTTTTGAACTATTTGATGGCGAAACGCCCATTAAAGCAGCTGTAAAATAAACACTCTGGTTGCCCTTTGTAAACTCCTTGCAAAGGGCAACGTATTTAAATGCTAAATCGCACGCGCCCTCCCTTGCTTCACTATATTTATTAAATGTAAACAACACGTTTAAATCGCTTTATAAAAGCCTACACACCGCGTTCCTAATAAAACAACATGAAAAACAAGCACTTCCACTAAAATCACGACAAAACAATGCGTTAAAAACTCAACAGAGTAAATTTTGTTCAGGCTTTTTTACTAGTTTAATAAGGCTGAATACTAGAAACCCCTTATTTTATCTGGTAAATTAACAGCGTGTTAAAACAATAATAAAAATTCCTCAATGGAAGTTGCACGAATAAGGACATAGCGTGAGCGCCTCATTTAAAATTATTTTTAATGGTCAGTTACACCAAAATGCTGACATTAGTACCGTACAAGAGCAACTTTGTCAGTTTTTAAAAATTCCTCATAATGTCGCTGTAAAATTATTTGATGGCCGAGCCTACGCACTCGTAAAAGACCTATCGAGTATTGATGCAGTTAAAACAGAATCTAAACTAAAAAGTTTTGGTTTAATCACCAAAGTAGAACCGCACGCAAGTGTAAGGGCAACCCAAAGTGCCGCGGGTACTAAACTGGTTGTTGCTCACAATGAGCCTGCGGTAAAAAACATAGCTAATACAATAACCAGCATTAAAAAGTCCGGCGTAAATAGCCCAACCGCCTTGCCCAAATTAGCACTGCAAAGCGCATTGTTTTTTTGTTATAGCTTATTATTCATCTGCCTTATTTGCTCAGCAGTAATAAGCTTTAACACACTTAAAATGAGTATGATAGACAGCTCATCAGCTTCGCCCTCAACAACATTAAATTACGTTCATTATAAGCAGTACTTAGCAAATCAAAAAAAGCACCCAGAAGTCACCTTGCCTAACACCCACAACACAGATGAGCTTAACCAAGGGGCGCAGCAAAAAATTGATAGCTATTTTGCTCGTTTTTCAACGCATATAAACAGTTACGCAAAAATTCTAAAGCAACCAAATATAAACAGTATGGGCGCAGAAAGGTTAAAGCAGCACCTACAAGAAATAGATGCGCTAGGCACTGAACATGTATTTTGGGAGCAGTTAATTAACCTTGCTAAATCGCTTAATAACGACGCCCATGTAATGAGCAAGCTTGGTAATGATAACCCTGATAAAATTCAATGGATCAACGCCGTTGATTGGATAAGCCAAAGCTACATTAGGCAACAACAAAATAAGCCTGACGCTTTGCCCGTCACGCCTACAAACACACAACTCGCCAAGTCACCGATATTAGATTTAACTCTACTAATTAGCTTAATGTCGTTTTTAACGCTTATTATTATTAGTATTAAAATGAAAGTAAGGTCGATAAAAATGAAGCTAGCCACTACAAGCACAGAATAAATTAAAGCCATAAAAAAACCGCCAACTTGATTGCTCAAATTGGCGGTTTTTTATGGTTTTTAAGTAACGAACTTAAATACCTGTATTGGTGGAGCTGGGGGGATTTGAACCCCCGTCCGAAAAGCCTCGACCGTCGGTACTACATGTTTAGTATTGTCATTTAGTTAACCTTTAAATCCCGGACAAACACGGTAGATAAAGGCGAGGCCGCTTAGTTTTAACGCTTCAACCCCGGCCAGGGTTTCCGTCGCGATCAGGTGTTAGGGTGACACTCCAAAATCCAGTCCACAAGAATACATGGAAGGAGCGCTAGCCAGCCTAAGCTGCTAGAGAGTAGTTATCGTCGTTTGCGATTACTTTAAATTGCGGCTTTTTTACGAGGCAAACCGCACCTCGACATGCACCTCAGGCTTCTTGAATTCCGTCGAATCCTAATCAGCCCCTGAAATATGAATTTCTTTCAGTGAGGGCAGTATAACTGAGTAAACGACTGATACTCAAGGGGTGTGACACTTTTATTTTAGCTAACTGAATCAACTGAACAGTAAACAAGCACAAGTTTGTAAAAAAGCAAACAAATACTGAACATTTACTTAACATACCGGTCAAGTTGTGCTCAAATAAGGAGTTAAATTTTACACTAGCTATAAGGCTTTAGTAGTAAAAGTAATAATCATAATAACAGGCATATTACGTAGGGAATTTATAAATGTCGGTTTTTTTATTTAATGAACAAACGGGCGAGCTGGCGTTATCTGCACACCCTATTGATAATGGATTTCCGGTGACGAGTGCTCAACTTATTGAGCTGCTTGAACAGTCAGATTATTGCGAGTTTGAAGTACTCTCTAGCAATATTGGTAAGTTATTTTCACCGAGTAAAAATTATCAGCAAGAATCATTAGTAATTGCCAAAGCCACGGACGCGAGCATTGTTATTAACGTTGATGAAAAAAACATGGTTGCAGAGGCAACGCTTACCACGGCCAAAGGCGGCGCATTACTCTCTATGGAGGCAGCTCAAGCAGCTTTAGTTAAAGCCGGTGTAAAAAAGGGCATTAGTCCTCGTGCACTTGATACGTTTTTAGGTCAGCAGTTTTCTCACCCTGCAGGTACATCATACAGCGCTATTGTGGCTCATGGCCGAAACCCTAAAGAAGGCAGTGATGCGAGGTTTGTTCGCCTTTGCTCTACTGGTGTCTCCTATACACATCT
>NZ_JAQREI010000078.1:0-348 GCF_028599215.1 Pseudoalteromonas sp. Angola-30
GCCTCCAACTGCCAAGGCATCCACCGTGTACGCTTAGTCACTTAACCATACAACCCAAACGGGTCTTTGTTATGTGACAGTTTAACTTCGCCAGAAGTTAATATTGAATACTAAAGTAGATACCAATCAATCAACTCATAAGAGTGATTAAATGGCACTGAATGATACTGCTATCATTCTTTTTTACTTTTGAAAACTCTGTACAAATAACAATGTTATTCATACGAATTTTATTATCAGCTTTTCCAAATTTTTAAAGAGCATATTAATTAACTAAGCCAGTGGCTTAACTAATTAACAATCATCTGTGTGGACACTACGAACAAATAAGTTCTAAATCGTATAAGG
>NZ_JAQREI010000079.1:0-342 GCF_028599215.1 Pseudoalteromonas sp. Angola-30
GTTACTATAAACGGCACTGCCGTAGGCGTAGAAAATGGGCAAACGGTCACCGTAGTAGTGAGTGATGGCACAAACAGTGAAACCTTCAGCGCAATAGTAACTGATGAAGCGTACACAATCACAGGTGTAGACGTATCAGCACTTAACAACGGCACATTAACAGCCACAGCCACAGTGAGTGACATTGCAGGTAACATAGTTAGCGATACAGACACCGCAACTCACGATAAAACAGCCGTCACTAGCATAGAAGTAGCGACGGGCGATGACACCGTTATAAATACCGCAGAGCAAGAAAACGTAGTAGTAAGCGGTGTAATAGAAGAAGCAGATACAAGCCAA
>NZ_JAQREI010000080.1:0-333 GCF_028599215.1 Pseudoalteromonas sp. Angola-30
TGTTATGTGACAGTTTAACTTCGCCAGAAGTTAATATTGAATACTAAAGTAGATACCAATTAATCATAAATGATTAAATTGGCACTGAATGATACTGCTATCATTCTTTTTTACTTTTGAAAACTCTTGATAAATACAAAGTATCTATCAGAATTTTATTATCAGCTTTTCCAAATTTTTAAAGAGCATATTAATCAGTTAAACCTAAAGGGTAAAACTAACTAACAATCATCTGTGTGGACACTACGAACAAATAAGTTCTAAATCGTATAAGGAGGTGATCCAGCCCCAGGTTCCCCTAGGGCTACCTTGTTACGACTTCACCCCAGTCAT
>NZ_JAQREI010000081.1:0-333 GCF_028599215.1 Pseudoalteromonas sp. Angola-30
ACAGCACGCCAACCATTAGTGGTACCACGAATGCACCAGCCGGCACGGTAATTAGCATCAGCGTTAGCGATGGCATTACCACCGAAACCTTTACAGCCACAGTCCAAGCGGGTGGCAGCTGGTCAGCTGATGTACCAAATGCATTGGTTGATGGTGAGCTAACCATTGAAGCCAGTGTGAGTGATAACGCCGGTAACTCTACCACAGTTAGTGAAACCGCCACGCTAAACACCACCGCGCCAAGCATTAGCATTAATGCCTTGGTTGATACCAACGACACCACGCCAACCATTAATGGGACAAGTGATGCAGCCGATGGCACTACCATTAGCT
>NZ_JAQREI010000082.1:0-333 GCF_028599215.1 Pseudoalteromonas sp. Angola-30
ACAGCACGCCAACCATTAGTGGTACCACGAATGCACCAGCCGGCACGGTAATTAGCATCAGCGTTAGCGATGGCATTACCACCGAAACCTTTACAGCCACAGTCCAAGCGGGTGGCAGCTGGTCAGCGGATGTACCAAATGCGCTGGCTGATGGTGAGCTGACTATTGAAGCCAGCGTGAGCGATAACGCCGGTAACACCACTACGGTTAGTGAAACCGCCACGCTAAACACCACCGCGCCAAGCATTAGCATTAATGCCTTGGTTGATACCAACGACACCACGCCAACCATTAATGGGACAAGTGATGCAGCCGATGGCACTACCATTAGCT
>NZ_JAQREI010000083.1:0-316 GCF_028599215.1 Pseudoalteromonas sp. Angola-30
TGTACGCTTAGTCACTTAACCATACAACCCAAACGGGTCTTTGTTATGTGACAGTTTAACTTCGCCAGAAGTTAATATTGAATACTAAAGTAGATACCAATTAATCACGAATGATTAAATTGGCACTTAATGATACTGCTATCATTCTTTTTTACTTTTGAAAACTCTGTACAAATAACAATGTTATTCATACGAATTTTATTATCAGCTTTTCCAAATTTTTAAAGAGCAGAGAATCAAAAACTTCTCAAAATTAAACACACTCTATTCTCAGGTGATGTTGCTACCCGATAAAGAATATTTATTTTTAAGAAGT
>NZ_JAQREI010000084.1:0-300 GCF_028599215.1 Pseudoalteromonas sp. Angola-30
ACGTAAGCGTTGAAATTACAGGAACTACAACCGGCGTTGAAGATAACCAAACAGTCACGGTGGTTGTAAAGGATGCAGCGGGTAATGAGCGCAGCTTTGAAGCGACGGTTATTAATAATGCCTACACAATTACAGGTGCTGATTTATCAGGGCTAGATGACGGTACATTAACAGCCACAGCCACCGTAAGTGATGTTGCAGGCAATACCGCAACCGATACAGACACAGCCATTCACGATAAAACCGCAGCAACCACCATTGAAATGGCAGCAGGCGATGACGTTGTTAATACTGATGAGC
>NZ_JAQREI010000085.1:0-296 GCF_028599215.1 Pseudoalteromonas sp. Angola-30
GTTTTAAATCTTCTAAAAAGAAAGTTTAAAATTAAGTGTTGACTCGAAAAATAAAGGATGTATTATACGCATCCCTAGCGACAACGTCGCAACGTTCTTTAACAATATAAAGCAATCATCTGTGTGGGCACTCGTACAGATTGAGTTCTAACAGCCAAGCTACTTAGGTAGTGAGGCAAACAAATTTAGAGTCTCAATTGAAACTGAGTGACCAACAGCAATAACTTACTTAGGTTTTACTTAAGAAAAGAATTGCAGCACAGTCAATTCAATATCGAAAGATATTAAATAAATTC
>NZ_JAQREI010000086.1:0-294 GCF_028599215.1 Pseudoalteromonas sp. Angola-30
AGCTAACTTGTACTAATTACCCGTGAGGCTTAACCATACAACGCCAAACGCGTTTTGTGACAGAAACAAGCGACAGAAGTTAATAGCTAAAGTAGATAGATACTTAGACTTAAAAAATATTATCAGAGTTTTCCAAATTTAGTTGGTACGTGAAAACGGACTGACACCCTAATTTGCTTGGTAACCATAGCGTTTTGGACCCACCTGACCCCATGCCGAACTCAGTAGTGAAACGAAACAGCGCCGATGATAGTGTAGCATTTGCTATGTGAAAGTAGGACATTGCCAGGCTCC
>NZ_JAQREI010000087.1:0-283 GCF_028599215.1 Pseudoalteromonas sp. Angola-30
CACGGAGTGATTCATGACTGGGGTGAAGTCGTAACAAGGTAGCCCTAGGGGAACCTGGGGCTGGATCACCTCCTTATACGATTTAGAACTTATTTGTTCGTAGTGTCCACACAGATGATTGTTAATTAGTTAAGCCACTGGCTTAGTTAATTAATATGCTCTTTAAAAATTTGGAAAAGCTGATAATAAAATTCGTATGAATAACATTGTTATTTGTACAGAGTTTTCAAAAGTAAAAAAGAATGATAGCAGTATCATTCAGTGCCAATTTAATCATTTATGA
>NZ_JAQREI010000009.1:0-144049 GCF_028599215.1 Pseudoalteromonas sp. Angola-30
GACTTAGGTAAATCCGGGTTGCTGTTAGGCTGAGACACGAGACGAGCACCCAAGGGTGTGAAGTTGCTGATGCCATACTTCCAGGAAAAGCCTCTAAGCTTCAGATTATACCGAATCGTACCCCAAACCGACACAGGTGGTCAGGTAGAGAATACTAAGGCGCTTGAGAGAACTCGGGTGAAGGAACTAGGCAAAATCGTACCGTAACTTCGGGAGAAGGTACGCTCCTATCTGTGATGAGACTTGCTCTCTAAGCGGACGGGAGCCGCAGTGACCAGGTGGCTGGGACTGTTTATTAAAAACACAGCACTGTGCAAAATCGCAAGATGACGTATACGGTGTGACACCTGCCCGGTGCCGGAAGGTTAATTGATGGGGTTAGTTTTCGGACGAAGCTCTTGATCGAAGCCCCGGTAAACGGCGGCCGTAACTATAACGGTCCTAAGGTAGCGAAATTCCTTGTCGGGTAAGTTCCGACCTGCACGAATGGTGTAACCATGGCCACGCTGTCTCCACCCGAGACTCAGTGAAATTGAAATCGCAGTGAAGATGCTGTGTACCCGCGGCTAGACGGAAAGACCCCGTGAACCTTTACTACAGCTTGGCACTGAACATTGAACCTACATGTGTAGGATAGGTGGGAGACTTTGAAGCAGCGACGCTAGTTGTTGTGGAGTCGTCCTTGAAATACCACCCTTGTAGTTTTGATGTTCTAACGTTGGCCCCTGAATCGGGGTTACGGACAGTGCCTGGTGGGTAGTTTGACTGGGGCGGTCTCCTCCCAAAGAGTAACGGAGGAGCACGAAGGTTGGCTAAGTACGGTCGGACATCGTACGGTTAGTGTAATGGTAGAAGCCAGCTTAACTGCGAGACAGACACGTCGAGCAGGTACGAAAGTAGGTCATAGTGATCCGGTGGTTCTGAATGGAAGGGCCATCGCTCAACGGATAAAAGGTACTCCGGGGATAACAGGCTGATACCGCCCAAGAGTTCATATCGACGGCGGTGTTTGGCACCTCGATGTCGGCTCATCACATCCTGGGGCTGAAGTCGGTCCCAAGGGTATGGCTGTTCGCCATTTAAAGTGGTACGCGAGCTGGGTTTAGAACGTCGTGAGACAGTTCGGTCCCTATCTGCCGTGGGCGTTTGAGAATTGAGAGGGGTTGCTCCTAGTACGAGAGGACCGGAGTGAACGAACCGCTGGTGTTCGGGTTGTCATGCCAATGGCATTGCCCGGTAGCTACGTTCGGAACTGATAAGCGCTGAAAGCATCTAAGCGCGAAGCAGGCCTCGAGATGATTTCTCACTAGACTTTTAAAGTCTCTGAAGGGCCGTTGAAGACTACAACGTTGATAGGCAAGATGTGGAAGTGGTGTGAGCCATTAAGCTAACTTGTACTAATTACCCGTGAGGCTTAACCATACAACGCCAAACGCGTTTTGTGACAGAAACAAGCGACAGAAGTTAATAGCTAAAGTAGATAGATACTTAGACTTAAAAAATATTATCAGAATTTTCCAAATTTATGAGGTGACTCTTAGCGCGTAGCGTTAACATTGAGGCACCTTGCGCAAAGGAAATAGTAGCACTACGTGCTTGTCCTTAATCCTTTGCACCTAATTTGCTTGGTAACCATAGCGTTTTGGACCCACCTGACCCCATGCCGAACTCAGTAGTGAAACGAAACAGCGCCGATGATAGTGTAGCATTTGCTATGTGAAAGTAGGACATTGCCAGGCTCCAAATACAAGAAAGCCCGACTCGTAAGAGCCGGGCTTTTTTACGTCTACAGGAAAGTGAAAAAAGCACTCGTAATGAATTCACTTTTAAACCTAAAATGTAGGTCGGGCGAGCGAAGCGACACCCGACGCAATGATAATGTCCCATTTGCTATGTGACTCTCTACCGCTGTGGGCACTACGACATCGCCAGGATCCAAATACAAGAAGGCCCGACTCGAAAGAGCAGGGCTTTTTTATGTCTGCAGAAAAGTGAAAAATACATTGCAGATATTATTCGCACAGTCTCCACCACCTCCGTAGCGTGGGTTGAGTATCACGAAACCCGCGGATAAGGCTCGCCGCACATCTTTGTATGATAAATATAGTGTTCTTATCTCACGAGTTGGATTACCAGCAACAACAGTATCCGCCTCTATATGTTTCGTAACGACCGATCCCGCACCAATAACACTGTTATCCCAAAAGGTATGGGCTTGATCTATTATCAAATTTTTTTAGAAAGTCTTTTAAGTATTTTGCTAATTATCAATTGATAGCAAAGCCTATAAACTTGCTCCATCTTGTATTTACATACCTTACCAAAGGGGAGAAGAGCATGTCTCATCAAATTATTAAAGACTTACATAACCGTTACACGGCTAAAAAATACGATACGAGCAAACGTATTTCATCGGCGGATCTTGACGTAATTAAAGAAGCTATTCGCTTGTCTGCTTCTTCAATCAACTCTCAACCTTGGAAATTTGTATTGGTAGAAAGTGATGAAGCTAAGCAGCGTTTGCACGATACATTTGCTAACAAGCACCAGTTTAATCAATTACACGCTAAAGAAGCGTCGCATACGCTGTTATTAGCTTACGATCCTAAGTTTACTAAAGAGAAGTTTGTTAAACGTGTGGATGTTGAAGTGAGCTCTGGTCACTTACCAGCGCAACTGCGTGAAAGCTTTATGAGTGCCTACGCTTTTGCTGAAATGAATACGGATGAAAATGGCTACAATGGCAGCTGGACTAAAGCACAAGTTTACCTAGCACTGGGTAACATTATGCATACACTGGCGCGTTTAAATATTGCATCTACGCCTATGGAAGGTGTTGACCCAGAGTTAATCGGTGAGAAGTTTAGCGAAGAGCTTGATGGCCATATTTGTGAAGTGGCACTTGCAATGGGTTACCCAGTTGAAGAAGAAGATTGGAACTTTGGCAAACCTAAAGCGCGTTTACCAGTTGAAGATATTATAGCTACTGTATAACGTGTTGCTATAAGCTAATTAGCCGAGAGCCTTCTCGGCTTTTTTATTTTTAGAATAAACCATACGCTTGTGTTTCTTCGTCTTCCTGTTGTGCTAAATGATCAGGTCTAAATATTGCGCTAGGGTCTATTAAAACACTGTGTTTTTCGGCTAACTTTATTAGCCCTCGCATCATGCCTCTGGTTTGCGGGTCTATATCAAAGCCTACTTCGGTTAATTTATCGAGTGGCTTAATGTCTTCTTTTTTATAATCTATATTGTCCTCTACTTTATCTACTAGTAATCCGATATGCGGGTTGAGCCCATCTTTAGTAGTAAAAACAATAATAGGTTTATAATCGAGTGTTATTTGCTCTTTTGCCGCATCAAACAGTCGTTGTAGTTGCATAAAGCTGTTGCGCTTTATACTCGCTAAATATTTACTGGCTTGTTTATAGTCTTGCTCGTTATGAGTACTAACTGCGCAATCTGTTGCTGTTACTAGCGCTTGAAAAGGCTCATCAAGTTTTTCTATGATAGATTTTAGGTCACTGTTGTCAGTTTTAAACTCTTTATAAAATACGGCGATGTTGTGCAGCTGAGTTTTATCGTTTGTTATTACGTGGCTCTGTTGCGCGATGCTTTTTTCAAATTGGCTAAACCAATCATTAAGCGAGGCTTGCCAGGTTCTTAGCTCATTAAGTGCTTTTTTATTACTTTGCTCTGTAGAGCTGCCATTTAAAATAACACCTAGGTCGAACACCGGCGTGGGTGTTTCCATGTAGTCTTTTACACCAATAAAGCTCTTATTGTTATTTGGCAATGTAGTGAGGTTATTATCAAACCGCTCGGTGAGTAAAATATCGAGAATTTTAAGTGAAATGGTTTTACAGCCCACTTGAAAGTTTATGAATTCCATACCTTTATCTTTAATTGCCTTGTAATGCTTTAAGGATAGAACAAAATAGATAAATAGCTTAAAGGTTGTGTGGTTTTTTAATTAGTGACTTAACTGCGAGTTTAAATTGTTGCTCTAATGCTTTTTTTCCACTTAAGCAATGTTGCTTGATTAGCTGATCATTACTGTGGTTTTGTAATACCATTTGTATCAGCAAGTGGCGATCTTCACTTTTAGTTGCCATTAGGCAGGATGGGGAGTGGCTAAATAAATACCATAGTTTTGGCGCGGTATTAAAGCGATTTATTGAACTAATTGCGGTGTTTATAGGTGGGCTGGGCACGCTAGATTCATCGATAAATTTACTTATTAGCTCACTGACTAACTCACTGTCGAGTTGGCTAAAGTGCGTTAATAAACCATAAAACAAATCACTTTTAAATTGCTGAGCTAAGGTATGTAAGCCCTGCGTGGAAGTGTCTAATGCTTTAATAACGAGGGCTGAGTGCTCACCCGTGCTTTTATCTCGCTGATAACCTAGCTTTACAGCACAAAATTCCTGAGATTGCCAAAAACGTAAAAGCCCTACTGTAGCCCCAAAACTTGCACCTATATAACTACAGGTGGGGGTTAGCTGATGTTGGCAATGCGCTAGCAATGCTTTACCTACGCCTTGTTGGTGCAGGTTAGGTGCAACAGCTATACGAATAACGCGTGCGCTTTGTTTTGTTAAATAGCTTGGCTGTGCGCTTAATTGCGCGAGCGATTGCGCCATTAAATGCCCTTGTGGGCGGCGCTCACCACTGATTACTTGCTTAGCTAGCTCTGCATCCATACCGCCTTCAACTGCTATTAAACACACACCCACAACATGCATGTCGCATCTACTAATAAACAGCCTTTGCGCTGGGGCATCAAGTAATTGGCGTAAATCGTTAACACTGCTCTGGTAATGGGCAAGTGCTAGCAACGCAACTATTTGCTGCAGTAAAGGCTCATTGTCAACGAGTTGCTGTTGAGTGACTTCAACGTGCTCAATGCTATTTAAAGCGGGTGGGTATTCGTTATATTGTGCATCTAAAGCAAAGAGTGTGCGTACATGTTGCTCAAGAGGGTCGCCCTTGGCAAAGCGTAAAGGCTCTTCTAAGTTTACAATTTTTGCCGCTTTGTAATTTGCTTTAATATGTTGCGTAAAGCGAATGGTATAGCCTCGGCCATTACCCTCGTAGCCTACCAAGGTGCTCGCAAAGACTATGCGCGGGTAGTGCTTTAACATGGCTAATAGTAGGGGTACAGGGATTGCGGCGGCTTCATCAATCAGTAATAAATCACATGGCGGCAACTGATTAAGTAGTGCATCGGGCGCCATGTATTGTAAATTAGCTAAATGTTTTTGCTGAGCCTTGTATTCCACCTGTAAGGTTTTAGCTAAATGCTTAAAACAGCTATGGGTGGCTCTAAATTGTGTTGCGCATACAATGATTTTTTTATCATGTAATGTTGCGGCTGCAAGACCTAGCGCGGCTGATTTTCCTCGCCCTCTGTCGGCATTAATAATTAAAGGCCTGTTCGCACGTCCTGTGGCCACCTTAGTTATTTGCTCAACGCATTGCTGCTGCGCCTGATACTCAATTTTATTTGTTACATTACTTTTGAGCGGCGGCTGTTTAAAGACAGTGTGTTCATCAAAGTGTATGGCAGGTAGCGTTTGTAAAAGGCGAGAAAAACGTAAATTAAAATAGCTTTGCTGATTACTACACCCATAAGACTGCACGCTTTGCAGCGCAGGGTCTTGCCATGAGGCTAAACGTTGTAAATCAGGCAGTAATAAAAATAAAAGCCCGCCGGCTTTTACGGTGCCGGCTAATGCAGCGAGTTTATCGGGGTAAATACCACTAAAGCCATCATAAACGGCATGAGGAAACTCTTGCCCAAGTAGTTGATGAGTATGCTCAGGCCAACTTGCATTGGCAAGGCTGCTTGAAAGTAGCTTTACATCATCCGAACGGGTTAACGCGCTTAATAGTTCATAGCACCAAGTAGGCTGGCCTGTAATAAGCACTAACTGACGATGCTTAGCGCCAGTTAGTTGCTGCGTTAATTGCTCAACACAGTGCTTATACAGCTTGAAGTCGTGCATATGCGGTTACTAACCATTTGCTGCCAAGGTCGTCAAAGTTTACTTGCACACGCGATTGCGCGCCGCTGCCTTCGTAATTAAGCACAGTGCCAATACCAAATTTAGCGTGCAGTACACGTTGGCCTAAATTAAAACCACTTTCTTCAAATACAGCATGGCTTACTGATGCACTAAAACGTCCTGCAGCAGGCGGTCGTGATACCTGTGTTTTAATACGAATTTCTTCTACGCAATCTTCGGGTATTTCACGTAAAAATCGCGATGGGCTATGGTACTTTTCTTGGCCGTATAAACGACGGCTTTCGGCATGGCTTATGTAAAGTTTGTCCATGGCACGGGTCATGCCCACGTAACAAAGGCGGCGTTCTTCTTCTAAGCGTCCTGATTCTTCATTACTTTGCTGCGATGGGAACATGCCTTCTTCAACGCCCACCATAAACACAAGTGGAAACTCTAAGCCCTTAGCAGAGTGAAGAGTCATCATTTGCACAGCGTCTTCGTGTTCATCGGCTTGGCCTTCACCAGACTCAAGCGATGTATAAGCTAAAAAGCCTTGTAGTGGTGAGCTAAACTCTTCTTCTTCGGGGAGTTCATACTGATCGCAGGCACTGATAAGCTCTTCTAAGTTTTCTACGCGAGCTCGGCCTTTTTCGCCTTTTTCAGCTTGATACATAGCCATAAGGCCAGAGGTTTGAATAGCGTATTTGGCTTGCTCTTGCAGTGTAAGGTCGCTAATTTTATCTTCTATGTGCTCTACCAACTCTACAAATTTTGTAACAGCGCTTGCCGCACGACCCGATAAATGTTGCTGTTCAACAATTGCTTTAGCTGCGTACCAAAGAGGCAGCGACTCAGCACGCGCACAGTCGCGTATATGACTTAATGTTTTATCGCCAATACCACGCGCAGGGGTGTTAATTACACGCTCAAATGCGGCGTCGTCTTGGCGGTTTCCTACCAATCGTAAGTACGATAGCGCATCTTTAATTTCTTGGCGCTCGAAGAATCGCATACCACCGTAAATACGGTATTTTAAGCCTTCTTGAAGCATGGCTTCCTCGAGTACACGAGATTGCGCGTTACTACGGTATAAAATAGCGGCGTCTTGCAACGCATTACCAGCATTTAACCAGCTGCGTAGCTTGCTGCTTACAAAGCGGGCTTCGTCTAGCTCGTTAAAGGCGGCATAAATTGATATAGGCTCGCCTTCGTTACCATCGGTCCAAAGGCTTTTACCCATGCGCTCTGAATTGTTTTTAATTAGCGCATTAGATGCTTTTAGGATGGTTGCGGTTGAGCGGTAGTTTTGCTCAAGACGAATAGTTTCGGCGTCAAAATCAGTTAAAAAGCGTTTAATGTTTTCTATTTTAGCGCCGCGCCAACCGTAAATACTTTGGTCATCGTCGCCTACAATCATAATGCTTTGTGTATCACCAGCAAGTAGCTTTAACCATGCGTATTGAATGGTATTGGTATCTTGGAACTCGTCTACCAGCATGTGGGCAAAGCGCTGCTGGTAATGGCGAAGTAGCGTAGGGTTATTTTTAAGTACTTCGTAGCTACGTAGCAGTATTTCGGCAAAATCGACTAAACCTGCACGGTCACACGCCTCTTGATAGGCGGCATATACACGTAGCATCATTTGCTCGTTTATATCGTAGGCTTGAATATCTTTAGGGCGCAGGGCTTCATCTTTTTTAGCACTGATGTACCAGCCAAATTGTTTGGCGGGCCACTTTTTGTCATCAATATTCATTGATTTTAATAAGCGCTTGATCATTCTTAGTTGATCGTCAGAGTCTAAAATTTGAAAGGCTTCTGGCAGGTTTGCTTCACGGTGATGAGCGCGCAAAATACGGTGTGATAAACCATGGAAAGTACCAATCCACATACCACCGACAGGGGCTTTTAGGGTTTCTTCAACACGGGTGCGCATTTCTTTAGCGGCTTTATTGGTAAAAGTAACTGCAAAAATACTATAGGCTGATGCTTGCTCAACCTGCATTAACCACGCGATACGATGAACTAAAACACGTGTTTTACCCGAACCAGCACCTGCTAATACCAGCATGTTTTGTAGTGGGGCTGCAACGGCATCGCGTTGTTTGTCATTTAAGCCATCGAGTAATTCAGAAACGTCCATCGTTACGCCTTTTCAATCAATAATGAGGGCAGTATAACAGGTGTTTTTGTTAGGCTAAATAAAATACTGTTTTTATGAACAGCTATTCTAAAAATACTTGTAAAACTAATCGCTTAGTCGCTTTTTTGTACTCTTAAGTAACGATAATTAATAATAAAAATAATCAAATTGACCTATATTTAGTAAAAAATACTAAAGCAGTTATTTAGTAGTAATTTAACTATTTGATTTTTAAGCTTTAATAAATTGGCATAAAGTGTGATAGTAAGTAAATAACTAAAACTTAAAATTAATTAACTACAGAGGTGAGTATGGCTGATCAAGGTTCTGGCGGTAATGTTATTGCAGCGTTGTGTAATATATTTTTTCCTGGTTTAGGGCAATTGGTACAAGGGCGAATTTTAGCCGCTATCTTTTTTGCGCTAGCTATTATAATTAGTTACGCACTTATTTATGTATTAGTAGGCTTCGTACTCGTGCCTATTATTTATTTATGGTCGATTATAGATGCTGCACGTTTTAGATCGCGAAGTTAGCTTTTATGTCACCTATTTAATAGCGCCCATTGGCGCTATTTTGCGTTTTAGGGTCGGTGTTTAAGGCTATTTATGGGTATAATTAGCGCATTAGCGTTTTAAAAGTAAAAATTATGGAATATCAATTTATACGTGACCCTATTAGTGGGCTGCGCATTAAAATAAGCAGCGAGCATGCCCTAATTGGCCGCTGGTTAAACGAAGAAATTGGCAAAGAAAAAGTCGCGATGGCACAAGCACTTATTAGCTCGGTAAAAACAAGTTACGAGCCAATAACGTTAAAAGGCCAAGAGATAGACTTAATACTTTCTAAAGACGAAGCCTTATTTGAAGCCCATGCTCTACACCAAGACAGCGAAGATTTAGTCGCCTATCAAGATGATGACTTAATGCTTGAAGAAAATGGCCTAGTGAGTGGTTGTGGCTTTGAAGATTTTATAGATTTAATAGAGTCGTGGGCTGAGTTTAGTGGCTCGCGTTAAATGTTTAAAAGGCCAACCTAGTTGGCCTTTTTTGTAATATCAATTGTGTTAAGTTATTAGGCATTTATAGCGCTCTATTTAGCACCCTAGAATGGTTAAATATTTAAGTCGATTGGTATATATCTACAAATTATTGATTTTCTATTGATTTAACGCCAGCTAATAATAGCTCCTCTGTTAAACGTACTTTGTAATTAGGGTTTGCGTACTGAAAATACACAACGCCGCTTTTATCAATTACAAATACAGCCGGTACAGGTAAGGCGACGTTTACCTTGCCTTGGGCATCAACAAAGTTAACACCGCGCTTATTGCGATAGATAGCAGCTGTTTTATCATCTAAAAAATAAGCTAAACCTAAGGCTTTTGCTAGGGTTAAGCTATCATCTGAAAGCAGTAAATAATTTGGCGAACTTATTTTACTTTGGGCTAGTTTTTCTGGGCTATCTGGCGATACTGCAATAATTTGCGCGTTTAAATTAGCGAGTTGCTGCTCAATTTTTTGTATATTAGCCAGTTGCTTTGAGTAATAAGGACACCAACCTCCGCGGTAAATAATAAGCACTGTTGTTTTTTCAGCAAAGCGCTTTTGTAACTCTACATTATTACCATGTTGATCTTTGAGCGTTATATTAGGCACGCTTAAGCCCGGTAATAATGGTGATACTTGCTCAGGGGCTGCAGCAATTCCTTCTGTACTTGCTTGCGCATTCGTTACTAAAAAAGCAGCCATTACAATAGTCGCCAAGGTGTGCAGTAACACTTTACTCATCATTATTTCCTGCCCTGTTTTTATGTGCTGTTTATAATAGATCAAAAATGCACTTTTTATTATTTGCCTGTATCATAAGCGTAATTTAAAAGCTCAAGTGGAAACGATATGTCAGCCAACTTAAATAAGCTAGTAGTAATGCTAGAAATGCAAAATGCCATGAACACTAAAGTTCATGATCAATGGTTTAGCCAAGGCTTTGAGTGGTACAGAGCCATTTGGGTAGAGTGTGCAGAAATGCTAGATCATTACGGTTGGAAGTGGTGGAAAAAACAAACCCCAGACACCGAGCAAGTCATTCTAGAATTGGTTGATATATTTCATTTTGGTTTGTCGTTAAGAATTGACGGAACAACCTCTTACGAAGAGTTAGCTAAGCAGCTAGAACAAGAACTTAGCGCACCACAGGCCGCAGATGACTTTAAACAAACTCTTGAAATATTAGCAGCTTCAGCAGTTGCAAATAAAACCTTTAACGCGGCCGCGTTTGCAGGGTGTATGGCGCAAATAGGGATGGATATTGACGATTTATACCGCGGTTACGTAGGTAAAAACACGTTAAACTTTTTCCGCCAAGATCATGGCTACAAAGATGGCAGCTACATCAAAGTATGGAATGGCCAAGAAGATAACGAGCATTTAGTCGAAGTCGTTAAAAGCCTTGATACCGAACATGCCGACTTTGCAAAGTTAGTATATCAAGGCCTAGTGGCGCGTTACCCGCAACAATAATCTAGCTGCTAGATTATGTTTCTGTAGTCGGTTACGTTTAAGTAATCGGCTATTACATTATGTGGTTGCTGGCTATCTGGGTTAGCCACCGCAAGTAAATGTTCAATGCCGTATTCTCGGGCAGCATTTAAAACTGGCACACTGTCATCAACAAACAAAGTGCGCTGCTTATTAAACCCTAAGTCTTTTTGTACTTGATGCCATAAACTTTGCTGCTCTTTACTCACTCCGTATTGATGAGTAGACACCACGCCATCTAAATAATTATCTATCGCGGTATGTTCAAATTTAAGCATGACGTTTTCAGGGTGGGCGTTAGTTAAAAGAATTAGCTCTTTACCTGCCTTTTTTAACTCAGTTAAAAAGTGGGGCACATCTTCGCGTACTTTTATTAAGTGCTGGGTTTGGCGTTTTAATTCCATTATCGGTAAATTGAGTTGCTCTTGCCAATAATCTAAGCAATACCACTGTATTTGACCACTTACCGCTTGATAGCGTTTGTGCATATCGGCTTTTGCTTCATCAAGGGTAATATTGCGAGTGAGCGCAAGTTGCTCTGGTACAACGTTAAGCCAAAAGTGACTATCGAAATGTAAATCGAGTAATGTTCCGTCCATATCGAGTAAAACGGTATCGATTTTTGACCAATTTAGCATGGGCTTTTCCTTGTGAAAAGTTTATGATTAAGCACAACTGCCATGATAGCAAAATAACGCCAATGACACAGAAAAAGCACCCAACTCCGCCTCAAATTATTAGTAACAATGTAGTTGCTAAAAGCCGTTTATTTACTGTTGAATCGTTAGAGCTTAAGTTTTCTAATGACGAAGAGCGCCAGTATGAGCGCATACGTGGCGGTGGCCGCGGGGCTGTAATGATTGTACCAATAACTGCAGATAACGAAATGCTACTGGTACGTGAATATTGCGCGGGCACAAACGACTACCAATTAGGCTTTCCTAAAGGCTTGATAGACCCTGGCGAAACACCACAGCAAGCTGCAAACAGAGAGCTTAAAGAAGAAGTGGGTTTTGGTGCTGAATTTTTTGAGCCGCTAAAAGTAGTATCAATGGCGCCAAGTTACTTTAACGCGACCATGCATATTTTATTTGCTAAGCAACTATATCCGCAAACATTAGAAGGTGATGAGCCCGAACCTTTAGTGGTTGTTAAGTGGCCATTAACAGATTGGCAGTCATTATTAGAGCAAGACGATTTTACCGAAGCTCGCAGTGTTGCCGCTTTGCTATTATTAAATAAGTATTTAGCGTCTGGAGCTGCAAATGAATAAATTACTAGAGCCTTGTATTGAACTTGCACAAAGTGCAGGCGATGCCATTATGGCTATTTATAAAAAAGACGATATTGGCCAGCAAGAAAAATCAGACTCTACGCCTGTTACAAAAGCAGATTTAGCGTCTAACGATGTGCTTGTTGCTGGTTTAAAAGCGCTTGCGCCCGACATTCCTATCATGTCGGAAGAAACGCCTATTCCGGCACTTGCCCAAAGAAAGAACTGGCAGCGCTATTGGTTATTAGATCCGATGGATGGCACTGGCGAGTTTATTTTAGAAAGTGGTGACTTTGCCGTTAATATTGCACTTATTGAAAATAATCACCCCGTTTTAGGTGTGATTCATTGGCCAGCAAAAGGGATCACTTACTTTGCTACTGCTAATCAGGGGGCATTTAAACGAGAAAATGGTAGCGACACAAAAATGTCGGTAGCAACACCCGATAACCTAACGTTGGCAGTAAGCCGTAGACAAAAAATTGAAGCGGTCAGTCAGTATTTAAATACGCAGTTTGCCACTATTGCAGTCGGCTCGTGCTCGCTAAAAGCATGTATAGTTGCCGAGGGTAAAGCCGACTGCTTTTTACGAATTGGCCCTACAGGCGAGTGGGATACCGGCGCGTCACAAGTTATTGTAGAAGAAGCGGGTGGTTGTATAACCGATGCAGAATTTAATCCGCTTACTTATAACCAGCGTGAGAGCACTGAAAATCCTGACTTTATTGTAATGGGACACCCAGATTGGGAGTTTCAAAAAATGATAAGCCCACATCAGAGATAGCTATTTATAGTGCTTGTTGATTGCTTTTTGTTCGGTTGAACACAATTAACTAGTTAAAGCCTTGCAATATAAGTTTATTCCTATATTATAGCGCTCTCTTCGAAACAGGCTCGTTATTAACACGAAACTATTTCAAAGAAATTACAGGCGCGGGATGGAGCAGCCTGGTAGCTCGTCGGGCTCATAACCCGAAGGTCGTCGGTTCAAATCCGGCTCCCGCAACCAATTTTTTTAAAAAGTTTGGTTACTGTAAACTCTAACTTAAGAGATTAAATTAAGTAGTCGATAGACTTAAAATATACAGGCGCGGGATGGAGCAGCCTGGTAGCTCGTCGGGCTCATAACCCGAAGGTCGTCGGTTCAAATCCGGCTCCCGCAACCAATTTCCTTTAGGGGCTTGAGGTTACTGTAAAATGTTAGTTAAAGAAAAGCTTGTCGGTCTCAGCTCTTCATTAGCCAGCAAAGGTAGTCGTTTTAAATCCGGCTCCCGCAACCAATTTCCTTTAGGGGTTTGAGGTTACTGTAAAACGTTAGTTAAAGAAAAGCTTGTCGGTCTCAGCTCTTCATTAGCCAGCAAAGGTAGTCGTTTTAAATCCGGCTCCCGCAACCAATTTCCTTTAGGAAGTTGGCAGCCACGTTGTAATGTAAGCAACGCTAAATAAGTATACATATTTCAGGCGCGGGATGGAGCAGCCTGGTAGCTCGTCGGGCTCATAACCCGAAGGTCGTCGGTTCAAATCCGGCTCCCGCAACCACTGAAATACATAAAATGAAACGACACGCTTAAAGCGTGTTTTTTTATGCCTGAAATTCAGTGAAATGAATAGCTCGTCGGTCTCAGCTCTCCATAAGCCAGCAAAGGTCGTCGGTTCACCTTTCATAAGCTCTGGCTCCCGCAATCACTGAAATAATAAGTTATATTAAATCGACACGCCAAAAGCGTGTTTTTTTATGCCTGAAATTCAGTGAAATGAATAGCTCGTCGGTCTCAGCTCTCCATTAGCCAGCAAAGGTCTTTGGTTCACCTTTCATAAGCTCTGGCTTCCGCAACCACTGAAATACATAAAATGAAACGACACGCTTAAAGCGTGTTTTTTTATGCCTAAAATTAAGTGAAATGGATAGCTCGTCGGTTTCAGCTCTCTATAAGCCAGCAAAGGTCGTCGGTTCACCTTTCATAAGATCTGGCTCCCGCAACCACTGAAATACATAAAATGAAACGACACGCTTAAAGCGTGTTTTTTTATGCCTAAAATTCAGTGAAATGAATAGCTCGTCGGGCTCAGCTCTGCATAAGCCAGCAAAGGTCGTCGGTTCACCTTTCATAAGCTCTGGCCCCCGCAACCACTGAAATACATAAAATGAAACGACACGCTTAAGGCGTGTTTTTTTATGCCTAAAATTTATATTTCTTTCCCTATAAAGCACTCTTAAATTTATACCCCCAAGCAATATCTATAAATATTATAAACTTCTCTAAAAATACGTTATTACTTAAAACTTTGTATAGTTTGTGTTAAAACGGCACAAATAATTTTGGGTTGTTCCACATGACTGAACTTTATCACTGGTTTGATTTAATCGGCATTGCTGTGTTTGCTGTTACAGGCACTTTGGTCGCACACGAAAAGAAAATGGATGGTTTTGGGGTTGTAGTATTAGCAGCGGTAACAGCGATTGGGGGCGGTACGGTTCGCGATCTCATATTAGATGTTCCGGTATTTTGGTTACACGATCAAAGTTTTTTTTATGCTATTTTAGCCGCGGTATTTATTACCACGCGGCTTATTAACAAGCAAAAGTCGATTCCGCACTACACATTACAAATTGCCGATGCATTTGGTTTAGCATTTTTTGCGGTAATGGGCACCCAAAAAGCCTTACTAGCCGGCATGCCAAATATGACCGCGATTATTATGGGTGTAATTACCGGTTGCTTTGGGGGCATGCTCCGTGATGTGCTTGCTCGCGAAATTCCTATGCTGCTAAAAGGCGAGTTATACGCTATTACCTGTATAGCTGGCGGTGTAGTTTATACGCTGGGAATTCACTTTGCGTTCGCGACCGAGCTGGCCATGGTAATGGCAATGCTAACCACCTTATTGCTTCGTATTGCGGCTATTAAATGGCAAATCACAGTACACGTTTTTAAATATTCTGACTAAACTAATTAATTAAACCATTAATTAGGATAAGGAATGTCGCTAGCTCGAATCTATTCTCGTGCCCAAGTGGGTATAAACGCCCCCGAGGTTATTGTAGAAGTACACCTAGGTAATGGTTTACCGGCATTTAATATTGTTGGGCTGCCAGAGGCTTCAGTTAAAGAATCAAAAGACAGGGTGCGTAGCGCCCTAGAAAACTCTCAATTTGGTTTCCCTGATCAACGCATTACCGTAAATTTAGCCCCTGCCGATTTACCAAAAGATGGCGGGCGTTTTGACTTAGCCATTGCCGTAGGTATTTTAGTGGCCTCGGGGCAGGTAGTGTGTCCAGATATACATAAATATGAATTTTACGGTGAGCTTGCCCTTAATGGTGAAGTGCGGGGAGTTAATGCCATTTTGCCTTCTGTACTTGCTGCAAAAGAGCAAAACCGTTGCTGCTTTTTACCTTTTACCAACGATAGCCTCGCAAGTTTGGTGAACGGCGTTAAGCGTAAAGCGGTTAACTCGTTACAAGAAGTATGGGGGGATTTATTAAATCAGCAGCCACTACCTTTAAATATTGAATACCCAGATTGCGCCCAGTCTCCCGACTTTTTACTCGATTTAAGTGATGTTAAAGGCCAACCTGGTGCTAAGCGAGTGCTAGAAATAGCCGCCGCTGGAGGCCATAACCTACTTTTTTTAGGTCCACCTGGTACGGGTAAATCTATGCTAGCGCAGCGTATGGCGACGATAATGCCAACCATGTCTGACGATGAGGCAATATCAACGGCTGCACTTTATTCTATTATTGGCCAATCAATTGATTTAAATAATTGGCGCCAACGGCCTTTTCGAAACCCACACCACACATGCTCGGCAGTCGCTTTAGTTGGTGGCTCTTCAAACCCTAAACCGGGTGAAATTTCACTTGCGCATAACGGGGTGCTATTTTTGGACGAGCTTCCGGAATTTGAACGTAAGGTACTTGATTCGCTGCGTGAACCCATGGAAACCGGCTCGGTGGTTATTTCGCGGGCAGCAAGGCAAATGGAGTTTCCAGCGCAGTTTCAGCTTATAGCCGCACTAAACCCAAGCCCTACAGGGTGTCATAATGATAAGCGAGCAACACCTGACCAAGTGATGCGCTATTTATCGCGCGTATCAGGCCCGTTTATCGATCGTATCGATTTACAAATAGAGCTGCCGCGACTAACAAGTGTTGAGCTACAAAGTACTGAGCCTGAAGAAACCAGCGCCCAAGTAAGAGCCCGAGTAGAAGCGGCCTACAGTGCACAGCTAAAGCGCCAAGGTAAGGTTAATGCACGATTAAATAATAAAGAAATGAATATACATTGCACTTTAGCCCCTGCTGAGTTGCAGTTTTTAGCACGCGCTAGCGAAAAGCTGTCGTTATCGCCACGCTCTTACCATAGGGTTATTAAAGTGGCGCGTACTATTAGTGATTTAAAAGGTGCAGAGCATATTAGTTTAGAAGAGCTAAAAGAGGCGCTAAACTATCGCGCTTTTGAGCGGTTACTAGCGCAGTTAACTAAATAAACTAAACGTTGCTGGAAATAATACCGAACCGCAATAATGTTTAATCATTTTAAGGTGCTAAGCTCGGAGCCTGCTGCGTTTTTCTGCGTTTAAAATTTTAATGCGCTAAATTGAGAGCATGTAACCTTTGCCGCGCACGGTTACAATGCGTTTTTGGTCTTTTTCATCGTATAGTTTTTTACGCAAACGGCCAATTAAAACATCCACAGTGCGGTCATTTGGGCTCCAATCTGGTTGGCCTATTTCTTCTGATATTTTTTCTCGCGAGGTTGCTTTGCCTGCGTTGCTAATTAAACAAATTAGCACTTTGTGCTCGGCTTCGGTTAAGCGCGATTCAATACCTGATGAGGTAATTAATGTGCGGTTATCGGGGTGGAGTTTAAAGTCGGCGTACTCTATAAACTCTTCGCTTTCATCATCGTCTTGATTAATTGCAATACGTTTATAAAGTGCGCGCATGCGCAGCTCAAGTTCTAATAAATCAACAGGCTTACAAATATAGTCATCAGCACCTTGAGCAAGCCCTGCAATACGATCGGCTTGAGAATCGCGGCTAGATAAAACAATCACGCCAATATCGGTCAAAGTGTTGAGCTCTTTGGCAAGCTGCAACCCATCACGCTTGGGTAATACAATATCAATAATGGCAAGAGATATAGCACTGCGCAGGTTTACGCGTTGCCTAACTATGTTTAGGGCATCGGCACCTGTGGGGTCTATTTCTATCGAAAATTCGGTGTCTGTAAAGTGATTTTGGATGCGCTTAACGAGTAGCTCGTCGTCTTCAACCAATAAAACGTTAATTGCCATAGGACTTATTTTTGTATATTTATAGCTCTGTATGGTAGCACCAATCGTTAAATGCTGAGAAGGGGGCGGTGTAACTTTTCGGTAACTTTATGTTTCAGATATAAAAGGCGGCTTACCTAAGGTTGCTGTTTATGTGAGAAAGCTCAGCACATTTAGCTAAAAATGTGCTGAGCGCTGTGTTACTTATCTGAATACATTGCGTCCCACCACTGTGGTTCGCCTTTTAGTTGTTTATCAAAATAAGCAAGCATGGTGTTCCACCAATCAAAGCGTTTATCACGAGCAAAAATTTGATGGTCGGCGCCTTTATATTCAATAAGCTCTACGTCTTTATTTAAAAGCTTTAAGGCGGTATACATGGTTAAGCTTTCGCCAACAGGTACATTGGTATCGCTATCGCCGTGTAACAGTAGTAAGGGGGTCGTTACTTTATCGGCATGAAATACAGGGCTGTGATCGCTATAAAGCGAAGCATTATTCCACGGAAAGCTATTTTTTGATGCTTCGCCTGAGTATAAATACCCCCACCAACCTTCGCCCCAATACGAGGTTAAGTTTGATATACCCGCATGCGCAATAGATGCACTAAACATGTCTGTTTTGGTGGCAAGTAGCATGGTCATGAAGCCTCCGTATGAGGCGCCTAAATTACCCACTTTTTTGCTATCAACAAAATCGTATTTTTTTAAAAAGGCCTGCGTACCTTGCATTATATCGCTAGCGGTATAATCGCCCCAGGCGTTAACGTGCTGAGCAGAAAATGTTTGCCCAAAGCCAGTTGCCCCTGTTGGCTGCAATACATAAACAATATAGCCATTTGCTGCCCACAAGTTAAATGGGTAGCGCCCTGTAAAACCACGGGTAACCGGTGAGGTGCCACCGTAGTAATAGACAAGTGCAGGGTGTTTTTTAGTTTTATCTAGGTTAGTAGGTATGTACACACGCCCTGTAATTTCTACGCCGTCTTTATTTGTAAAGTTAAACTCTTCCAGAGTCGGTATTTGTGTATTAGCGTAGGCAAGCGGCTTAGAGTCCCAGATTAGGTCTGTTTTATTTTTACTTATATTTAAGCGTTTAAGCTGCTGAGGGGTGGATGCTGTGGTACCGCTTAGTAGTACTTGCGAGTTTCTCTCGTGCGAGTAGCTAAATTGCTCAACGATATCTAAACCCGTATTAAGTTTTTTAAAGCGCTGTTTGCTCAAGTCATATAAATACAAAGGTTGGGTATCTTGCTCTGTTACTTTTATAAGCGCATCGCCATTATCAAGCACATGTGATTCACCTATAGCGGGGTCAAACTGCTTACTAAGCGCTTTTACGTTTTTACCGTTATCGCTAAGTAAGTACAATTGGCCGTCGTAATTATTAGCTAACATCCCTTTTGGAAGGGCACGGCCTGCGCCATTTTTAAAATCTGGGCCAGCAACAACGTACACATCTTTGTTGGCGTACTTTGCATGGTTAAAGGTTTTAAATTTACCAAAAGACGTTATTTTATTCGATTGTAAGTCAAGTTCCACCAGTTCAGTTTCTGGGTGGGTAGTGGCTTGCATAACCATAACTTGGCGGCTCATTAATACTTTGCCACGATTAGTGTTTGCATCTTCAAAGCTATGCGAAATAGGGCCTTGGCTAAGCGCTTTGGTTAAACCGCTGTGGGTGTCTAACATATAGAGCTGACTTACGTTGCGTGCGTATGACCATCTATCTTGAAGGCCTTTGTAGTGCTTAGTTAAGCTGTTGTTGTCTTCGGGGGTTTTAGACCAGCTAAAAATAAGGCTGTTATTATTATAAAAATTAAAGTTACTTGCGCCTTCAAGCTCTCTGGCCAATGTTTTAATGCTGAGGTTTTTACGGTTTAGCTGTTTTAGTTCACTCCCTAACATATAAACTAAAAATTGATTATTGGGGCTCCATACCATATTGCTTGGTTGCTGGCCTTCAAAGCGATACAAGGTTTGATTTTGGCTATTTTTAAGCTCAGTTACCACGTTTGCTTGGTTAGCTGTTTTATTTGAATAGCTGCGTGTGCTGGTAACGTATTGCTTAGCATCGGGCGCTAAAGAAAGTCCACTAATGGTGGGTGCATCAAAAAGTTGCTCGGCTGAAAGTCGCTTAGTTGTAGAGGTGTTAATTGTAATGTTGTCAGTGTCGGCTTTGGGTTCAAAATCGAGAGAAACGTTGTTCCAGTTAGCCACTTGTTGCGCCACTACAATCACACTATGAGAGCCATTAGTTAACGATAAAGAGTATGTGTGGTTATCGCCTTTTTGAAGCTTGGCATCAATAAACAACTGAGCGTTCTCTATCCCTTTTATAGTTAATGTGCCTTGGCTATAGCGGGTTGTTTCAATATTGAACTTAAGCGCTTGTAGGCCACCGAAAGTAAGTGCGTTTACTTTATTAAACGGCTGCCAGCTATGCTTTTTACCAAATACAGACACACTTTGCGTATTACGTTGCAACTGCTCTAATAAGTTATTAACAATGGCTTGGCCGTGTGGTGTTTGAAATGGCTTAACTTGCATGTTTTCGCCTAAAGGGCCAATAAACTCGATATTTGATTTATCAAGCGGGGCTGCTATTGCTGTCAAACTCAAGCTGCCAAGAGCAAAAAAGGTAGCTGCTTGTTTTAGTAATTTATTTTTTGTGGTCCAAGGTGAGCTAATTCTCATATTTGTGCCTATTATTGATAGTTATTTGGCCAAATATAGCATGTATTGTTACCATGCTCATATGTTCAACTCATCGGAGAAAAAGTGACTTTACTGATTGTGTACATGGTTGCTGCCATCGTTATTTCTTTTTTATGCTCTGTAATGGAAGCTGTACTGTTAAGTATTTCGCCCAGCTATGTGGCGCTATTACGCAAAAAACAGCCTGAACTTGCAAAGCAGCTCGAAAAACTAAAAAATAATGTAGATCAACCGCTTGCTGCAATACTAACGCTTAACACAGTGGCCCATACCGCCGGTGCTGCAGGTGTGGGTGCACAAGCCGCTGTGGTTTTTTCAGATGCGGCAGTAGGAATTGCCTCTGCCATAATGACACTCTTAGTATTGGTACTTTCAGAGATTATTCCAAAAACCTTAGGGGCCAATTATTGGCGTGCCTTAACCCCTAGCGTGACCTATTCTTTACGCTTTTTAGTGATATCGCTAAAACCATTTGTGTGGCTTGCTCAAAAGCTTACTAATTTAATGGGGGCCAAGCACGATGAGGCTTTTTATATTCGCCAAGAAATAGAAGCCATGGCAGATATAGGCACCGAAACTGGGGCAATCCATGCCGATGAGTCAGAAATAATCCGCAACCTTTTACATTTTAGGCATGCGAAATTAACCGACTTAATGACGCCGCGTACTGTGCTGTATAAAGTGCATAAAGGGTTAACGGTCGATCAGTACATGAGCGAGCATGGCTCGTCATCATTCTCGCGCGTGTTAGTGTTTGATAAAGACGCCGATGACATAATTGGCTTTGTGCATAAAAACGATATTATGTTGGCTTATCACCGCTTAGGTACCGATTATAAAATTAGCAAATTAGTTAAGCCTATTCATACGGTACCCGAAGGGCATAATGTGTCATCGCTACTACAAACCTTGCTTAAACAGCGTACTCACATATGTTTAATTGTTGATGAATACGGTGATGTTCAAGGCATTGTAACCCTAGAGGATATGATAGAAGCCCTTATGGGGCTTGAAATTGTTGATGAGCGCGACCAATCGACCAATATGCGCATGGTTGCCAAGCAGCGCTGGCGCCAGCGTTTAGCAAGCAGCGAGCACATAGTTAGTGAAGATGACGACACGCCCCGAGATAATAAATAATTACGACGGGGTTGAAGGTTAGCGTTTAATTGTGCCCCCCGTCGTATTTACCCAGTTTAGTGCCCACTCTATAAAATCGTCTTTGGCTTTAGGGCAGGTAAACAAAAACCCTTGCATGGCTAAATTAGTGCGGTAGTTTTTTAAGTAGAGCGATTCTTCGGCGCGCTCTACGCCTTCGGCTACAAGGGCTAGTTGCTCTTGGCTGGCAATATCAACCAGTGAGCTGACCACCACTTGCGAAAACTGATCTGTTTCAATATTACTAATAAGTGTACGGTCAATTTTTATTTCAGTAAAAGGCAGGCGCTTAATCTGGTTCATGTTGGTAAAGCCAACCCCAAAGTCATCCAATGATATGCCAAAGCCATGCATTCTTAATCTGTTTAAGGTTTCTAGCTGAGAAAGGCTAGACAGCGCATGTTGCTCGGTAATCTCTAAAATTATATCACTAGGTGATAGCTCATTGAGCTGCAATATAAGCATCAGCTTGTTGGGGCAGCTTAAATCATCTAGTTGCGTGGGAGATAGGTTAAAAGCCAGTTTTAGATGCGCAGCAATGTTTGTACGTATAGCTTTTAAATCGCTGGTGGCTTGCTCAAATAAGCTAAAGGTAATTTGATTAATTAACCCCGATTGCTCCGATAACGAAATAAACCGATTGGGCGAGATAATTTCGCCAGTGTGCGTTTTAACGATACGCGCTAGCACCTCAATACTTTCTATTTCGCTGGTTTGAGAATTTATTTTTGGCTGATAGTAAGGGATTATCTCGTTTAAATTGATTGCCTCATGCAATGCTTTTTCTGAAATAGAGGCATGAGAAAGGTCGTTATGTACTGCTAAGTGCTTTGCTTTTTGTAAAACGGTTTTTACTTGGCTAAGTTGCACGGGTTTAGCTAAATTTGCGACTAAATGAATATTGCTATGACGCGCTAAATTGGCAGCTAGGTTAATAACCTTATGATCCATCTCCGAAATTATAACTACTGCGCCTGTAAAATTAAGCTCGCCTAGTTTTCTTATAAACTCCATACCATCCATTTCAGGCATGTTTAAGTCTGTAAATACAATATCGTAAAAGTTTATATCGTCGGTTACATGAGTTAGCGCTTGCTGAGCACTCAGGCATTTTGTAACTTTATTCGAGACTCCTAGCTCATTTAAAATGGCCTCCATAACAATTAAAATCGCCTTTGAGTCATCCACAACTAAAATATTGGGTACCGAAATCGACATGCTCTATCCTTGTAACTGCTTAATATATTAGTACTGTAAAAATAGCGCCTGATCAGCCTTTTGTCAGCTTAGTTTTATATTATTTTTTATCTTCTAAGTGCTTTTGCGCTTATGATTTAAGGCAATTCGTGTTTTTTAAATTCATCGGTATACTAGCGCCATTGTTTTAACTGGTTTTAGTCATGATAAAAATCGATCTCATGCTTGCAGAGCAACCATTAATGCTAATGGTATCTGGGCATAAAATAGTACAAATATTTCATAATCAACAGGCCATAAGCTTTACAACACCCAAAGAGCATTACGCCGAATTTACTTTAGATAATAAGCAAATAGGGATTGATAGCTCACATGTTCATGAGCAGTCTTTATCGTTATTTGTTGATGGTGTGTTTGCTACTGAACTAGCTTTACCTGCGCCGGTAAATAGCCAGCCCAAAAAAGGCTTTTTAGGGCTAGCGGCATTGGGCTTTAAATTATTTAAAAGTGCAAAAGTAATTAAGGTGGCTTTAGCGAGTGCATCGGTTGCCGGCTATGCATGGCTATTTAGTATTGAATTTGCACTAATGCTAATTGCCTGTTTAGTGGTACATGAATACGGACACGTTAGAGCCATGAAATACTTTGGCATAAAAACCAAAGGGATTTACCTTATCCCCTTTGTAGGTGGATTGGCTGTAAGTGACGATAAAATAACAACGCGCTGGCAAGATGTAGTTATATCCCTCATGGGGCCAGCGTTTGGTTTGTTTACCTCTGTGCTGGGTGTGGTTTTATATTACGCCACCGAAATGGACATATTTGCCGGCGTTGCAGTACTCAGTGCCTTATTGAATTTGTTTAACCTTTTGCCTATTTTACCGCTTGATGGCGGGCATGTATTAAAAAGTATCAGCTTTTCAATGCGATCTTGGGTCGGTTTAAGTGTGTGCTTATTGGGCGTGTTATTTGGCTTATGGCTTAGTTATACATTTGGTTTAATGTTACTGGTATTCTTTTTGTTTGTGGGCGCACTGGAAATCGTATTTGAATGGCGCGGCCGACATTACTCGCATTTATTGCCGCTTGATAAATACGGCCAAGGTTTTTCAGCCGCTATGTACGCTATTGTAGTTGCAGGCCATGTGGCAGTAATGATGCACTTTGCAGATTCAGAAAACCCAATATTGAGCCTGCCGATGACGATTTTATCAAGCTAATCGCTATACGCGCAGTATACCTAAATACTGCGCGTTATTAAGGGTTAGTAAAAGCTCAGCACTAGCGATATAAATACCCCCGTTACAAATAACTGCACAACACAAAATCCCATAATGTCTTTTGCTTTTAACCCTGCAATGGCTAATACCGGTAAAGCCCAAAAGGGTTGAATTAAATTGGTCCACGCATCGCCCCACGCAACAGCCATAGCAACACGTGATATATCGGCGCCCAGCTCTTGCGCTGCGGGTATAACAATAGGTGCTTGTACTGCCCATTGGCCGCCACCAGAAGGTACAAACATATTAACAAGCCCTGCACTTATAAAGCTAAAAAATGGCAGGCTATCGGCATCAGCAACAGCTATAAAACCACGCGATATTTGCTGCGCTAAACCACTATCGACCATCACAGCCATAATACCTGCGTAAAACGGAAATTGAATGACAATACCCGCTCCGCTGGGAATTGCTTGTTGCAAGCTATTAAGCAAGTTATGCGGTGTTTGGTGCAAGGTAATGGCTAAAAACAAAAACACAGCAATAATACTGTTTAGGTTTAGGCTACCGCCTGCAACTATAAAGTAATACGCCAAATAGCAAAGGCCAAGTAAACCAATCGAAATGCCAAGCAGCTTTGTGTGTTCTAAATGCTGAGCAGGGCGAGTAATTTTTTCATGTGCGGGCGGGGGCTCTTTAATAAGTGCTGGGTCTACATATACGCTGTTTTTATCACTGGGTAGCATGTAGCGGTTAACCAGCGGCATAATAATAAATAAACCAATTAATATTGCTATGTTAAAACCAGCAAACAGGGTTTGCTCGGTACTAATTATGCCAATGCTATTTTGTGAAAAGTGCCCTTCGGTAGCAATCGTAAGCGGAATTGAGCCTGCTAAGCCGCCATGCCACACCACAAAGCCAGAATAAGCACTGGCAACTAATAGGCGGTAATCAACCTGTGTCTGCCTTGCAATTGCTTTGGCAAATAAAGCCCCAATAACTAAGCCAAACCCCCAATTAAGCCAGCTGGCTAATAGCGAAATAAGCGTGACTAAAAAAATCGCTTTTGGCGCAGTGTTAGCAAGTTTAGCTAATTTTTCTAGTAGTTTATTTATAGGTGGTGTACTAGCCAGCATATAGCCGGTAATCAGCACTAACAGCATTTGCATGGCAAAGCTAAGCAGGTTCCAAAAACCACTCCCCCATGCGTTAATAACTTCAATATGTGTTGCGGGGGTAAAAATACTGGCAGAGAGTAAAGTAATTAAGCTCAGCAATATGACAAATATAAAAGGGTCGGGTAAGTAGCGCTCTACTAATTTGGTAAACGGTGTGGCAATTTTATTAAGCATAATGTGTCTGTGTGTTTTTTAGTCTTATTATAATTAATCATGCTCTTAGCACATTAGCAAACCCGCATTTAGTCTTATATTTTAAGGCCTGAGTATCTTATAGGTTGAACAAAATTTAATCCTAAAAGGGTAACAGGCCTTACTTAAAGGCTTAAACGTTGCTTAAAAGCATGGCTTACAGTAACGTACTGTTTATAGATAATTTACTAACAAAGATTTTGTATCATGCCGGTAATATTTAAGAGGCTAGCGCTACTTGTTCGTGCTCATATCGATCAGCTGAGCTGGCAAGCCGTGGTGCTTGCAATACTTGCTCATATGTTAGTGACTTGGGGGCTGCTATTTATTGCAAATGAGCAAGCGCTTACCTCGTTTACGACCTTTTTTTACTACTACACAGTAACTACCTCAACAGTGGGTTACGGCGATTTTAGCCCAACCAGCGAGCTGGGGCGTTGGGTAGTGGCTTTAATACAAATTCCGTTTGGATTAGCTTTATTTGGCGTTCTGTTAGGAAAAACAGGGCAAACAGTGACTTACTTAATTAGGCGCGCTATGACTGGTGATAAAAACTTTGCTCACAGTAACAACCACATTATTATTTTTGGTTGGCACGATACCCGAACAAAAAAAATGATTGATTATATTCTTGCCGATACCAAGCGCACTGACCGCCGTATTTTGTTGGCGGTTACTGAGCAAATGGATCACCCATTTTTAACTAACGAAAATGTCGACTTTGCCCGCCTAACAAGTTTTACCGATTTAGAAGAGCTTGAGCGCGTAGCTATTAACCGTGCCGACAAAGTTATTATTGATGGGCAAGATGATGACCAAACATTTACAACTGCACTGCGTATTAGCCGTTTAGTTAAAGATGAGTGCCACATTAGCGCGCATTTTTTAGATGAAACCAAGGTCGATATGTTGCTTGAGCACTGCCAAAATGTAGAGTGTAGTAGCGCTAAGTCGGCTGAGATTTTAGTACGCTCAATGCAAGACCCAGGCTCGAGTCGAGTACAAGAAGAGCTATTATCTACATTGCACGGCGACACGCAGTTTAGCCTAGCTATTCCAAGTGAATGCGAAGAGATGGAGTTTGGCACTTTATTTCATCATTTTAAGCATGACTATAATGCTATTTTGTTAGGGGTGGCGCATAACTTAAGTGCACAAAATATGGATTTAAATCCGCCACTTGATTACAAGGTAAACGCGGGCGATATCCTGCACTACATTGCCCTTGAACGTGTGCTAACAAATGAAGTAGATTGGCAAAGCTTGGCCAAATAACCAAGGCTTAGGTTAAATAATGAATGAAGTAGTATTTTTAATAATTATTTTAAGCGCTTATATATTACCCGTGGTGATAGTGGTTAATAGTAAGCGCACCCAAGGCCACGAAAAAAACGGCTGGTTATTAGGCGTAATTATTTTTTCGTGGTTGGGGCTTTTTATGTATTTTACGATTGTGCCCAAGCATGGTCACAAAAAAAGAAAGAAGAATAAACCGTCATAGGTCTATTCTAGCTGCTTGAGCTTGTGCTCAACCAGCGGGTCATCTGGCACTATTTGTTGGGCAACTTCTAATAACTGAATAGCATCATTTGGGTGTTCATCTTGATGTTTAAGTGCGACATCTATTAATGGCTGAATATCTATTTTGGCCTGATGTTCTTGCACATGCACTTCTTTTTCATCTGCTAAAATTTGATGTGCTGTACTTAATAATGCCAAGCGGTGAGGCGAACTCGCATTTGCCTTATTTAGGCTTTGATAATACTCTTCTTTTAAGCGCAAGGTTTTGGTTTGCAAACGAAACTGCGCTATATCAATCTGCTGGTGGCGTATAAAATCAACAGCCACCTGTTTGTAAAAGCCAAACTTAGTGAGGTAGCTTGCGTGGGTACCGTGGCCCATGCCAAACACTCTTAAATGAGTCAGTTGCGGGTACCGCTTAGCATGTAGGCGGTCTATTTTATTGGTGGGGTCATAAATTATATACCCCTTAGCATGGCCTAAATCGAGGTCGTTATACTCACCTTGCCAATCAAATTGCTGCGCAAGCTCTGTGCTGGAGCGGGTGTCCCACGGAACTGTTTCGGTGTTTTTGGTGCTAACAGGATGAAAAAATAAAACCTGATCTAATTTAAGTAATTTTGCAAACGCGCCAACAGCAAAACCACCGCGACTAAGGCCATAGCCTAAGCGGCACTTAAACGGTGTAAGTAAGCTTGATAGCTGCTCCAAAAAGAAGATTAAATTACGGCTTCTAAACCAATTGCTTTTGCCTAAATGTTGGAACGAAATAACATTTACATTTTGTTTTTGCGCTAAGTGATAGCCCCAAGGGGCAAAGTCATCGGTTAGGTCGTGTTCTTGGACGTTGGTGCCCGCGGGGGAAAAAGTAAAAAGCAGGGGCTTACTTAAATCAACAAATTCGTATTTTACATACACATCGCCGAGTAGGTCGCCGCCACACATAGGCAGCTTAGTTTGTTGTTCATCACGGCAAAGCGTTAACCATTCATCTAACCAATACAGTAGTTTCATTAATCCCCCAATTATAACTCGCGGGGGATCGTATCAAACACGGCCAAATGAGGTCAAACATAGCCAAGCTTTAGCCCGTTAATGGTTAGCTACTAATACAGCTTGATATTTACTTACTGAGCTTAATTGCTCATGGCTATTATTTGCTCCCAGTCGTTTTGTGTGACTGGCATTACCGAAAGGCGGCCTGCTTTTTTAAGGGCTAATTCGGTAATCGCCTCGTTAGCTTTAATGTCTTTTAAGCTTACGCGTTTGTTTAAATGGCTTTTATAGGTTACTTCAACTACAAACCAGCGTGGCTTGTCGGGTGTGGCCTTCGCATCGTAATAGTCACTATTTAAATCAAACTGAGTTGGGTCGGGGTAGGCTTCTTTAGTAACAGTGGCTATACCCACAACGCCTACTTGTTTGCAGCTAGAGTGGTAAATAAATACTAAGTCACCCAATTTTATATCGTCACGCATAAAGTTACGTGCCTGATAATTACGCACGCCTTCCCACAGGGTGGTTTGTTGCGGCGCTGTTTTTAAATCATCAATCGAAAAAGCATCGGGCTCAGTTTTAAATAGCCAATAATTCATAGCGTTACTCATTTAGTTAGATTTACATAGCTGCATTGTATAGTATCATTAGCTTATCTGGGGATTGAGAGAACAGCAAATGAGCCAAGTATTAGATGATTTATTATCGTTATTGTCACTTGAAGAAATTGAACAAGGTTTATATCGTGGGCAGAGCCAAGATTTAGGGTTTAGAGCGGTATTTGGTGGTCAAGTAATGGGGCAGGCGCTGTCTGCTGCAAAAGAAACGCTACCAAAAGGACGTGTTGTTCATTCATTACACTCTTACTTTTTACGCCCCGGCGACGCCGCAAAACCGATTGTTTACGACGTAGAAACCATCCGCGATGGTAAAAGCTTTAGCACCCGCCGAGTAAGCGCTATTCAATACGGTAAACCTATTTTTTATATGACTGCGTCGTTTCAGGGTGAAGAAGAAGGCTTATCGCATCAAGCAACCATGCCTAATGTACCGCCACCAGAGGAGCTTCGCTCGTCGCTTGAGTTTTATCAAGAAAACGCCCACCACATACCCGAGGTGATCCGTAATAAGTTTATACGCGAAATGCCCATTGAAATGCGCCCGGTTACTTTTCATAACCCGTTTAAGCCAGAGGTTATTGAGCCCGTAAAGCACATTTGGATTAAAGCCAATGGCGATATGCCCGACGATCAACGCATTCATAATTACTTATTAGCGTATGCCTCTGACTTTGAGTTTTTACCTACGGCATTACAGCCTCATGGCGTATCGTTTATGCAGCCAAATATGCAAGTGGCAACGATTGACCATGCTATGTGGTTCCACCGCCCATTTAGAATGGACGATTGGATTTTATATACCATAGACAGCCCAAGTGCTAGTTCTGGGCGAGGCTTGGTAAGAGGCCAGTTTTTTGACCGCCAAGGTAATTTAGTCGCATCAACGATTCAAGAAGGGGTGATGCGCCAGCGTTAATTTGATTAGGTTTACTAGCAATAGACAGGCTGTTAAGCGCAAATTAGCAGTGCTTTCGCCTAAAAGTTTTGCCAAGAGGTAAGCGTCTTCATGTAGCATTGTTGTTCAATAACTAAACGTACAAAAAAGCCTCAACATGTTAAATGTTGAGGCTTTTTTAATGGTGTTTAATTAGAGCTTAAATTACAGCAGCTCGCTAATTACATTGATCTTGCACTATGTCGCTAACCGATTGCCATATACGTGCGGGTAATAAGGTTTTTAAGTACATGTATATTTCACACAGTTGTGTACTACCGTGAATACCATTCTCACCTTCAGTAATTAGCAGCTCACCGCGTAAATTATCAATAAAGCTTACCAGTACCTTTTTATCAAAAAACTCCGGGGTTTTAATGCCGTGTAAGGTGCCTAAACGGTTTGCCAGTACTTGGCTTTCACGCTCTAATTCGGCTTTTTCAATTCCGTTACTGGTTTGAATAAAGCCTACAACAATGGCATAACGTTGCAACGTAAAGCTAAGCGACCTACCTAGCATTTCAAGTTTGGCTAACGAATCATTCGTGTTAGTAACATGAATGGTATCGCCATCAAGCTCAATTAAGTTTTGATCGCTAAAGTTAGCCAAAATACGGCTTATGTAGTTTTCATCTAGCGGCTGTAAATACCATTCTTTTGCAAACAGAGGGTAAAAAGCCGAAACAAGCTTTTGGCATTGCTCAACCGTACTACTGTGTTGCTTAAATAAGTGCAAAGCAATAAGGCTTGGCACAGCAAATAAGTGCAAAATATTATTACGATAATAGTTAAACAGGGTTTTTTCTTTATCGTTAATTGCAATAATTTCGCCAAATTCATCGCTAATAACATCAAACTTATTAAGCTTAATGGCGTGCGTTAATAGCTGCTCTGGTGTTTCATCGGGGGCGGTGACTTTATCGCTATAGCTTGCATCGCGTTGTAGGCGTAAGTAAAAATCTAGTTGCGCTAATAGCTTAGGCTTACTTAACGCGTGTTTGTCGTTAACTAGCAAAATCATAGCCAGTAAATTCACAGCGTTAAGTGCTGCGGCATTATTAATTTTTACCATTACTTGGTCGGCCAATGCGGCTACTTGAGGGCCTAGCCATTGCGGCTTTTGCACATCGGTAGGGTGTATTGCATCGCGCCAATCAGGTTGGTTGTCGTTTAAGTATTGGTTTATAGAAATAGGGTCGCCAAAGTTTAAGTAACCACGGCCGTAATTTTTAAGGTTTTTAATGGCTTTAAAAATACCAAAAATGGACTCGCCTTTTTTATCTTTACCGGCAAGCTCTTTTAAGTAGGTATTGATTTCCATTACATGCTCATAGCCAATGTATACCGGCACAATAGAAACCGGGCGGTCTATGCCACGTAGCATTGCTTGCAATGTCATGGCGAGCATACCGGTTTTTGGCGGTAGTAATCGGCCAGTGCGGCTGCGCCCGCCTTCAGTGTAAAACTTAACTGAGTAACCTTTAATAAATAGCTGGCTTAAATACTCTTTAAATACGGCTGAGTAAAGTTTATTACCGGCAAACGAGCGGCGTATAAAAAACGCCCCTGAGCGGCGAAAAATACCACCTGCAGGGAAAAAGTTTAGATTAATGCCCGCGGCAATATGCGGCGGCACCAAACCTTGATGGTATATAGCATAGGTAAGTAACAAGTAATCCATGTGGCTGCGATGACACGGCATATAGATTATCTCGTGACCCTTATTTGTTAGCTCATGAATTTGCTCGGTGTATTTTATATCTATACCGTTATAAAGCTTAGTCCACAGCCATGTTAAAATTCTGTCGCCTACACGTATCATTGCCTCAGAGTAATTAGCAGCAATTTCATCTAGTAGTTTTAACGCGTTTTGACGGGCTTCTGTTTGGCTTATTCCTTTTGACTTGGCTTCATCTTGAATCGCTTTTTTTATTGTCGGCGAAGCCAAAAGCGAGTTAAATAATTGCTCGCGAGAGGGCATTTTAGGGCCCGTAGCGGCCAGTTTTTGGCGTTTAAAGTGCACCCGAGCAACACGCAATAGTTTTTGTGGTAGCTCATTTACGTCGGCTTTTTCGTTCACGATAAGTGATAAATCGAGTGGCTGGCTAAAGCGAATAAAGTTATCGCGCCCAGAAAACAGCACAACAAAAAATTTTCTAAACCAACTAGGCGTAAGAGAGTGGGTAATTAAGGTACGAATACCTGGCTTTTCCTTACCTGGGTCGCGCCCCCATAAAATAGTTACCGGCACCACTTGTACATTCTTTTGCCCGCTATTTAATAAATGCTCAACTATTTGCTTACCCTGTGATAAAGCGGCGGTCGGTTTCGCGGTATCGCCAAATAAAGGTGGCGGATTTTTAATACCAATAAAGCGTGCCAGCTCTTGATTTCCTAACGTTTGATATTCGCATGGGTTAGGCAAACCATGCTTTTTACATACATTAGTAAGCGCAGCTAAATCGAAACGCGAATTTAAACGTACTATATAAAAAGTAGGGTGTTCAGGATTAAGGTCATATTGTTCTATTGGGCTTTGGGGAAGGACCTTACTTTTTACCAAAACACGGCTTACGCAGCTAGTAAGAAAATTCAAACAATAATTTAATAAACGCATCGACTCACCATATTGAGAGTATTAAAAGCAAAATTAGCGCATAGGATACCATAATATCTATAAAATCCTGTAATTTGCGTAATCGGTTAAATTATAAACATAAGACTAATTTGGCGCTGAGCAGTTCAATTATAGCTATAAATAACCCGTGGCGGTTATTTGGGCAGCCTTACACCCATAATTAATTTGCAATTAGTTGTTGCATTTATCACCAATATCACTATAATACGCAGGCTTTCAAGATTCCTCTGGAACTTGAAGGGATAAATTAAGCTTGGATTTCAAGCTAATAAACAGGAGTTCCGATTTGGAACTCATCGTAGATATAAATCAACAACCGGCATCTTAATTATTAAGATTGTTTCGGTCGTTTTTTTATGCTCTTTAAATGCTCTTTATATTGAGGTTTAAGAATGTCAAATCAACGCATTCGTATTCGCCTAAAAGCTTTTGACCACCGTTTGATTGACCAATCAACGGCGGAAATCGTGGAAACTGCGAAACGCACAGGCGCACAAGTACGTGGTCCAATCCCACTACCTACACGCTTTGAACGTTTTACTGTACTAACTTCACCGCACGTAAACAAAGATGCGCGTGATCAGTACGAGATCCGCACCCATAAACGTCTGATCGACATCGTAGAACCAACTGACAAGACTGTTGACGCATTAATGCGTTTAGATCTTGCTGCTGGTGTTGATGTTCAAATCAGCCTGGGTTAATCGAAAGATTAGAGAGGTTATAGGAAAATGGCATTAGGTCTAGTCGGTCGTAAAGTGGGTATGACACGTATCTTCACTGAAGATGGTGTATCTATCCCTGTGACAGTTATCGAAGCGACTCCTAACCGCATTGCTCAGATCAAATCTGACGCAACAGACGGTTATAACGCGCTTCAAGTAACCGCAGGCACTAAAAAAGCAAGCCGTGTAAACAAAGCAGCAGCGGGTCATTTCGCTAAAGCTGGTGTTGAAGCGGGTCGCGGTCTGTGGGAATTCCGCCTAAATGGTGGTGAAGGCGATTTTGAAGTAGGCGCTGAGCTTACTGTTGAATTATTCAACGAAATCAACAAAGTTGACGTAACCGGTACTTCTAAAGGTAAAGGTTTCCAAGGTGGTGTTAAGCGCTGGAATTTCAGCATGCAAGACGCTACTCACGGTAACTCTCTATCTCACCGTGCTCCTGGTTCAATCGGTCAAAACCAATCACCTGGTAAGGTGTTTAAAGGTAAGAAAATGGCCGGTCATATGGGTGCTGAGCGTGTAACGACTCAAAACTTAGAACTAGTTCGCGTTGACGCTGAGCGTAACTTGCTTTTAGTTAAAGGTGCAGTACCTGGCGCTATCGGCGGTGACGTTATCGTTAAACCAGCTGTTAAAGCATAAGTCCTGGAGATTTAGTGATGGAATTAGCAATTAAAGACGCTTCTGGCGCTCTTGAAGTTTCTGAAGCTACTTTTGGACGTGAGTTTAACGAAGCATTAGTACACCAAGTAGTTGTTGCATACGCAGCAGGTGCTCGTCAAGGTACTCGTGCTCAGAAGACACGTTCTGAAGTAAGCGGTGGTGGTAAAAAACCATGGGCTCAAAAAGGTACTGGCCGTGCACGTGCTGGTACAATCCGTAGTCCAATTTGGCGTTCAGGTGGCGTTAGCTTCGCAGCTAAACCACAAGACCACAGCCAAAAAGTAAACCGTAAAATGTACCGCGGTGCGATCAAAAGCATCTTATCTGAATTAGTTCGTCAAGAGCGTTTAATCGTTGTTGAAAGCTTTGGTCTTGAAGCACCAAAGACTAAAGAACTAGTTTCTAAGCTTAAAGAACTTGAGCTTAAAGATGTTCTTATCGTGACTGAAGAAGTAGATGAAAATCTTTTCTTATCGGCACGTAACCTGTACAAGGTTGACACGCGTGATGTAGCTGGTATCGATCCTGTAAGCTTAATTGCTTTCGACAAGGTACTTATTACAGCTGCTGCTGTTAAGCAACTTGAGGAGGCGCTAGCATGATCCGTGAAGAACGTCTTTTAAAAGTGATCCTTGCTCCACATATCTCTGAAAAAAGCACAATTGCTGCTGAAGAAAACAATACTATTGTTTTTAAAGTAACAAATGACGCAACTAAAGCTGAAATTAAAGCAGCAGTTGAGAAGCTTTTTGAAGTAGAAGTAACGGGTGTTCGCACACTTAACGTTAAGGGTAAAACAAAACGTACTGGCATGCGTTTCGGTCGTCGTAGCGACTGGAAGAAAGCTTACGTTACTCTTAAAGAAGGTAGCGAGCTAGACTTTGTCGGCGGCGCCGAGTAATAAGGGGAGTTAGAATTATGGCACTTCAAAAGTGTAAACCAACTTCTGCGGGTCGTCGTCACCTAGTTAAAGTGGTTAACCCAGATTTACATAAGGGTAAACCTTACGCACCACTATTAGAGAAAAACTCTAAATCAGGTGGTCGTAATAACAATGGTCGTATTACGGTTCGTCATATCGGTGGTGGTCATAAGCATCATTACCGTTTAATCGATTTTAAACGTACTAAAGATGGCATTCCAGCCACTGTTGAGCGTTTGGAATATGATCCAAACCGTAGCGCAAACATCGCTCTTGTATTATATGCAGACGGTGAGCGTCGTTACATTATCGCACCTAAAGGCTTAAAAGCTGGCGATGCAATCCAGTCTGGTGTTGATGCACCAATCAAGCCTGGTAATGCATTACCTATGCGTAACATGCCTGTAGGTTCGACTGTTCACAACGTAGAATTAAAACCAGGTAAAGGTGCTCAAATCGCACGTTCTGCTGGTGCATACGTTCAAATCCTTGCGCGTGATGGTCAATACGTAACATTACGTCTTCGTTCTGGCGAAGTACGTAAAGTACAATCTGATTGTCGTGCAACGCTAGGTGAAGTAGGCAATGCTGAGCATATGCTTCGTTCACTTGGTAAAGCAGGTGCAAATCGCTGGCGTGGTATTCGTCCGACAGTTCGTGGTGTTGCCATGAACCCGGTTGATCACCCACACGGTGGTGGTGAAGGTCGTACATCTGGTGGTCGTCATCCTGTGTCTCCATGGGGTAAGCCTACTAAAGGTGCTAAGACGCGTAAGAACAAGCGTACGGATAAATTTATAGTACGTCGTCGTACTAAGTAATATTGAGGAATAGCCATGCCACGCTCTCTCAAGAAGGGTCCTTTTATAGACCTACACTTGCTGAAGAAGGTAGAGAAAGCTTTGGAAAGCGGTGAAAAGAAGCCAATTAAAACTTGGAGCCGTCGTTCAATGATCATACCTAACATGATCGGATTGACCATTGCTGTCCATAATGGTCGCCAGCATGTACCAGTTTTCGTTTCTGACGAAATGATCGGTCACAAACTAGGTGAATTTGCACCAACTCGCACTTACCGTGGCCATGCTGCGGATAAGAAAGCGAAGAAACGCTAAGAGGGGAATGATAAATGCAAGCATTAGCTAAACATAAATTCGCCTCTGGTTCGGCGCAAAAAGCTCGTCTAGTTGCAGATCAGATCCGCGGACTACCTGTCGATCGCGCTCTAGAAATCCTGGCGTACAGCCCGAAAAAAGCGGCTGTATTAGTTAAAAAAGTACTTGAGTCTGCTATTGCTAACGCAGAGCATAACGAAGGTGCTGACATTGATGAGCTTCGTGTAACTACGATTTTTGTGGACGATGGTCCTACAATGAAACGTATTATGCCACGTGCTAAAGGACGCGCAGACCGCATCCTTAAGCGTACAAGCCACATCACTGTTGTGGTTTCAGATAGCTAGGAGTATAAGTAATGGGACAAAAAGTTCATCCTACTGGTATTCGCCTAGGTATATCTAAACCTTGGGTTTCTACCTGGTACGCGAGTTCTAAAGATTTCTCTGATCAGCTTTTTGGCGATCACAAAGTACGTACTTTCCTTACAAAGGAATTAAAAGCGGCTTCTGTGTCTAAAATCGTTATTGAGCGTCCAGCAAAATCGATCCGCGTAACAATTCACACGGCTCGTCCGGGTGTTGTTATCGGTAAAAAAGGCGAAGACGTTGAAAAGCTACGTCAAGCGGTAACTAAGATCGCAGGTGTACCTGCTCAGATTAATATTTCTGAAGTACGTAAACCAGAGTTAGATGCACAACTAGTAGCAGACGGCATTGCCTCTCAGCTAGAGCGTCGTGTTATGTTCCGTCGCGCTATGAAGCGTTCGGTACAAAATGCAATGCGCATCGGTTCTAAAGGGATCAAAGTTGAAGTTAGCGGTCGTCTTGGCGGCGCAGAAATCGCACGTTCAGAATGGTATCGTGAAGGTCGTGTACCTCTACATACTCTTCGTGCTGATATCGACTACGCAACTTCTGAAGCCTTAACCACTTATGGTATCATTGGTGTTAAAGTTTGGATCTTCAAAGGCGAAGTTATTGGTGGTTTACCACTAGTACAAGAGCAAGAGAAGCCAGCTAAACGCGCACCAAAGAAAGCCAAGAAAAGTGCTAAGTAGAGGTAGCGAGTAATGTTACAGCCAAAACGTACAAAATTCCGTAAAATGCACAAAGGCCGCAACCGCGGTTTAGCGCAAAACGGTAACAAAGTAAGCTTCGGTACTTTCGGTTTGAAAGCTACTGGTCGTGGCCGCATGACTGCTCGTCAAATCGAAGCAGCTCGTCGTGCTATGACGCGTCACGTGAAACGTCAAGGTAAAATCTGGATCCGTGTCTTCCCTGACAAGCCGATCACAGAAAAGCCTCTTGAAGTTCGTATGGGTAAAGGTAAAGGTTCTGTTGAATATTGGGTTGCTGAAATTCAGCCTGGTAAAGTACTTTACGAAATGGAAGGTGTTTCTGAAGAGCTTGCTCGTGAAGCGTTTGACCTTGCAGCTCGTAAACTGCCATTCAAAACAACTTTCGTAACTCGGACGGTAATGTGATGAAAGCAAGCGAACTAAAAGACAAAAGCGTAGAAGAGCTAAATGCTGAACTTCTAGGACTTCTTCGTGAGCAGTTTAACCTGCGCATGCAAGCAAGCACTGGTCAGTTAGCTCAGACACACACGCTAAGAACAGTACGTCGCGATATCGCGCGTGTAAAAACAATTATTAACCAGAAGGCAGGTCAATAATGAGCGATAAAATTCGTACTCTTCAAGGCCGTGTAGTAAGCGACAAGATGGAAAAATCTTTCACTGTTGCTATCGCACGTTACGTGAAGCACCCAATCTATGGGAAATTCATCAAACGTACTACTAAGCTACACGTACATGACGAAAACAACACAGCAAAAGCGGGTGACGTAGTTACTATCCGTGAATGCGCACCAATTTCTAAGAATAAATCTTGGACTTTAGTAGACGTTGTTTCTAGTCCAAAACAAGCTTAATTTTTAAATTAAGTAAGTTTTGTAAAAAAAGCCCTGGCATTAGCCGGGGCTTTTTGTTTGCAGGAGCTGCAAGTCTAAAGCCGTCAGTCGTCAGTCACTTGGAGTAAAGTTGAACGCCGTAGCTTGGGTTGACTAGGATACCCGAGGAGAAATGAAGGTCAAGAATACGCTGGCATTACATTTATGCCACCATAAAGAATATTACCAATATATGTTAACTGTAGTTTTATTATCAAGTTATTGATTTATAATTAAATTTAAATTTGACTTTTAGGTGTTTTTTATGTTAATTGACAGGTTCTTCTTTTGGGTTTATAATGGTTCTATAAAGTGGTTAATAAGGCTAAATAAGTAATCAATTAAGTTATAGATACCCCATCAAACTAACCAATTAAGGAGGTGCGAACTAAAATAGAACTCTGTACATATCAAATGTACCCCACCCTACGATAACCATAAGCACAACTTTTCTTCAAACTAAAATAAATAACTACACATTAAGCTTATCCTTTATGTGGGTTTAGTTGTGCTCTTTAATAATAAGGAAAAATAATGAAAGAAAAAGGCGACTCTAAAATTTATACAAACTGCAATATAATCACACTTAATATTCATCAAGAAAAGAAAGAAGAAGACTCTCATCCAAATTATTTCTTTAGAAGATTAGTAGGGAACTTAGTCTTTTTATGTTTGTTTTGTATTGAATTATTGTTTAGCTCATGGTTCGGCTCAACTGTATATCCGCATATAGTTAGTTTTTTTATAAGCAAATTTCCTGCTGAGGCCCTCTCAACTATAAACTATCTACTTATTTTAATAGGGGTAGGTTTTTTTAAATAATAAGTCTCCAATCGATTATAAAGAACATTCCGATTGTGGTAATAAAAAGCCTTTGCAAGTGCAAAGGCTGATGTTTTTCTGCGCTGACCGCTGACCGCTGACCGCTGACCGCTGACCGCTGACCGCTGACCGCTGACCGCTGACCGCTGACCGCTGACCGCTGACCGCTGACCGCTGACCGCTGACCCTTTACCAAATCATCTCAACAAATTCAGGGTGATCGATATACGGGTTACGATTACCTTGAAACTCATAAGCTGCTTGGTTACGGTCAAGTTCCATTTGGCTAACAGGGTCGGCGTTATGCCAGTTAAGTAGCATAGCTACCACCCAGTTTTCGAATACTTGATTGCTTGTACCATTAAGGACTGCATTACTGGCAGTTGTGTTATTTTGCCACGAGCCTATTACATTCTCGTAGCGGGTTGCCATGTAAAAATAAGCGCGGGCAAAGTCACCTTTAAACTCATCAATTGGCTCAAACACCGTACCTGAGTAATTAATAGAGCTTGCTGCTGAACCGACTTTACTACCGTTTGTTGATGTAAATGATGCGCTAGCCACTTCACCAAAAGGGTAGTTACTACGTTTTGAGTTTACATAACCGTCGGTTGCATAAATGTGGTGCACGTCTGAATTCATTGGCTCATTTGTGCCGCCAAACCAGCTTTTAGGGAACGAATGCTCACGGTTATAGCAATCTGCTTCACTGTTATAAGTACCACACTGATCGCTCACCGCGGTGTAAGTATAGCTGTCGCTACCATTTGGCTTTTCACTATACATATCTAAAATACTGTTATCGTTTTCAAAGTATTTATCGCGTGCTGAAGAATCGTAAAAGTTCCAAATAGCTGAGTAACCTTGCGAGCTGTGATTTTTGATAATGTTATAAAGCTCAGTTTTTAATGCATAGCCAGATAAACCTTGAGTTGTTACGTAGTAACCTGTTGGTGTTGGGTTAGTGCCACCGCCAGTATCACCACCAGAGCTATCGCCTAATTCAAAAGTTGTACTATCTGTGTTATTAAAACTTGCGCCACTGGCAAGTGTGGTGCTGCCCTGAGTGAGCGCGTAATTACCATTACCTACGTTACAGCACATACCGTCGCCATAGCTGTCACTTATAACTAGGGTGTATGCGCCATCAGTTAAACATAGTTGCTCATTATATTGTGTGTTAGAGGCATAACCACTACCACTGGCTACGCTGCTACCTTGGCTGTTGTTAACCACCCAGCTGGTTTCGCTGCCGTAGTTATCGGTATTAAGTGTTAAAGTAAGGCTATGGTCGTTACAGCTGCCTGTAGCGCCGCCGTCTGTATTAGGCAAAAAATTATCTATATAAACGGTTTCATTGCCATCAAAGCCGCTCATATCGTAAAAACGTAAACCAACATTAATGGTTTTATTACTGCTAGGCGTATAACTGTGGTTAATTGTTTGCCACTGGTTAGTTTGCGCTTGGTTAGAGTACCCTTGGTAGCCATCTACATACAGGCGGGCTCTTATGCTTCCTTCAGTGTGATATACATCCACTGAGAAATCATATGTTTTGCCAGCCTCCACACTAACTTGTTGTAATAAGTCGGTATTGCTTTGCGAGCCGGTGGTCACATTAATAGCCGCCGCGCTGTTTGCGTTATTTACGATACTGGTTGAGCGCGATACATTAATACCGCTATCAATTGTGGTCCACGCGTCAGGCGTATTGCCTGTCCACTGCTCAAATCCGCCATTTGCGACATTGGCCATTGCTGGGGTGGCGGCAATCAGTAATGCCGTGCTAAGTAACTTATTTTTGTATGTCCCGTGTGACATGATTTTTCCTATTTTTTATAGTTGAGTAAATAACATACACTATCTGCACAAGGTTACAAATTTGTTAAATACAAAATTAATAAAATAGCAATAATAAGCCTTTAAGCTGTTTTTGAAGGTCTTTATATAAATTAATAACTAAATGGAATAACAAAGCAGATTCTATTCTTTTTTTCTCACCGCATAGCCCGCTATCCTGCACACTAATAAAACCTCAGCAGAGTTACTCTGGGTGAGGTAAAACTCATTTTGAACAGCGCACCATGTGGGCTGTATGTAATTTTCAGGGTTATGGGGAACAAATTCATGTTGTTAGGTCAACTTAACGCAGCGGCAAGCCCGCTATCGCAAGAGCAAGTACAAAAGCTGCAAGGCTTAGTAGCAGAACTTAATCCGATTCAGCAAGCGTGGGTAAGTGGTTACTTAGCTGCAAATGCTAATTCTGCGGCTCTTGGTGGGCCAGCGCCTACAGCGGCTGCAAGCGATGCTGCGCCACTTACTATTTTGTATGGTTCGCAAACAGGTAATGCAAAAGGTGTGGCGACTAAGCTTAAAGAGCAAGCAGAGTCGCGCGGTCTAGCTGTAAAACTTGTGAGCATGTCTGACTACAAACCTACAGCCCTGAAAAAAGAAAAGTTTTTAACCGTTGTTGTATCTACCTACGGTGAAGGTGAGCCACCTGAAGATGCTGAAACACTGTATGAATTTTTAACTACCAAAAAAGCACCTAAGTTAGATGGCGTTAAAGTCGCGGTACTGGGTTTAGGCGACTCTAGCTATGAGTTTTTCTGCCAAACAGCAAAAGACTTTGAAGAGCGTTTAAACAAACTTGGCGCAGAAACTATTTTCCAACGTGCCGACCTAGATGTTGATTACGATGATGAAGCAGCCACTTGGATCACCGGTGCACTTGATGCATTCGAACCTGATTTAAAAGCGCAGCAAGATGCTGCTGGCGGCCAAGTTGTATCAATGCCATTTGGCGCGCCAACAGCGGCAGCAAGCCAATACACTAAGCAAAACCCATTTGCGGCAGAGCTTGTTACCGTACAAAAAATTACAGGGCGCGATTCTACTAAAGATGTACGCCATGTTGAGATTTCGCTTGAAGGCTCAGACATCACCTACATACCTGGTGATTCATTAGGCGTGTACTTTTTAAATGATGAAGCCCGCGTAGATGAGCTACTAACACACACGCAAATCGATTCAGGCACACTTGTAAAAGTGGGCGAAGAGTCACTGCCTATTCGCGATGCATTAATCGAAAAGTTAGAGCTTACTCAGTCATACCCAGGCTTTGTAGAAAAATACGCAGTTGCAACGGGCACGCCAGAGCTACTAAAGCTTGTAGAAGATAAAGCCGCTATGCGTGAGTACATTGAGCCTCGTCAAATTTTTGATGTAGTGGCACAAAATCCTGCAAAAATAGACGCACAAACCTTAGTAGATTGCCTACGTAAACTACAAGCGCGCTTATACTCAATCGCTTCAAGCCAAAGCGAGGTTGAAGAGGAAGTGCACTTAACGGTAGGTTTAGTTGAGTTTGACGCCTTTGGCAGCGAACATTTAGGTGGCTGCTCTGGTTATTTAGCACGCCGTGCTGAAGAAGGGTGTAAAGTTAAAGTATTTAGTGAGCACAACGACAACTTCCGTTTACCTAGCGATGATAATACCCCCATTATTATGGTTGGCCCAGGTACCGGTATTGCGCCATTCCGTGCATTTTTACAAGAGCGTGACTCGCGAGAAGCACAAGGCAAAAATTGGCTGTTTTTCGGTAACCCACACTTTACACAAGACTTTTTGTACCAAGTAGAAATTCAGGGTTATTTAAAATCAGGCCTATTAAGCAAAGTTGACGTTGCATTTAGCCGTGACCAAGCCGAAAAAGTATACGTACAAGACAAACTACGCAAAAACTCAAAAGAAATTTTTGAGTGGCTAGAAGCAGGTGCGCATTTTTATGTATGTGGTGATGCAAACCGCATGGCAAAAGATGTACACAACGCCTTAGTTGATATCATCAGCGAAAACACCGGTAAAAGCTACGAAGACGCAGAGCAATATTTAAAAGACTTACGTAGTGCTAACCGCTATCAGAAAGACGTGTATTAATCACGTTTCTTATTTTATTAACAGCTAGCAGCCGTCACTGTAACAAATTTAGGATTTAAAATGAGCGAACAAGATAAAAACGTAAAACTTTCTGATAACGAACGTTTGAAAAGAGAAAGTAACTTTTTACGTGGCACCATAGAGCAAGACTTAAAAGATGAAATTACCGGTGGTTTTACAGCCGATAACTTCCAACTTATACGTTTTCACGGTATGTACCAGCAAGATGACCGCGATATACGCCCTGAGCGCGCAAAGCAAAAGCTAGAGCCGCTGCACAATGTAATGCTACGTGCACGTATGCCTGGCGGTATTATCAAGCCTGAGCAATGGCTAGCAATTGATAAATTTGCCGATGAAAAAACAAGCTACGGCAGTATTCGTTTAACAACACGTCAAACGTTTCAATTTCATGGTGTATTAAAGCCAAATATTAAAGGCATGCACCAAATGCTTAATAGCGTTGGTATTGACTCTATTGCCACCGCAGGCGATGTAAACCGTAACGTACTATGTACGACTAACCCTGTTGAGTCAGAGTTACATCAAGAAGCGTATGAGTGGGCTGCAAAAATTTCTGAGCATTTACTTCCAAAAACGAAAGCATACGCTGAAATTTGGTTAAATGGCGAAAAGGCAGAAACCACAGAAGAGCCAATTTTAGGTTCTAACTACTTACCGCGTAAGTTTAAAACCACGGTTACTATTCCGCCTAACAACGAAGTTGATGTGCATGCGAATGACTTAAACTTTGTTGCTATTGCTGAAGATGGCAAGCTTGTTGGCTTTAACGTACTTGTAGGTGGTGGCCTTGCTATGACTCACGGTGATACGGCTACGTATCCGCGTAAAGCTGACGACTTTGGTTTTATTGCCCTAGAAGACACCTTAAAAATTGCTGAGCACGTTGTATCAGTGCAGCGCGATTGGGGTAACCGTTCTAACCGTAAAAATGCAAAAACTAAATACACACTAGACCGTGTTGGGTCTGACGTATTTAAAGCCGAAGTAGAAAAACGTGCCGGTGTAAGCTTTGCACCAAGCCGCCCTTATGAGTTTACTCACCGTGGCGATCGTATCGGTTGGGTAGAAGGCATTGATGGCAAGCACCACCTTACGCTATTTATACAAAGTGGCCGTATTTTAGACTACCCAGGTAAGCCATTAAAAACAGGTTGTCGTAAAATTGCAGAAGTGCACCAAGGCGATATGCGCATGACGGCTAACCAAAACTTAATTATTGCCGGTGTGCCTGCCGATCAAAAAGCAGTTATTGAAGAAATTGCCCGTAACCACGGCCTAATTGATGACAAAGACACTGAGCAACGTAAAAACTCAATGGCGTGTGTAGCATTGCCAACGTGTCCGCTTGCTATGGCCGAAGCTGAGCGTTACTTACCAAGCTTAATTGAAAAAACCGAAGCACTACTTGCTAAGCATGGCATACCTGATGACAGCATTATTATGCGTGTTGTAGGTTGTCCTAACGGTTGTGGCCGCGCAATGCTTGCAGAAGCTGGTTTAGTAGGTAAAGGCCCTGGTAAATACAACGTTTACCTAGGTGGTAATTTAGAAGGTACACGCATTCCTAAACTGTACCTAGAAAACGTAGGTGAAGATGTTTACCTAGACGCGTTTGATAAGCTAATTGGCCAGTGGGCAAGTGAGCGAAACGACGGTGAATGTTTTGGTGACTTTGTAATTCGCAAAGGCATTGTTGCTGAAGTAAAAGTATCAGTAACCGATTTTCACGCTTAATTAAATACCCACGCGGAGCGTGGGTGAGGTTTAAAATTGACCATGAGTGAATTTAAAAACATATTACAGCTTGATAAGCAAAGCCAAGCGGCATTGCTTGCAGATGCAAACGGCATACTTGCACCAATGAGTGCGGAGCAGCGTGTTGCATGGGCACTAGAGAACTTACCCGATACAGCTTTTTTATCATCAAGCTTTGGTATTCAAGCGGCGGTCATGCTGCATTTAGTAACATCTCAGCGTCCTGATATTCCTGTGGTATTAACCGATACGGGTTATTTATTTCCAGAAACATATCAGTTTATTGAGCAAATGACAGCGCGCCTATCACTCAATTTACAGGTGTATAAAGCTGAGCTAAGCCCTGCATGGCAAGAAGCTAAATACGGTAAATTATGGGAACAAGGCGAGGACGGTATTAAGCAATATAATCAGCTTAATAAAGTAGAGCCCATGACCCGCGCATTAAAAGAAATTGGTGCCGGTACCTGGTTTAGTGGCCTGCGCCGTGACCAATCGTCGACCCGTGCAGATAAACAGTTTGTTGAGATAAGCCGAGGTACGGTAAAAGTGTACCCGATTATTGAATGGTCAAACCGCGATGTATATCAATACCTTACCAAGCATGATTTACCTTACCACCCATTATGGGAGCAAGGTTATGTGTCGATGGGTGATGTGCATACTACGCGTAAACTTGAGCCAGGTATGAGCGAAGAAGAAACGCGCTTTTTTGGTTTAAACCGCGAATGCGGACTGCATATTGACGGCGATGGTATTTAAAAAAAGCGAATGCTAAACAACTATTTAAACGCAACTTAGGTTGCGTTTTTTATTGCAAAAAAATTGCCTGATTAAGTATTTTTTATTAGACTTGCCTTTCAAGGATTCATTTTTAAGCAGGAACGCTATGAAATACTTCACCTACTTGGCAATATCAGTCATGATCATTGCTGTTATCTCTTTGTTTTACCTAAAAAAGCCAGATGGCCAAACATGGCTTTCTAGTTCATCTATTAGTGCTGAATCTCACAAAATTAAAGAAAAAATGGTCGCGTTATCTACCAATACGCTTAATCAGGCAGTGCAAGGTGCAAAGCAAGCGGGTGATAAAATTGCGCAGAGTGTAAACAATGATGCGGCGACAATTAAACCCGGTAGTAAAATTTATAAGTGGCAAGATAAAAACGGCCAATGGAATTTTTCAGATACGCCTAATGCAGATGGCAAAAGTATTGAGGTAAAACTTGATGCCCGTGATGTCACTGTTGTAGCCGCAGAAGACACCTCAATTTTGAGTAGCAGTGCAAGTACCTCAAAAAAGAGTATTCAACCACCTACGCCTACCGTTTACAACGCTGAATCTATTCAAAAACTGTTTGAAGATGCCGAAAAGGCAAAGCAAAAATTAGAGCAGCGCAGTAAAGAGATGCAAAGTATAGGTGGGTACTAAATTTTATTGTGTGCTTAGCATTAAAACTTACTCAATATGAGGGGGTTTGTAATTTGTGAGCTGAGTTACTGCGCCTTCGTTAGGCTAAGGGCTTATAACCAGTTAAGAGCAATATCAAGTTGCAATACTCGTTAATTTTTTTGTGCATAAAAAAGCCTAGCGACTGCTAGGCTTTTTAGTTTTAAGTATATGATTAGTCAAGCATGTTACGTAAAACGTATTGTAGAATACCGCCGTGCTTGTAGTAATCCCACTCTTTAGGGGTATCTATACGTACATCGGCGCTAAAGCTGACTTTTTTGCCCTCAGCATTCGTGGCAATAATGCTCACTTCATTCGTTTTGTCGTACAAACCTTCAATATCAAACTGCTCTTGGCCAGTTAAATTTAATGATTCGTGGCTCTCACCTTCTTTAAACTGTAAAGGCAGTACACCCATACCAATAAGGTTAGAGCGGTGAATACGCTCATAACTTTGTGCAACCACCGCTTTTACACCTAATAAGAGTGAGCCTTTTGCTGCCCAGTCGCGTGATGAACCGGTACCGTATTCTTTACCAGCTAACACAATTAATGGTGTGTTACTCTTTTCATATTCCATTGCGGCATCGTAAATGCTGGCAAGCTTGTCATCAGGTTGGGTGCGAGTAACGCCACCTTCTGTACCTGGTGCGAGTAAGTTTTTAAGCCTAACGTTCGCAAATGTGCCTCGCATCATCACTTCGTGGTTACCACGGCGTGAACCGTACGAGTTAAACTGCGCTTTTTCTACGCCTTTTTCCTGTAAGTAAATACCGGCTGGCGCTTCAGCTTTAATGGCCCCCGCAGGAGAAATATGGTCAGTGGTTACTGAGTCGCCAAGTTTAGCTAAACAACGCGCCCCTTCAATTGTTGGCACGCCTGGTGGTTCAACGCTCATGCCCTCAAAGAATGGTGCTTTTTTAATGTAAGTTGACCCATCATCCCAATCATAGAGCTTACCATCAGGAATTTGAATTTTTTGCCAACGGCTGTCGCCTTCGTATACGTTGGCATAGCTTTTTTCGAACATTTCTCTGGTTACCGTTTTCTGTACTAGTTCGCTGACTTCGCTCACGCTTGGCCAAATATTTTTTAGGTAAATATCGTTACCGTTTTCATCTTGCGCTAATGGCTCGTTGTATACATCTATGTCTGTACGCCCTGCAATGGCATACGCTACCACAAGTGGAGGCGAGGCTAAAAAGTTCATTTTAACGTCTTGGTGTATACGCCCTTCAAAATTACGGTTACCCGATAAAATAGAGCTTACAACTAGCTTATGCTTTTGAATAGCTTCGCTAATTTCATCTGCAAGCGGGCCTGAGTTACCTATACACGTGGTACAACCATAACCGACCAAGTTAAAGCCTAAGCTTTCTAGGTCATCCATTAGGCCTGCTTTTTCAAGGTAGTCGGTTACCACTTGCGAACCGGGTGCAAGCGATGTTTTAACCCACGGTTTTACATTAATACCCAGCTGTTTAGCCTTTTGAGCCACTAAGCCTGCGGCTAAAATAACACTGGGGTTAGAGGTATTTGTACAGCTTGTAATCGCGGCAATAACACAGGCGCCATCGTTTAGTTCAAATTCTTGGCCTTTAAACTTCACTTTGGCTGCACCCATAAACTGCGCTTCGTCTACCGGTTCATCTGGGTTGGTTGTTGGGCCTTCACTTTCAATGCGCGCTTCTTCAATATCGCTTTTATCACGACGAGCCATACGCTCATCTTGGAAACCTTTTAGGTGCTGGCCTATCACATCACCGGCTTTATCAAGTGTAATTCTGTCTTGTGGGCGTTTAGGGCCTGCAAGGCTAGGTACTACGTCGTCTAATTTAAGCTCAAGGGTGTCTGTGTAATGCGCTTCGTCGCCTTCATGGCGCCATAAGCCTTGGTGTTTAGCGTAGTCTTCGATCAGTTTGAGGTGATCTTCATCGCGGTTCGTTAAACGCAGGTAGTTAATTGTTTCATCATCAATGGGGAAAATACCACATGTTGCACCGTACTCTGGCGCCATGTTGGCAATGGTTGCTCTATCGGCGAGCGGTAAATCAGCTAGGCCGTCACCATAAAACTCAACAAATTTACCCACTACGCCGTGGTTACGTAGCATTTCGGTAACGGTGAGCACTAAATCGGTAGCTGTGGTGCCCTCGGGTAAGCGGCCATTTAATTTAAAGCCCACTACCTGAGGAATAAGCAAGCTAATTGGTTGCCCAAGCATGGCTGCTTCGGCTTCAATACCGCCTACGCCCCAGCCTAGCACACCTAAACCATTAATCATGGTGGTGTGCGAATCAGTCCCTACAAGGGTGTCTGGGTAGGCTATTGATTTTCCGTTTTCACTGTCGTTAAAAACAACACGCGCTAAAAACTCTAAGTTTACTTGGTGCACAATACCTGTAGCTGGTGGCACTACTTTTAAATTATCAAAAGCAGTTTGCCCCCAGCGTAAAAATTCGTAGCGCTCTTTATTTCGTTCGTATTCTAGCTTGGCATTTAAATCAAACGCACCGTCGTCACCATAGCCATCTACTTGTACTGAGTGGTCAATTACAAGTTCAGCAGGAGAAAGCGGATTTATTTTTGCAGGATCGCCACCTAGTTTTTCCATTGCATCACGCATGGCTGCTAAATCAACAATGGCGGGAACACCTGTAAAGTCTTGCATTACCACACGTGCCGGCGTAAAGGCTACCTCAGCTGAGGGCTTTGCTTTAGGGTCCCAGTCAAGAAGGGCTTGAATGTCTTGTTCTTTAATATTTACGCCATCTTCATTGCGTAATAGGTTTTCTAGTAATACTTTGAGAGAAAAGGGCAATCGCTTTGCTTTGTCGCCTAATCCTTTAAGTGAGTGAATATGGTATTGCTCGCCATTAATCGTTAATTGTTGTTGGGTGTCGAAACTATTCATTTTTTGCCCCTTTGATACTTAGGATTATGTCCTTGATAAAATAACGTGTTTATTTGCCAATAGTTTGCAAAGTGCATACCAGAGATAATAAATATGACAAATCAGGCTAAAAAGCAGGTAGTGCAATGCATGTTTTTTAGACAGTACTAAGTATAGAAGTGCTACCTAAAATTGTTTTTTCAAGTAGCAAAATAATGAGTTTACAAAAAGGGGGGGAAGTTAGTTCAACCAACCTTGTTGTTTGCTTTTTATACTTAAATATAAAAGCAAAAACGCAATAACAATCACTAAAATAGGCATAAACACCGCGCTTACCCCCAGCATTTTAATGCTATTTATCACAATAAAATTATAAAATTGCTGAATAAATATCGCTACCAACGATAGCGCAAAGGTAGGCGTTGCAAGTGCATTTTTGGCCAATAGTAGTATGCAGCCAAGGGTGCCACCAAATACCGCTACAGCAAACGCAATGGTAGACCATAAAGGCACGTTTGAATATGCAGCTTGTTGATCTAGCGGAAGTTTACTTATCATCTCGGGGGTCATCATAAGGTGCATTATAAATGCAAACACACCTAATAAATTCCAGATAAGTGCTGCCCACAGGGCGGGTTTAAACCAATTGGGTGTAGCTGAGGTTGTCATATTATTACCTTGTTTTTATTGTATTTTACGAGGTAATTAAAGAGCAAAAAGGCTAACTGTTCAAGCTAGCCTATACATATAATAAAAATGGCACAAAGCGCTAATGGCTAGCCAAATGAGATAGGGCGGCGCCCTGTGTTTTCATCAACCTTTGGCTTTTTAGTGCGCTTTCTTTTATTTTTTGCCGGCTTTTGAGCTGTTTCATTGGGTGTTTTTTCTGGCTGTGGCTGGGTTGTTGCCACTGGGCGCTCTACAGGAGTCGCATCTTCACTTAAAGTGAGTTGAAAAAGCTCGCCATCAAATTCAAGTACATCGCCACTGTATAATTTTTTCCGTTTTATTGTACATATTTCATGGTTAACCCCAACATAGCCTTGCGCTATTAGGTTTTTAGCTTGGCCGCCACCTTCTACTAAATCGAGTACTTTTAGTAATTTACAAAGCTCTATAGGTTCTTCTTCAAGTTCAATTTCAATGTATTCTTCTGACATGGTTATCTCTGTTGGTGGCGCATAAGCAGCAAGTATAAAGGCTTGCACTGTTTTTTGCACCTAGCAAGCTCGCCCGAGTGGGATAAAAAAGAGTGATAAATATAAAACTTTTTTCAACTTTAAAAAAACTGCAGCATTTGATGCGTATGCTCTAGCAAAAATTTGGTGTGCTATTTGCTATTGCTTTGGCAAATAAAAAATCGTACCTAAAACATGGTAATTATTTCACCGTTTTAATTGTTTAGGTCTGCATATAAGTGGAGCAGTAAATGGGCATAAGATTAGCAATGAAAAAAGAGCTAATGGGCTTAGATAATTCAGATATGCTGACAGCAGATGATGTAAGAGCTCACTTAGCTAACTCGGTAAAAACACACAAAGAGCAAGATGAACGCGGCTTTTCGGTTATTTCTAAGTTTAACGATACGCACAGTCGACTAATTAGTGGCGATCCACTTAAAAAATCAAAACTGGAATTTGAACGTCATCGCTTATTTAACGAAGTTTTATATACGCGCCAAAGTGTAGATGCCTGGTTAGACAGCCAAACAAATTATACCAACGTACAATAATACTTAATTAAGCACATGAGTATTAAGTTGCTATAGATAGTTTCCTCCAATAGACTACAATTGTAATCATTGGAGGGACGCTATGAAAAATGGCATTTTAATCTGTATGTGGGTACTTTTATTAACTGCGTGCCAACAACCTACCGTTTATGTTTTTAGTGAAAACTTGCAAGATGAGCAGCGCAAGCAGCTCGATGCTGCGCTAAAAGCACAAAATCTTCCTTATGAATACGTAGCGCTAGAAATCCCATCTACCTTTGGTGAGGCTACGTTACTCTTATCAAGCGATAAAATTTACCCAAAAGAAACTGAGCAGTTAGCTATTATTATGCAAGAGCTAGGTTATCAGCCCGAAATTAACTACACCACACGATCAAATCATTTTTATGGCGATGGCAATATTGGTTTTTATTTAAAGAGCACTGATGGAGAAGATGCTTTTACTATGCCGTCTCGGCTAAGAACAACCCAATGCAGCGAAGACAAGTACAATGACTTAGCGGTTAGATTTTCAAATGAACACGCTGACTTTACCTTACCCAGCGGCGCTGTTGTAAGGTTAGGTTGGGAGTTTTTATATGGTTATGTTGTTATTTATTATAAAACCTACTCGCAAACATATAGCCACTCACAGCCGCTTGTAGCAACGCCCTTTGGCGCTAAGCCATCCGATACGTATACATTTACGGCGCATGTTAATCACCCCAGCTGGCTTGATTGCTCACTACAAATTGTTTACATGGACTGAGTGATAGAGTTAACCGTGGGTTTCTATGTGCTCACTCAGCTTTGCAATACGCAGGCTCATACCTTCTATGATTCTATCTTTAATTTTTTCGCGTATTACATTAGGCAAGCGAGTAAGTGCCTCTGGGGTAATGGCAAGTACTATGGTGTCGGTTTTAGCGCGAGCGCTCGTACTGCGCTCGCGGTTATTAATAAATGCGCCTTCACCGATAAACTCACCGGGCTCTATAGTGCCAAGCTCCAGCAAGTGGTTATGTTTAAAAACAAGTAACGCACCACTTAATACAATGTATAAGCGTTTGTCGTTATCGTATTGTTTAAATAAAAACTGATGCTGGTTAATTAAATACAATAACCCAAACGACTCTAATAACACTTGGCGTTCAGCAAGGGTGAAGTCTTTAAAAAAGTGCAATCTATTCACTATTTCCATTTGTTTAAATAATGGAATGTGTTCTATTAATTTCATCCTAGGGCCAACGAGTAACGGTTAGAAACTAGCTAATATTGCGCTCTTTTAATTTGCGGGTCAACGTGTTGCGCCCCCAGCCAATTTTTATGGCTGCATCTTGTTTATGGCCAGAGCAATTAGCCAGTGCTGTTTTTATAAGGCGAGTTTCAAGCTGGGCTTGAATATCGGGCCAAATATTTTCTTTACCTTGCTTAAGCTCTTGATTGAGCCATTGCTGAAACGCATCGAGCCAATCACCTTCTTGTTGAACAGGCGCTGCATCAATGATCTCTGGTGGTAGGTCTTGCTCACTTACTAATTCACCAGGGGCCATAACGGTCAACCAGCGACAGGTGTTTTCGAGTTGGCGAACATTACCAGGCCAGCTAAATAGCCTAAGCTGCTCTGTGGCTTTTGGGCTTAGCACTTTACTTTCTACTTGTAGATCTTTTGCGCTTTTGTGTAAAAAGTGCTGCGCTAGGCGCTCAATGTCTTCAGTTCTTTCTCTAAGAGCCGGTAAACGAAGGCGCACAACGTTCAAACGATGAAATAAATCGTCCCTAAATTTACCCTGTTTTACTAAATCTTCTAAATTTTGATGCGTTGCAGCAATAATGCGTACATCAACTTTAATACTTTGGTGCCCGCCCACGCGGTAAAACTCACCATCGGCGAGTACACGTAATAAACGTGTTTGCACATCCAGTGGCATATCGCCAATTTCATCTAAAAACAGTGTGCCGCCATTGGCTTGTTCAAAGCGGCCTTTACGAACGCTATCGGCACCAGTAAATGCGCCTTTTTCGTGGCCAAATAGCTCAGACTCCACAAGCTCTTTTGGAATAGCGGCCATGTTTAATGCAATAAACTGGTTTTCTTTACGTGGGCTGTGGTTATGCAAAGCGCTGGCAACAAGCTCTTTACCTGTGCCAGACTCACCATTAATTAGTACGCTCATACTTGAAGCCGACAGTTTACCTATCGCTCTAAACACTTCCTGCATCGCAGGGGCTTCGCCAATAATGTGCGCGCTTTTAGGTGGAACTTGTTTACGCTTAGTCTTTTTAGTTGAGTTTGCTCTACAGGCACTTTCGATTAATGCCACGGCTTCGTTTAAATCAAATGGCTTGGCTAAGTACTCAAACGCGCCTTTTTGAAATGCGTTAACCGCTGAGTCTAAATCTGAGTGGGCGGTCATTATAATAACCGGCAGCCCTGGGTTTTGCTCTGCTATGAGTTCAAGCAATGCCATGCCGTCCATGCCTGGCATCCGTACGTCAGATACCAACACGGTTGGCTGGCTAAATTTAAGCGCGCTTAACACGTCTTGCGCATTTGCAAAGCTTTCTGCTTCAAACCCTGCGCGTGTCAGCGCTTTTTCTAATACAAAGCGAATTGATGCGTCATCATCTACAAGCCAAACTGTTTTCATGCCAACTCCAAAACATTAATCTGCAAAAGGCAGATAGATATTAAATTCAGTATGGCCAGGCCAGCTATCGCAGTCTATATAACCGTCGTGCTGATCTATGAGCGTTTGTGCGATTGAAAGCCCTAGCCCTGAGCCACCTTCCTTGTTGGTGATCATCGGGTAAAACAATGTTTCGCGAACGCTAGGGTCTATGCCTGGTCCATTATCAGAAACCTGGATCAACAAGGCTTTTTTAGGGGCTTTTCCGGGGCGGCGATACTGATGATTAATGCGGGTTTTTATTTTTATTTCACCGCCATCAACTAACGCCTGTTGAGCATTGCGTACAATATTAAGTACAACTTGCTGAACCTTGCCTTGGTCAATAAACACATCAGGGATACTTGGGTCGTAATCTTTAACTAGACTAATATTTTTACAATTATCTAATGTGCTTAATTTAACAACCGACTCAAGTGTTTGGTGAATATTGCCATACGACTTTTGCGGAAGCTGATTTGGCCCAAGTAGCCTATCAACTAATTCGCGTAATCGGTCGGCTTGCTCAATTATAAGCTCAGCGCATTCGTCCCTTTCTTGTTGATCTACCTCATACTGCAATAACTGCGCCGCTCCGCGTATTCCCCCTAAAGGATTTTTAATTTCGTGAGCAAGCCCTCTAATTAAATTTCGTGCAGCTTGATATTGATGCATTTGGTTAGAGGCTTTGTCGTGTTTTATTTCTTCATCGGTTTTACGACACTCAAGTAAAATATAGCGTTCGTTTTTAAACTTAACTTGGCGCGATGTAATGGCTATTTTTGCATGGCGAGAATCTATAAAGACCACGTCAGCTCTGTGCTGGCTGCAATCTACACCATCAACAAGTGAGTACTGGGCTATGCGCTCTAAATCCACAGAATGGTAATTAAATAAGCTGTTAAAGGTTTGCCCAATAATGCGCTTTTTACCCAAGCCGAGTAGTTCGCTGGTGCTGGTGTTGGCATAAACAAGGGTAAAACTTTTATCAAGTAACATGACCGATGTAGTTTGATTTTGCCAAATGGCATTGAGAAGTTCAGGGCTAAAATTTTGTTCGTTTGACATCTTTGCACCACTTTAGTGCGTTAATATTTGCAAGCAAGTTTTAATCAGTAAATACTGCTGCGCTAATTTTGCTTCATGAGACATTGTACTTAGTTTACAGCCTTTCTTTGCATCACAAAGGTACTGGGCTGACTGATAGCAATGGCTTGATTTTGTTTATTATAAAGTTTGAGATACAAAGTATGAGCTCCGTTTTCTACATCCCGTATAGCAAACGTTGATAAATCGCTTGCGGGCCCATAAGCGTTACCGTTTAAAAATAGCTGTATGGTAAAGCCAGCTTCAAAACGCGGTGTTATGCGGCTTGTTACGTACACCGAGCCGGTGTTTTCGCGTACGGTTTGGTTATGTGTAGGCGACGATATCATAATTTGAAAACGGTTAGGGTGTGTTGGTTGTGGTGAACCAGGGGGGTGTTTATCGGTCTCAGACAGGGTAAGATCTTGGCTGCTTAGTTTTATTTCGTGCGCGCCACTACGTGGTGTATCTGAGAACACTAAAACACCATTTTTATCTTTCCAAGCATAAATTTTCTTATTGCCTGCATAACTATAAATGCTTAATCCTAAAGCAAAAAATAGTAATAATATCCTGTAATTCACATTGCTACCCTGCATATTTTGTAATTACATAACTTTAGTGGAGATAACCCTAATTTACCATAAAAAAAAGCCCGCTAAGCGGGCTTGAGAACACACATTTATTATCTTATCGATAATTTTGTCTACGGCGTATTAAACGCTGTAGTACATTTCAAACTCAACTGGGTGAGTTGTCATGTTAAGTTTTTCAACTTCTTGAGATTTAAGTGCAATGTAAGCATCGATTAAATCATCAGTGAATACGCCACCTTGCGTTAAGAATTCACGGTCAGCACTAAGTGCTTCTAGCGCTTCATCTAGTGAAGATGCAACTTGTGGAATTTCTGCTGCTTCTTCTGCTGGTAGGTCGTATAAATCCTTATCCATAGCATCGCCAGGGTGGATCTTGTTTTTGATACCGTCAAGGCCAGCCATAAGCATTGCAGAGAAAGCAAGGTATGGGTTAGCAGTTGGATCTGGGAAGCGTACTTCGATACGACGACCTTTTTCAGATGGTACAACTGGGATACGGATTGATGCAGAACGGTTACGTGCAGAGTATGCAAGCATTACCGGTGCTTCAAAACCTGGTACTAAACGTTTGTACGAGTTAGTTGAGGCATTTGCAAACGCATTGATTGCTTTAGCGTGCTTAATAATACCGCCAATGTAGTAAAGTGCATCTTCAGAAAGACCACCGTACTTATCACCAGCAAAAAGGTTAACACCGTCTTTTGCTAAAGATTGGTGACAGTGCATACCAGAGCCGTTATCGCCTACAACAGGCTTAGGCATAAATGTGGCCGTTTTTCCGTAAAGGTGAGCCATGTTATGAATAACATATTTCATCTCTTGGATTTCATCCGCTTTTAATACCATTGTATTAAAGCGAGTTGCGATTTCGTTTTGACCCGCTGTTGCAACTTCGTGGTGATGTGCTTCTACTACTTGGCCTAGTTCTTCAAGTACTAAACAAGTAGCTGAACGCCAATCTTGTGAAGAGTCAACTGGTGAACATGGGAAGTAACCACCTTTAACACCAGGGCGATGACCTGTGTTACCACCTTCGTAGTCTTTATCTGAGTTCCATGCTGCTTCAACAGCATCAATTTTGTACATAGAACCTGACATATCTGACTTGTATTTAACATCATCAAATAGGAAGAATTCTGGCTCAGGGCCAAATAAAACTGTATCTGCGATACCGGTAGATTTCATGTACTCTTCAGCGCGTTTAGCAACTGAACGAGGGTCACGCTCGTAACCTTGTAGTGTAGATGGCTCTACAACATCACAACGTACGATTAGCGTAGCTTCTTCTGTGAATGGGTCTAATTTTACTGAATCAGCTACTGGCATAAGTACCATGTCTGATTCGTTAATGCCTTTCCAACCTGCAATTGAAGAGCCGTCGAACATTTTACCGTCTTCAAAAAAATCTTCATCTACTTGGTGATGAGGAATAGAAACATGTTGTTCTTTACCTCTAGTATCAGTAAAGCGTAAATCAATGAACTTAACGTCATTTTCTTTAATAAAATCTAAAACCGATTGTGACATGTGTCCTCCAACTGTTGGGTTTTATTATTGCTGCATTAAATGCTTTGGTTTTTTAGTAAGCCGATTTTATGCCATTATTTTAACTTGCTGTTTATTAAGTTAAAAATTATGGTTGCACAAAAGTGGTCACGGGCTTTGCACTTTTGTGGTGCGTAAAATATCCACATTGGTGCAAAAATTTCACGCTCGATTCTGCACGTATTTTAATCACCTAAATCAGCTTAACTTAAATAGTAAATAGTGCCAAAGCAATCAACAAATTAGCTAAAAAACGACAATTTATGTAATTTGTCGAAATTTATTTCATATAATTGTCATATAAAAAACAGATACTTAGTAAAAGTATTAAGAAAGTTTTTAAAATTGTATTGGATAAACTTTCATCCATGTCATTAATGAGGGATAATATGCGCCCTTTTAAATCCTATGCTGGGACATCTGGTGAAAACGCAGATGAGTGCGTAGATCTTGCAGGATCAATGAGAATAAACTTCTCTGAGTAAAAATATGAGCATCGAACAGTTAAGAAATATAGCGATTATCGCGCACGTTGACCACGGTAAAACGACATTGGTTGACAAACTACTTGAGCAATCAGGTACATTAGAAACACGCGGCGGTAACGAAGAGCGTGTGATGGACTCAAACGACATTGAGAAAGAACGTGGTATTACCATTTTGGCTAAAAACACAGCCATTTCTTGGAAAGACTACCATATCAATATCGTAGATACCCCGGGACACGCCGATTTTGGTGGTGAAGTTGAACGCGTACTTTCGATGGCTGACTCAGTATTATTACTTGTTGATGCTCAAGAAGGTCCAATGCCGCAAACGCGTTTCGTAACGCAAAAAGCATTCGCGCAAGGCTTAAAGCCAATTGTTGTTATCAACAAAATCGACAAGCCAGGTGCACGTCCTGATTGGGTTATGGATCAAATCTTTGATTTATTCGACAACCTTGGTGCAACTGACGAACAGCTAGACTTTAAAGTAATCTACGCTTCAGCAATCAACGGTTGGGCTACACTAGATTTAGACGAGCCGTCTGACAACATGGAACCTATGTTCCAAATGATCGTTGATGAAGTATCACCACCGGATGCAGATCCTGAAGGTGACTTCCAAATGCAGATTTCTCAGCTTGATTACAACTCTTATAAAGGTGTAATCGGTATCGGCCGTATCAAACGTGGTTCTGTTGTGCCTAACCAGCAAGTAACGATTGTTAGTGCTGATGGCTCTACACGTAACGGCAAAATTGGTTCAGTACAAAGCTACCTAGGTCTTGAGCGTATCGAAACAGATAAAGCTTACGCTGGTAACATTGTAACGGTAACAGGTCTTGGCGAGCTTAAGATTTCAGATACTGTTTGTTGCCCTAACAACGTTGAAGCATTACCACCACTAAGTGTTGATGAGCCAACAGTAACAATGACGTTCTCTGTAAATAACTCTCCTTTCTGTGGTAAAGAAGGTAAGTTTGTAACATCACGTAATATTCGTGAGCGTTTAGACAAAGAATTAGTACATAACGTTGCACTTCGTGTTGCTGATACTGACAACCCAGATAGCTTCCGCGTATCGGGCCGTGGTGAATTACACCTTGGTATCTTAATCGAAAACATGCGTCGTGAAGGTTATGAGCTAGCTGTATCTCGTCCAGAAGTAATCTTGCGTACTGTTGATGGCGTATTAGAAGAACCGTATGAAACATTAACAATTGACTGTGAAGAAGAGCATCAAGGTTCTATCATGGAGCAAATTGGTCTTCGTAAAGGTGAACTTACTGATATGGCACCAGATGGTAAGGGCCGTATGCGTTTAGACTTTATGATCCCAAGCCGTGGCTTAATCGGTTTCCAAACTGAGTTCATGACGTTAACTTCAGGTTCTGGTTTACTTTACCATACATTCGATCACTACGGTCCGCACAAAGGTGGCGAGCTAGGTGTTCGTAAGAACGGCGTAATGATTGCAAATGCTACAGGTAAAGCACTTACTAACGCATTATTTAACTTACAAGAGCGTGGTAAATTATTCATCGGTCACGGTGTTGAAGTTTACGAAGGTATGGTTATCGGTATTCATAGCCGCGATAACGACCTTACAGTTAACGCCCTTAAAGGTAAGCAACTTACTAACGTTCGTGCATCTGGTACAGATGAAGCACAAACATTGACGCCACCATTGAACTACACACTTGAGCAAGCGCTTGAGTTCATCGATGATGACGAGTTAGTAGAAGTAACACCTGAGAACATTCGTATTCGTAAGCGTCACTTAACTGAAAGTGAGCGTAAGCGTGCGGGTCGTGCTCCAAAATCATAATCTATTAATTTAGAGTAATGGTTTAAAAGCCGCTGTATTGCAAAATACAGCGGCTTTTTTGTGGGTTAAAACAAGAGTTGTCAGCTATAAGTTATCAGCGGTCAGTTTAGAACGGCGCAGCTAAATAGGCTGGTTTAAGCTGAAAGTCAGTAGGCTATATAAATCTGCAACAATGCATAGTGGTAGTGCGTGTTGGTAGGGTGCTTTTTCGTTGGGTTTCGCTACGCTCAACCTAACCTACTTCTCAACTATTTATTAGTAGTTACTTTTTGGCGGTTGAGTGGTTTTTCCAAAAACCTCAGTGTTTATAGTTCGTTCTATAGTGAAACTGCCACAATGTATTTATCTCTAAAAGCGCAGCGTCTCTTATTCTCTATGTGAATAATTCACTTAAAAAAATATTTGCACAAGGAGAAGGGAATGAGAAGTAAAAGAGTCAAAGCTTAATCAATCGATAATGCAAAGCATCTGTCATTGTTGGTAGGGTGTTTTTTCGTTGGGTTTCGCTGCGCTCAACCCAACCTACTTCTCAACTATTTATTAGTGGTTACTTTTTGGCGGTTGAGTGGTTTTTCCAAATACCTCAGTGTTTATAGTTCGTTCTATAGTGAAACTGCCACAATGTATTTATCTCTAAAAGCGCAGCGCCTCTTATTCTCTTTGTGAATAATTTACTTAAAAAATATTTGCACAAAGAGAAGTAAAAGCGTCAAAGCTTAATCAATCGATAACGCAAAGCATCTGTCATTGTTGGTAGGGTGTTTTTTCGTTGGGTTTCGCTGCGCTCAACCCAACCTACGTCTCAACTATTTATTAGTAGTTACTTTTTGGCAGCAGGGTAATTTTACCAAACACATCTGCGTCTATAAAACCACGGTTTCTGTCGCCATTGACTGGTTGTACTTCGTGAGAGCCCATAAAGTGTTCGCGTACTTTGCTGCCATCGTTATCGCAATACGCGAGCATAAAGCCAATGACTTGTTTTTCATTAAGCGTAATGGGCGTATTTACAGCGCCTTCTTGGTAATCGTTAGGGTAGAGCTTTATAGCAACTTCCCAGGTGATGTTATAAGGGGCTTGGGTATTACGCTTCCAGTTACTTGTTAAGTGGTCGGTGTATAAATGGGCTTTTTTATCGGGGCCGTAATCGGCAGCTTGGTTATCAAGGCCGATGTGATATGCCAACGCAGTATGGTTAAACTGGTGAATACCGCCTGAGGCGTCGCTATCGATAAAAATTTCCAGCGCATCGTCATCCCAATATTTTACGGTCGGGTCTGGGTGCGTATCAATAAGTACATCGTCAGTTATATCGGCTTGTAAATACAGGTAGTTTTTATCCCACAGCAGGCGGTAGCGGCCTTTAAAGTCGGCATCTGATGAGGGCAAGGTGCCATCCATTAAATGCGGCATATCATGCCACGTTGCTTTATCCCATGCGCTTTCAGATATGCCATCAATAGTAATAGGGGTCGATGTGTGCGCTACATCAATGGCCATTACTGGGGCGCTTAATAAACAGCTTAAAGCTAATGCGTGTTTTTTCATTAATTTCTCAATGTTAATATGTATTTAGATATTACAATCATCCTAAAACAGTTCAGCAATGAGTTACAGTGAAATACTTTCGCCTTCGTTTAAAATATATAAAGGTGTGGTTGAAGCCATTTTATTGTGCATATGTAGTAACCTTAGCAGTGCTGAATGACTTGTCCGGTCGCCCATTTTCCAGCTTGAGTTACCATAGCCCCACGGTATCATTACTTTACAGTTAAGGTCACTAGCTGCATTTACAGCATCCTCTGGTGTGGTGTGTACATAACGATACCAAGTAGGGCTGTCTTCACTGTAATACGAGGCTATGGGCAGTAGGCATATGTCTATATCGCCATACTTTTGCTGAATGTCTTTAAAGTGTTTTGAGTAGCCGGTATCGCCTGCAAAAAACACGGTACTGCCGTTTTGCTCAAGCAACCAGCCATTCCATAGGTCTTTATCGTTATCTTCGTAAATAAAGGGTACCAATACACGGCTACTAAAGTGGTGCGCTGGTAGGGCATGAATCGTTAAATCATCAAGCTCTGTTTTTGCGTACCAGGCCATTTCGCTAATGTTATAGCCACCAGTAGGGAAGTTGTCGGCCATACCTAATGGCGTTAAGTAGCGAGGTTGATTACCAAGCTCTTCTATATCGGCTTTATTAAAGTGATCGTAATGAATATGCGAGTACATCACTGCACTTAAGTTTTTAAGCTCGTTTTTTGTAAGCCAATCGCCGGGTTGCCTGTAAAACCCTGAGGCTAACCTAAAGGCTAAATCAACAGGTGAGTCGAACTGCTCTTTTACAGGATCAAATAGCACGTGTTGTCCGTTAGGTGTGCGGATCATAAACCCAGCGTGTCCTAGCCAGCGCACGGTAAAGCCCGTATTTAAATTAATTGGCTTTTGCTCAGCAATAAATTGGCAATCTTCAGCGTCTTGTTTGCATTGTAATTTAGGGCTTGGCGGGTAGCAGCCGGTTTCGCAGGTGGTGGGGTAGGTTTTTTTGCCAGGGTAGAGGTTATAAAAGCGCCCTTTTCGCTCGCCTGTTTGATGCTGCGGGGTAAGCGTGTTTTCCCCTGCAATCACCTCAATGCGATTAGTAGTTTCGCAAGCGCTAAGCAATCCACAAATAAATACAAGGCTGGTGGTTTTTAGTTTCATTGTTGTTATCTATTATTATTTTTATAAAAGTATAACAACATCAAAAGATTAACAAATAGTTCAAAGGTAACAAAACGTAACAACAAAAAAGCCTGCAATATGCAGGCTTTGTTAGGCAGATTTTAATTGATTAGCCAGCGCTATTCATTTGCTCTATAAACTTGTTTGAATCGGCAATTGATTTATTCATGTCGTTCATCAGCACTTGAATATCACGCTTTAAATTAGTGAATTCGCCTTTAATAGCGGCAACCGCTTGTGCGTTTAAGTTATGCTTTAAGTACAGTACGTTATCTTGTAAAGACGATAGTACTGGTTCCATTTTGCTCTCTGCACTGCGCATAGAGCGTAGTAACTGGCTAAATTGGCGTTGTGTAGCCGCTAGCTTTTTACTGCTTTCGCGCTTAAGCGACGCGCTTTTGTATTGCTCAAGCTCATCGCTCCATTCGTCAAATAAAGCTTCTGCTACATCTTCAACTTTATTAATATTGCTCGACACTTCATTAGCGGCTGCTAAGCTCGACTCATAATCGTCGTTAAGTTGATTGTAGGCATCTTGTAACTCGCCGCCATCAAAATTAATTAAAGTTGTTAGGCGCTCAAGTGCTGATTGAAATTCTTCTTGCGACTCTTCTTGTGAATCTTTGGTTTCTTCTACGCGGTCAATAAGAATGTCGCGCTTATGTACACCTACTTTTTCCATTGCAGAATAATAGGCCGACTGACAGCCCGATAAAGTAAGCGTAATGGCCAGTACCGAGGCGCTAAGTAATGTTTGTTTTTTCATTTGGATCCCTATTTACCAGTAAGTGCTGTAAATTATGGTGCTGATTGCTATCATAATCAAAATTCGATTAGCACAAGTCAATTGTATGAATGATAAGCTCTCCCTTTATAAACAGCAAGCTATCTCCTTTTTAAGGCAACAGCCAAGCTGGTGGATGCAGTACGTTAACCGCTGTATAGACGATCAAATTACAGTGAATGCAGGCTACCTTGCCTATGTTACTTTGCTTTCTTTAGTGCCTCTGATAGCGGTAGGCGTGGCAATATTTTCGGCCTTTCCGGGGTTTGAATCTACCCGCATAGCCATAGAAAGCTTTTTGTTTACTAACTTTGTACCTACCTCATCTGATGTGATTAAAGAGCATATAAGCTCCTTTGCTGGCAATGCGAACCAAATGACCGCGGTGGGTATTGGCTTTTTAGCGGCGATTGCACTGCTGCTTATACGTAATGTTGATGCCACGCTTAATCGTATTTGGCGTATTAAGAAAAAACGCCCCATGATGATCTCTTTTGCGGTTTATTGGATGGTATTGAGCTTAGGCCCCGTACTGCTGGGCGCAAGTATTGGTGTTACATCGTATATTGTTTCGTTAGTGTCGTTTGCCGATCAGGGCATTCCTGGGTTTAGTGGCTTTTTGTTAAAGCTGGTGCCTTATGGCTTTTCGATGATTGGCTTTTTAATGTTATACACTTTAGTGCCTAACACGCCTGTATCTATTCGGGCTGCGCTACCTGGGGCTCTTTTTGCGGCAGTATTATTTGAGCTGACTAAAAAAGGCTTTGCGCTTTATATTAGCCATTTTCCTTCGTACGAAGTAATTTATGGCGCTGTTGCGACCATTCCTATTTTATTTGTGTGGGTGTATTTGTCGTGGGTGGTGGTGTTATTAGGGGCCGAATTTACCGCCTGTATAAGCCCTAATCATGTACCACAAACACCAGAAATAGACATTGATGAAGAACTAAAAACAGAGGAACGCAGTTAAATGCAGGGCTTAATACAACGTGTAAAAAGTGCCAAAGTAGAAGTTGATAACCAAGTTATAGGTGAAATTGGCCAAGGTATATTATTGTTACTCGGTGTTGAAAAACCAGATGATGAGCAAACCGCCGACAAACTATTGCATAAGGTAAGTAATTACCGAATATTTACCGATGAAAACGACAAAATGAACTTAAGTCTAAAAGATATAGGCGGTGAGTTACTCGTGGTGTCGCAATTTACATTAGCGGCTGATACTAAAAAAGGCATGCGGCCAAGCTTTTCACCGGCAGCCACACCTAGCCAAGCTAACGCGCTTTACGAGTACTTTGTAACTCAAGCTAAAGCGCAGGGTATTAGTGTTGCCACGGGAGAGTTTGGCGCCGATATGCAAGTGAGCTTGTGTAACGATGGACCTGTTACGTTTAACTTATCGGTTTAATTACCAGCTTTAGTAACAATAATAATATGATTCACAAAGCCCGCAATTTTATGCGGGCTTACTTTTACGCCAAACACATTAAATAGTAATTGCTGTAACTGAATTAACTGCGACTCATGTTGCGACAAAAAGTTAATAAATAACGTGCCACCTGCGTTTAGCGCATCGTATATTTTTTGATAAAAAGCGCGTTCAAACAAAAATCGTGGTGCATCTATCTGGCTAAATAAATCAAGAATAATCCAGTCATGGTTATGTGCTTTGCTAAGTACATTTTGCGCATCATCACACTGCACGTCACTTTGGTTTTTAAGAGCGAAAAAATCTGTATAGCAGGCAATTATATCTGCATTTTTTTCAACTGATGTTACGTGTGCGTGCGGGTAAGTGTATTGTAAGTAATTACGTATAGCGCCGCCGCCAAGGCCAAGTTCTAACACATGATTTGGTGGTGCTAAGGTTTGCCACTGCTTAGCTAAATAGGTTAAATGTGGAAATAGTAAGCGCTGTGGATTGTTAAGCTCTATCACCGATTGCAATGTATCGTTAATTAGCAGCCAGCGAAGCTGCCCGAATTGGCGAACCTGTATGTGATCGCCTGTATATTTATGCCAGTAAACTAGTTGCCCAATATCTTGGCTGTGACTAATAAAGTGGCTACTCACTACACCCGTTAAAGGGTTTATAAAATCGCTCATAACATTAAGGGCCTGTTGACCTTTCAGGATTAAAGTTTGTTCAATCTAGGGGGCGATTTAATCGCGGCGCGAGATTTGTAACCTGGTGGGCTAGGTAACTGCTCCTGCATTACTCTACTGGCTTACACCCATGTAGGCAACAAAGAGTAAATTTCCCCTAGGCAGAACCCTTCGCTCAGTGCATGCTCAATCTCTAAAGGCCCAGCATAAACTAGCTGATGCGATGGGTAAAACAGTTATTTTTTCGCTTGCTTACCAAAGTCGTATTGGCAGTGTTTAAAAGATGGAGTATGGTATTTGCCATAATAATTCCAACCAACTTAATCTTTAATTTTCTAATGTAAAAACCAATGTGCAGGTTAAAGAGTTATTCAGTTGGATTACATGCCGTAGCCTTTATTTTTTATTTACGGCAAAACAACAGGAGTATATATGTTTCAAGTAACTACACCGCAGAGCAGCGAAGACTGGCAAGCGTACTATCAATTACGTTGGGAAGTACTACGTGCGCCTTGGAATGAGCCTCGTGGCTCTGAACAAGATGATATGGAACAAGACTCAGAGCATCGCTTTATTAAAAATAACAACGGTGATGTGCTTGGTGTGGCCCGTTTACACTTTAACAACCATGAACAAGCGCAAGTACGTTACATGGCCGTAGCCGAAGGCAACCGTAACCAGCATATTGGTAGCCGTTTATTACACGAGCTTGAAAAAATAGCATGGACGCAAAATGCAGGCGAATTAGTGTTATTTGCTCGCGAGCGTGCGCTTGAGTTTTATAAGCGCCACGGCTACGAGCTAAAAGAAAAAGCCCACCTTGCGTATGGCGATGTACAACATTTCAAAATGATTAAACAAAAGCCTAGTGAGCCGGGTTGGTTTCGCCACCCTGATTGGACGCAAGTACTGCAAAATATTTGGCGTGAATCAATCCCAATTAGTGATGCAATGGGTATAAAAGTAGAAAGCTACACAGACTGGCAGTTTACAACGCGTGCTGATTTAGACGCTAACTTAAACCTACACAATACTATGTTTGCAGGCTCTATATACAGCTTAGCAACCTTAACCGGTTGGGGCGCAACGTACTTAGCGCTTAAAGAGGCAGGGCTTGAGGGCAATATTGTATTAGCCGATGCCACTATAAAATACTTAAAACCACTTAATACCGACCCACGTGGTTGTGTTGATGTGCAAACCTGTAAAGGTAAGCTCAGTGAGCTGGAAACAACAGGCAAAGCAAGCTACGTAGTACCTGTTACTATATTTGATGGCAGCGATGTTGTTGCAGAGTTTGAAGGGGTGTTTGCCGTTAAAAAATAACGAGTAACGCTTTAATAAAAAAGCCAAGCACTTTATAAAAGGGCTTGGCTTTTTTTATGGTGTATTAATAAATTAAAGTAAATCGGTAAGTAATATACCTACACCAATACGCTCTACATCAGCGTTATAATCAATTAGGCTCTCACCGTAACCGTTAAAGTATTGCGCGTAGCCACGTAAACGACCCCAAAGCGGGAATGACCAATCTAGTTGAAGTGCACCACGGTTATCTGAATTTAAATTGTTACGAGTCATAAAGCTAAACTCGTGATCGTGATAACGATACGCCCCGCCAAATTCAAAGTAACCCATGTATTTGTAAATATCTGGATTGTCGTCGCCATCGGCTTCTAATATATTGTCTTTTTCATCCTCGGCAATGCGATACCAAGGTTTAAAGCTAAATACAAAACCGCTCTTTTCCCATATAAAATCGGCGTAAATTCGGTTCCATGAACGAGAGTTTGGCTGGCTGCGGCCATTAGATTGGTGCGAAATACCCAGCGCTATGGCCATTTCGTCGCCCCAAAGTACGTTTTCTTGGTCTAGGTAGTTTACCCAAAATATTTCTGGTTCGTAGTTGGTTTCACGAAACGGAGAAGAAATCTCTGAGTTATAAATTTGCCAATACGACTGCAAGGTAAAGCCAAAAAATATGGCTTGGTCGTCATCTGCAAAATCATCGTACAGTGGCACTTTAATAGAAAGCTGATATTTAGCCTCTAGGTTATCAAGGGGTTCGCCATTTTCTTCATCTGTTAGCTCGTCAAAGCCATCAAACGGGCGATCGTTAGGGTGCGAGACATACGATAAAGGTAAAATGTAGTTACGTTTATGCGGCGTAATTACGTTACGATTTTTTTTGCTTACCTCTTCGCGAGCCTTGCGTTTATCAAGTGCGGTAAGTTGTTTGTTTTCTTCAAGGGCGGAGCATTTTGTGCGCAGCTCGTCTAAGGTTTGCTTACCATCGCCACCAATTACTTCATTTAAAATACATTGCTTAACTAGCTCTATGTCGTTGTCTTGTTCATTTTTTTTAACCTCTTGTTGGGCAAAAGAGGGTGTGCTTAGTAAAGCCGTAACTGCAATCCAATAACGCCAGCTCATTGTTTATTCCTTTGAGAGTAAGGTAGATTTATAAATTATAACGTGTTTTTACATTTGTAACGGTGAACTTTCACTGAATTTACACTTATTTGATTACCTTACGTTTACACCGTTATCACAGATCAAAAAAAGCGGCATATAGCCGCTTATATTGTAAGTTAGTTAACTTACTCTCACGCAATGAGAAGGGGGAGTTATAGCGCGGTGCGTTATAACTCAAATACGTTAGTAAAAAACTTATAAAGTTCAGTGCCTTGGTTTACGCTTGCTGAGGCAAAATGCAAAATAGCAATTGCATCGCAATCAAGGCTTAATGTTTGTAGGGGCTGCTCAGTTAAATAGCGCTCCATGCGCAATATATGGGCTATTGGCTCACCTGCCTTTATGTGTGCGCCTAATGGGGCAACATATTCAACCATGCCGCCAATCGGCGCATAATAAGCAAAGTAGTCATCTAAATGGCACGCATAACGAGTCATCTGCTTAGGTTGATGCGCTGCATCTAACAATACATTTTTATGGTTCAAATAGCTTAAAATGCTGTTTGCATCATCAAAGGCGGCTGCTAAATCTATTTTTTCTTGGCTGCCTAGCTCTACTGTAAAGGCCTCAACCTGTACATTGAAGTCCCTGCCTTGCGCACTAAGTGCATCACTTAGATGCCACCATGGGCAAAAGCTAGCTTCATCCATTGCGCCATCAAAGTCGCTTGGAATAAGCAGTACGTGTTCAATATTAAAATAACGTGCGCTGTCGCTGGCATACGTTGGACAGTACAGATGCTTACTTGAAATAGGCCCCGTGTGTAAGTCGAGCACTATATCGGCTTGATGCGCAAGCTTTTGCAGGTTAAGCGCAATGCGTTTACCGGTATTGAGCAAGTAAGCTGGGCCGTTAAGTTTGGCATCTATTTCATCAAGCAGGGCTTTTTTAAAATTACTTTTTAAAGCTGCATCGTCGTACTGGCTATGCTCGTGTGCAAACTGGGTGACTAAATCACTATTGTAGTGATACATACGGTTCCAGTTAGTGCCAGTAATAGGGTCGAATCGGCCAAGGGTAAATTCCCCTGATTTTTGATTACAACCAATAGGGTTAGCATAAGGTACTAAGGTAATGTCGCCTTTTAAATTGAGCTGTTTTAACTGCTCTAGCAGCTGAAAAATAACCGCGTTACCTTGTACCTCGGCGCCATGCATATTGGCTTGAATATACACGCTTGGCCCGCTGCCATCGCCTTTTAAGCGATACACCGGAATAGTGAGGGGTAAGCCGTTTGCTACTTCCCCTACTACAATATTTTCTTGGCTAATGGGTGTTGTTATGCTCATGTTTATTACCTTAAGTAGTGATTGGCATCTTCTGCTTGGCGCACACACGTGAGCTCGCCATTTTGTAACACGTATTCTGCAGCTAGTTCATGGCATAAAAAATAGGGCATGCTTTCGGTAAAACCATAGGCACCACATTGGCTAAACACCAGCCAGTCTTGCTCGTTTAAATCGCTTGGTAGGCTATGCTCGCCTAAGCAATCAAGGGCAGTACATAATGGGCCATATAAGCTCATTGCTTGTTCTGGCGCTGTTGATTCGCGTAGTAACGCTGCAGGAAAATCTTGGCTTGTAACAGCTGGGCGCAATAAGTGGTTAATACCACCGGTTAAAATAACTTGCTGTTGGTCGTAGTTTTGTTTGCACTCAACGACGGGGTTAGCGTAATGACCGCATTCGCCTACAGCGTAACGGCCAAGCTCCATCCAAAGCTCGTCTACACCCGCATCTTTTTTAATTTTTGCCAGCGCGGTGATTAATCCATCCCACTCAAGTGTTGCATCGTTTGGTGTGTAAGGAATACCTAAACCGCCGCCTAAGTCTAAAATTTTCAGGTTTATATTTAAGTTATTAGCCAAGGTGGTAAGCGGTGCAATCATTTGCGACCACAGCTCGCTTAGCTTTTGCGTGCTAAGCATGTTGCCCCACTGAAAAATATGCAGGCCATCAAAATTAAGTGCTGGGTAATCGCCAGTATTGAGCGCTTGCCATTCATCGCAACCAAGCCCAAACGGTGTAAGGCTGTCACCCCCTAATGGGTTTTTTTCACCTTCTGGCCAGCGTAATTGCACACGCAGTAATACTTGCAGCTGCGTATTTTGCAGCTGCGCTTGCTGGTTTAACCAACGTACTTGATTGAGGCTTTCGGCAACAAAAATACGCACGCCGCGCTCAATAAAGTGTTTAATTTGTTTAGGGCTCTTTGCAGGCCCTGTGTTGAGCACGCGCTGTGAACTAATACCTTGTGCAAGGACTTGTTCAAGCTCACCTTTACTTGCTACGTCAAAGTTAAATCCGGCGCTGTCTAGGCATTGAATAACCTTAGAAAGCGGATTGGCTTTTACCGCATACCAAAGCTTTACATCGGTTTGCGCAACTAAACGGGTAAGGTGTGCGTTTAGTTTGTCTAAGTCGTAAACAAAAAAAGGTGTATCAAGTTGCTGAGTAAGTGTATTCACGGCGGCCTTGATAGGCGTGCTCAAAAAGCTCATTATCGTAAAACCTCTTCTAGCAATAACGATGCATCGCTTTGCTCGTCGCGGTATTTAACAATGAGTGCACACGACATGCTTAAGCCTTGCTCACGAGCCCATTCGTTAGACGCAGGGCGAGAGCCTGGTATTACAATAGCGTACTCTGGAATTGGCTCGCCTTTATCTAGCTGACGCTCGTTAACACAGTCGTAAACCGGAATAGTTGCAGATAAACGCACACCTGGTGCAAGTACAGCGCCTTTTTTAACCACTACGCCTTCAACAATGACACAACCTGCGCCAATAAACGCATCGTCTTCAACCACGACTGGGCTTGCCCCAATTGGCTCAAGTACACCACCAAGTTGCACAGCTGCGCTTAAATGTACATTTTTACCAACTTGTGCACATGAACCCACTAATGCGTGGCTATCAACCATAGTGCCTTCGTCGATGTATGCGCCAATATTTACGTACGCTGGTGGCATAATAATAGTGCCTTTAGCTACGTAGGCACCGCGGCGAACACTGGTGCCACCTGGTACCATACGCACGCCATCGTCAGTGCTAAATTCTTGCGGTGCAAGGTTGTGCTTATCAACAAACCCGCCTGCAAACTCGGTGTTAGTGCCATTTTTAAAGGCTTCTAAAATGCCTTGTTTTACTTCTACGTTAGCTTCCCATTGGCCGCTTTCGTTTTGTGATGCTGCGCGTACTGCGCCCGATTCTAAATTATTTAGTAGTTCTAACCAGCTCATTATAAAAACCTGTGTTTAATGCCAAGATAAAATGGTGTCGTTTGCAGTGGTAATGCAATCGGTTTGCGTTAACTCAAGATGCGTTAAAGGTGGGCGCAACAGTGGGCTATTTAAACGCCCTTGCTGGTGCATTAGCACTTTAACGGGAATAGGGTTTGCTACAGCAAATAGGCTATTGATAGCGCGAGTCCACTGAGCAAATAAATTGGGGTGTTGACCGCTTAGGCTGCGCTTTACAAATTCGTGTGTTTGCAAAGGCCATGCATTGGCCGCAACCGAAACTAAGCCTTTTGCACCTGCTTGGGCAAAGTAGGGCATAAGTGCATCGTCGCCACTGTATAGCGCTAAATTAGGCGCGGCTTGTCGGTATGCTTCAAATTGGGTGATGTTGCCACTGGCTTCTTTTAAAGCCCACAGTTTTGGGTGCGCTTTTAAGTTTTCAATGGTTTCGATAGGAATGCTTACACCGCTGCGCCCAGGTACGTTGTACAACATACACGGATGCGCGCTTTCGTTTAATAAGCTTTCGTACCAATGTGTTTGACCTACAGCCCCTGGTTTTGCATAAAGAGGCGAGCCTAATAAGTAGCTGTGAATAGGTAATTGGTTACAGTAGCTAACCCATTCTTTTTGTTGGGCCAAATTACTACCACCAACAGCAACCATAAGCGGTACACTGGGTTTTAATTGGCACACGTGCTCAACAATGCCTTGCTGCTCTTTAAGCGTAAGGGCTAAGCCTTCACCTGTGCTACCGAGCAGTAAAATACCGTTGTGTGCCGCTTCTTGTTCGCTAACAAGTGTTGTGAGCGTGTCGTAGTCAACATTACCTTGTTGATCAAACGGCGTAACAAGCGCTGTCCACAGTGCGTAGTCGTCTAAATTGAAGTTGTGAATCATCTCTTACGAACCTATAAGGTGTTCGAGATATTAAGGAGGCTGTATGATGTGAGCCGCATTAACGTCGTTCGAACAGTATTCGAAGAGCGAATGGGCTTAAAATAATAGGGCGCACGGCCTTATTATTTAAGACCAGAAGCTCTCCACCAAACTAATAAGCTGCTCTAAAACAGCTATTGGTGACAGTCGCTAGGATTCAACCTAGTCGCCCGAAGTAATTGCTTCGCAAAAGCGTTTACCTCTCGGCGGTATTCCCCTCACATATGCTCACTGGAGTTTGCGCTCCTAACATACGCTACCTGAATAACGCACCTCTTCTAGCCCTTTGTATTTTGTTTAACCGCAAAAGGTTTAACAAAATACAATTTAAATAGGGTAATTGCGGCGATTAAAACATTTTAGCCGTCTAGGTGTCAAGTTGCAGGATACAGATTAGTTCATCGAAAATGTGGGTGGTTACGTATTAGCTGCTTTTCTCGTAAACTAACCCTATGAGCAGTGATGAGGTATTTAATAAGTATGGAAAAATTTAGCGATATTTATAAGCGAGCAGTAGAGCGAAAAGGTTCTGAAAAAATGCTTAAGTTATTACTCGCAAAACCCTTATCTAAAAAAGCATTAAGCGCATTAAGTGACGACGATTGGCTTGAAGAGTTTACCCGTAAAGTATTTCAAAGCGGGTTTTACTGGTCGGTAATAAACAGTAAATGGCCAGGTTTTAGAGAGGTTTTTTGGCAGTTTAGTGTTGATAAATTACTTATGATGCCGCCCGATATGCTAGAGCAAAAAGCAACTGATGAGCGCATTATTCGTAATTATAAAAAGGTAAAAACAATTCCTGAAAATGCCTACATGATCCACGAAATAGCTCAGGAACATGGCAGTTTTAGCAAGTTTGTAGCTAACTGGCCAAGCGATGACATTATTGGTTTATGGACATATTTAAAAAAACACGGCGCCCGTTTGGGTGGAAATACTGGCCCGTATGCCTTGAGAGCGCTTGGTAAAGATACTTTTTTACTTTCGCGAGATGTGGAAAGTTACCTAAGAGCGCACAAAATTATAGATGGCGGTCTGCAAACTAAAAAATCACTCACTGCCGCACAGGCGTTTTTTAACGAAATGCAAAAGCAAAGTGGTTTGAGCCTGCAAGAACTTAGCTTAATTGTGGCTTACAGCGTGGGCGACAATCGCGTAGGCATAAGCCAACAAACAGAGGATTAACCATGAAACTAGTGCCAAGATACACTGATATAGCAGATAACTTCGCTATAGAGGACAGTCCATCAAGCGTTGCTGCTGCGCAATTACTTTTGTGGAACGAAGCGTTAGCACAGCAGTTTAATATAGATGTTGAGCCTGCGCTGCGCGCCAGTACTTTTGCTGGTAACGAGCCACAACCGGTAAGTGCTATAGCGCTTGGCTATTCTGGGCATCAGTTTGGGCACTTTTCGCCGCGCTTGGGGGATGGGCGAGCGCACTTACTGGGTGCTATCAGCGATGATAAAAATCAGCTGTGGGATATTCAGTTAAAAGGCTCAGGCGCCACGCCTTTTTCAAGAGGAGGCGATGGGCGATGTGCACTAGGCCCCGCTATTCGCGAGTATATTATGAGCGAAGCTATGCATGGCTTAGGGATTAAAACCACGCGGTGTTTGGCTGTTGTCGGCACAGGCGAAGCTGTTTATCGTAATCCGCCGCAACCTGGCGCAATTGTTACCCGCTTAGCAAGTAGCCATATTCGCGTTGGCTCGTTTCAGTATTTAGCAACTCAAGGTGATGTAGAGGGATTAAAAAAATTAGCTGATGTAGCCATTGAACGCCATTACCCAAGTATTCAATCAACAGGGGCTCAGCGCTATTTAGACTTTTTAGCAGCCGTTATAAATAGTCAGCTAGCGCTGGTTATTAGCTGGATGCGAGTAGGCTTTATTCATGGCGTTATGAATACTGATAATACCTTGATAAGCGGCGAAACTATCGACTACGGCCCGTGTGCAATGATGAATACCTTTGATTTTGATACCGTGTTTAGCTCAATTGATAAGCAAGGTCGCTATGCCTATGGTAATCAGCCAAATATTGTAAGTTGGAACTGTGCGCGTTTAGCCGAGAGCCTAATACCGCTTATACATGAAGATGACGAACAAGCTGTAAGTTTAATGACGCCGCTAATTAATCAGTTTTCTACGTTATTTAACGAGCAATATAATCAAATGTGGGCACAAAAATTAGGCTTAGCAGGTTATAACGAAGACGATGTAGAGCTTGTAAGTAAGTTATTATTGTTATTTCAAGAGCATAAGCTCGATTACACCAACACCTTTGATGCCTTAACCGAGTCACTAAAGGGTGGCAAAGTGCCAGATGAATTAACGCAATGGGCCCAGTTATGGAAAAAAAGATGTGATGAAAACAGCTATAACCTAATGAGAGCGGCTAACCCAAGGGTTATACCGCGTAATCACATCGTCGAAGAAATCCTTGCGCAATATAATCAACACGGCGAGAGCGAGCTGCTAAGCGACTTGTTAACGGTGATGAGTAACCCATATGATAAAACAGCTAATTTAGCCCGCTTTCAAGAGACAGGTAAAGATGACAAGGGCTATCAAACTTTTTGCGGTACTTAAGTATTGTAATTAATTGTAAGTTTTTGATTATAAATAGTCATTTTTAAATAATGCAGTGTACAATGATTGAGCAGTTACACACTCGGTGGTATTGTGCGCATTCATAAAAAGTAACTATTTATAAATTACCATAATTTATTAATTGCAGATTAGGTAAAAATTTTTACTTAACCTACAATTGGTGGTTGGAATGCCTGTAGATCGTTGAAAAAATTTATAAACTTTATTTTTCGTTAAGTATCGATTAACAAAAGCTCGGGTAGTGTGTACAAAACTGGTTGAGCTAGTATTGATTAGCTACAATTTTCTAAGTTGTTAAAATGGGAAGAAAACAATGAAATTAAAATCACTTACAATTGCAATTGCGTTAGCTGCAACTAGCGCGTCTACATTCGCTGCCGATAAAGAAGAAGGTTTCTACATTGGTGCATTTGGTGACTACTATGATGCGTCATGGGAAAACATGCGCGCTCAAGCTGGCCTTGACGTAAACGAGTCAACTGGTTGGGGTGTAGAAGCAGGTTACCGTTTCAGCGATTACTGGAGCGCACGCCTTGAGTATGCAGATATGGACTTTAACGCGTTCGATAAAGCTGCGGGCAATCGTAATAATATCGACGGCGAGCGTTACGGTATTGATGCGCTTTACCACCTTGACGGCGGTCCTTTCTACGGTCTATTCGGTATTAAAGAAATGGACGTAGTAGATGACAACACATTCTTAAACGCAGGTGTTGGTTACCAACACTTTATTACTGATGGCTTTTTCGTAAACGCGGAAACTGCGGTATATCAAGGTCTTGATAAAGGTTACACAGATGTAGGTGCTAAAATTGGTATTAACTACTTATTTGGCCAAAACTCTATGCCTGCACAGCCTGTAGAGCCAGCACCTACAGCAGTAGTAGAAGTACCTGTAGAACCTAAAGACAGCGACAACGACAACATCCTAGATAAAGATGATAAATGTCCTAACACGCCAATGACAGACGCTGTTGATGGCGATGGCTGTACTTTATACGAAGACCGTGAAGTAACAACAAGCTTATTAGTTACTTTCCCACATGATTCTGCACAAGTTGGTCAACGTTACTTTGACGACATTGCATCAGTATCTGAGTTCTTAAAAGAGCACGAAGATACAACTGTACTACTTGAAGGCCACGCGTCAGCGGTAGGTAACGCAAACTACAACAAGATGCTTTCTAAAAAGCGTGCTGATGATGTAGCACAAGAGCTAATAAAAGATGGCATTGCTGAAGATCGCATTACAACTGTTGGTCTAGGTGAAGAACGTCTTAAAAACACAGCTAACACGAAAGAAGCTCACGCTGAAAACCGTCGTGTAGAAGCACATGTAAAATCTATTGAACGTGTAAAAGTTAAGCGTTAATAGTTACTTACTTTATTTTAAAAACCCAGCTTAGTGCTGGGTTTTTTTATGCCTTTAAAACAGCATATGCAGTATTAGCCTGATTAAACAAGAATGATTATTACTTAACAAACATTCACGAAAATAGAATTTATGCTTACCACTATTCATAATATTTATAGTCGGTATAATCAGTTGCTTAGCTGGATGGATTTTCATCTATACATAAAAGCTTTATAATCCCGCGTTAGAATACTATAAGTATTGGGTTACTTTTTTTGCGCATGAGGCGCTACCGAATACTTTCACGTCACCAAGAGGGCAATATTGTGCTACAAGAATATCGTAAACACGTAGAAGAACGTGCCGCGTTAGGTATCGTACCAGCGCCATTAGATGCTCAGCAAACGGCTGATCTTATTGAACTAATTAAAAACCCACCAGCGGGTGAAGAAGAGTTCATCTTAGATTTACTAATCAACCGCGTACCACCAGGCGTTGATGATGCAGCATACATCAAAGCAGGCTTTTTAGCGGCAGTTGCTAAAGGCGAAGCACAATCTCCATTAGTATCTAAAGAAAAAGCAGCAGAATTATTAGGTACAATGTTAGGTGGTTACAACATCGCCCCAATGATTGAGCTACTTGATGACGAAACACTTGCGCCTATCGCTGTAAAAGGTCTATCAAACACATTATTAATGTTTGATGCATTTTACGACGTAGAAGAAAAAGCAAAAGCAGGTAACGAGCACGCTAAAAAGATTATTCAATCTTGGGCAGACGCTGAATGGTTTACTAACAAGCCAGCTGTTGCTGAAAAAATCTCTGTTACTGTATTTAAAGTAACCGGCGAGACAAACACTGATGATTTATCACCTGCACCAGATGCATGGTCACGTCCAGATATCCCACTTCATGCTTTAGCAATGCTAAAAAATGAGCGCGACGGTATCACTCCTGACAAAGCGGGTGAAGTAGGTCCAATCACTAAACTTGAAGAATTAAAAACACAAGGTTTACCACTTGCATACGTAGGTGACGTTGTAGGTACTGGTTCTTCTCGTAAATCTGCAACTAACTCTGTGCTTTGGTTTATGGGTGATGATATCCCATACGTACCTAATAAGCGCGTTGGTGGTGTATGTTTAGGTAACAAAATTGCGCCTATCTTCTTCAACACAATGGAAGATTCAGGTGCGTTACCAATCGAGTTAAATGTTGATGAGTTCAACATGGGTGATCAAATTGATATTTACCCATACGAAGGTGTAGTTAAGCGCCACGGTACTGATGACGTTATCTCTACTTTTGAACTTAAATCAGACGTAATTTTAGATGAAGTACGTGCCGGCGGCCGTATTCCTCTAATCATTGGTCGTGGTTTAACAGACAAAGCACGTACCTCTTTAGGTTTAGGTGCTACTGACGTATTTAAAGTACCAGCAGTAACAGAAGTATCTGATAAAGGCTTTACACTAGCGCAAAAAATGGTTGGTAAAGCATGTAACGTAGCAGGTATTCGCCCAGGCCAATACTGTGAGCCAAAAATGACCACTGTAGGTTCGCAAGATACTACAGGTCCTATGACACGTGATGAGCTTAAAGACTTAGCATGTTTAGGTTTCTCTGCAGATTTAACAATGCAGTCATTCTGTCATACCTCTGCTTACCCTAAACCAATTGACGTAAACACTCACCATACGCTTCCTGATTTCATCATGAACCGTGGCGGTGTTTCACTTCGCCCTGGTGATGGTGTAATTCACTCTTGGTTAAACCGTATGTTATTACCAGATACTGTAGGTACTGGTGGTGATTCACATACACGTTTCCCATTAGGTATTTCGTTCCCAGCGGGTTCAGGTGCAGTAGCGTTCGCAGCAGCAACAGGTGTTATGCCACTTGATATGCCTGAGTCTATTTTGGTTCGCTTTAAAGGTGAAATGCAACCAGGTATCACTTTACGTGACCTAGTACACGCAATCCCTTACTACGGTATTAAGCAAGGCTTATTAACAGTAGAGAAAAAAGGTAAAATCAACGAATTCTCTGGTCGCGTACTAGAAATTGAAGGTGTTGAGCACTTAACTGTTGAGCAAGCGTTTGAATTATCAGATGCATCAGCAGAGCGTTCAGCAGCAGGTTGTACTGTTAAGCTTTCTAAAGAGTCTATCAGCGAATACCTTGAGTCTAACATTGTTATGCTTAAGTGGATGATCTCTGAAGGTTACGGCGATGTACGTACAATCGAACGTCGTATTAATGCAATGCAAGAATGGTTAGCAAACCCAGAACTTATGGAAGCTGACGCTGATGCAGAGTACAAGCACGTTGTAGAAATCGACCTAGCAGAAATTAAAGAGCCAATCCTTTGTGCTCCAAATGACCCTGATGATGCGCGTTTACTTTCTGATGTTACTGGCGAGAAAATTGATGAAGTATTCATCGGTTCTTGTATGACTAACATTGGTCACTTCCGTGCTGCGGGTAAATTACTAGATGGCTTTACTGGTCGTATCCCAACTCAACTTTGGGTAGCTCCACCAACGAAGATGGATAAAGACCAACTAACTGACGAAGGTTACTACGGTATCTTTGGTCGTGTTGGTGCACGTATCGAAACGCCAGGGTGTTCACTGTGTATGGGTAACCAAGCACGTGTTGCTGATAAAGCAACGGTTGTTTCTACCTCAACACGTAACTTCCCTAACCGTTTAGGTACAGGCGCAAATGTATTCTTAGCATCAGCTGAGCTTGCTGCAATAGCGGCAATTTTAGGTAAATTACCTACACCAGCTGAGTACCAAGAATACGCAGAGAAAATCAATGCAACGGCTGCAGATACATACCGTTACTTGAACTTCCACCGTATGCCTCAGTACACTAAAAAAGCAGACAACGTAATTATTCAGCAAGCTGTATAATTTAAAGCTGTTTTAAAAAAACCCGCTTAGGCGGGTTTTTTATTGGTTAAAATAAAATTGAATATTTCATGCTGTAATAAGTTTTAAATGAATTAAATATAACCATTACCCGCTTTTTATATAAATAATAAAGCAAATATTCCTTTCTACATGCATTAAAATCTCTTTCAATATTCTCATTATTTTAAGCGAGATTTTATGACTGCATTAAACAACCAGAATTTACTGCAACTTCGTTTTATTAACCAAGCAAATATTGACTTGGTTAAGCCTTCTTTTGATAACCTACCTGCTAATCCGTATGCAGATGGTGAATTTCGTAAGCGTCGTTACTCGGTAATTAAATTTCAAAATGGTGAGCTAAAACTACAAGCTGCCAAAGCGTTTGTTCAAGACGATTCTATTAATACCTTTCAGGGTAATGTTGAGCGTACTTATGAAAACTTAGAGCAAAGCTTACTTGAGTCAGAAGGTATGAAAAGCATTGTAAGTGAGTTTTGTGAGCTTACCGGCATTGATGAAGGCCGTGATATTGAAATTCACCAATTTAGAATGCTTGCCATTGATAGCGATACGCCCGCAGCACCAGAAGGTGTGCATCAAGATGGGTTTGACCATGTTTGTGTATGTGGTGTTTCTCACGAAAACTTAGAAGGCGGCGAGCTGCTAGTATACGAAAACAAGCAAGCTGAACCGTGTTTTAAAATGGAAATTAAAGACGGAATGTTTGCACTAATAAACGACCGTCAAGTTTGGCACAATGCAACGCCAATGAACAAAGTAGATACAAACAAGCCAGGTTACCTGGATTGTTTTGTACTTACCTCTTAAGGAATGCTCATGAACATAGCGCAATTACGTGAGCAGTTTCCTGCATTAATACAAACCGTTGATGGTAAATCGCCAATATTTTTAGATGGCCCAGGTGGCTCTCAAGTGCCGCAGTCTGTACTAAGTGCAATGACTGCTTATTTAGGGCACTACAACTCAAACTTAGGCGGTGCGTTTTTTTCAAGTGATAAAACCGTTGAGTTAATGGCAAATGCGCGCCAAGCAGCAGCCGATTTACTTAATGCGCCAAGTGCACAAAATATAGTGTTTGGCCCTAACATGACCAGCCTTACCTTTAGCTTTAGCCGTGCTATTTCACGCGGTTGGCAAGCCGGTGATGAGATTATTGTAACTAACGCTGATCACTTCTCAAATGTATCGTCATGGCAGCAAGCAGCGCAAGATAAAGGCGTTAAAGTTCAAACAGCTTTAATTAACGAGGCTGATTGCAGCTTAGATATGGCGCAGTTTGAAAGCTTATTAAACAGCAATACTAAACTGGTTGCGGTAACTTACGCTTCAAATACCACGGGTTCTATTAACGATATAAAACGTATTATAGAGCTTGCCCATGCTGTAGGCGCATTAGTGTACGTTGATGCCGTGCATTATGCACCGCACGAGCTTGTTGATGTTCAGGCCCTTGATTGCGACTTTTTGGCCTGTTCTGCATATAAGTTTTTTGGTCCTCACTTAGGCATGGTGTACGGTAAAACACAGCATCTTGAAGGTTTTACGCCTTACAAAGTAGAACCCGCTAAAGATGTAGCACCAGGTCGATGGGAAACAGGCACGCAAAGCTTCGAAGCCTTAGCGGGTTTTATTGCCGCTGTTGATTACATTGCTGCAATTAGCGGGCTTGATGAAGGCCACACGCGCCGTGAAAAGTTAACGGCGGCTTTTGCTAAAACAAAGCAGCATGAAATGGCGCTTAGTGAGTACTTTTTAACGCGTTTAGTTAATTACCCGCGCATTAAGCTATTTGGCATTGATGACCTAGAGCGCTTAAACGAGCGTACGCCTACATTTGCTTTAACCTTTGAAGGGCTAGAGCCGCGTGAAGTGTCTGAGTTTTTAGGCAAACAGCATATTTGTGTATGGGATGGTAATTTTTATGCACAAGGCTTATGTGAGCAGTTAGGCGTACTTGATAAAGGCGGTGTAGTGCGCATTGGTTGTATGCATTACAACACCACCGAAGAGCTAGATAAGTTATTTGATTTGTTTGATCAACTTCTTTGAAACTGACAGATTATACCAATCTGCGCTTTTGAATAACTCTTATTAAAGCTCAAATGCATTAAAGTAGTCAGCGGTTAGTTAGTTTTTGCCCGCTGACTGTTTTAGCTTTTAGGTGTGCCGTATATGTGCTCTGCGCGATTAAATAGCACCCATGAAGTTAATATATATTTATCGTTCGATACCGGCTTATTACCTCTATGGGTATGCGTAAAGTAGCCAGGGGCAATGACCATAGTGCCTTTTTTAGGCGCAATTTTACGTTTTTGATAATAAAACTCTGTTTCGCCACCTTCCTCTACATCGTTTAAATAAAACATAAATAATAATACACGGTGCAGTGCTTCATTGTGTTGTAGCTGTGGATACACTTCACTATGCCAGTAAGGGTAGCCGCCTTTATTTACCTCGTACTTTTGCGCCTGAATGTTCCCAAGTCTAAATATTTGTTGTACCAACACAGAGAGCTGTGGTTTGCCCACTTCGTCAAAGTTATCCTGTGTTAAATCCACCACATCCCCCGTTTTTGGGTGATAAACTTTTAAGCCAAATGCGCCAATTAGCATAAAAAAGTGTGCTTCTACATAGTTAAAAACATGCTGTGCAGTGGTTTGCTGAATATGCTTTAATTGTTGGGCGTATTCTGGGTAACTGTTTAATTGCAGGTCGTGGCTGTCTTTCTTTTTTAAGTCCACACCACCAGAGGTTACACCTTGTTTTACATGCGGGCTGTTAGAGAATGTGGTAATAAAGTTATCGCAAAAATCATCGCTTAACGCGTTATCAATAACGTGGATAAAGTCCGTCATGATTTACCTTTTTATTTAGTTATTATTTGGATTTTTATGTTTATTGAAAAAGTGATGCCGCGCTTTAGCGAAACAGATGCACTCGGACACATCAACAATACCGTACTACCTGTGTGGTTTGAAGCCGCACGCGTCCCTATTTTTAAATTTTTTACCCCCGATCTAAACCCACACGACTGGAAACTGATCATCGCTAAAATAGAAGCATCGTTTGTAGGGGAATTATTTTATGCTCACGAAGTGACGATTAAAACAGCTGTTGAGCATGTAGGAAATAGCTCTTTTACCATTAAGCAAGAGGCGTGGCAGCAAGGTAAATGCTGTGTTGTGGGTAAAACTGTATTAGTGCGTTATAACTTTAAAAACAAAGCTAAACAAAATTTAAGCGAAGCAGAAGTCGCAGCACTCAGCGAACACCTAGTTTAACTAGGTGCATTTACTCCAAGCAATGAGGAGCGGTGATGTAAACCACAAGCGACAGCTGTGAATTTTTATAGCGTTATTTTAACGCATTTTGATTGAGTTACGCTTCTCACTTATATACTATTTATATTATATATTGTTGCACCGCTATGACAGGTACTGTTGAGCTGGTAGTTTATGGAGAATGAATGTGGCATCTACAACTGGCAATAAACCGTTAGAGGTAATAACGCTTAGCGATGGTAAAAGCTTAATTGCAGAAATATTACCATTTGGCGCTATTATCAAAAGCATAAAGTTTAATAACCAAGAGATGACACTGTGCGTTAACGAACCTGCTTATTATTTAGAAAACCCATTTTATTTAGGGGCAACAGTCGGGCGCTACGCAAATCGTATTGAAAACGGACGTTTTGTATTATCAGGCACAGAGTACCAACTTAAAGCAAATAATGGCCCAAATAGCTTACACGGCGGCGAAAAAGGCTTTAATAAAGTACTGTGGCAAGTCACTAAACAAAGCAATAATGAAGTGGAGCTCTATTACTGCTCGGCAGATGGAGAAGAAGGCTTTCCTGGGCAGTTACAAGTTTGGCAAACAATTACTGCACGCAATGGCGAGCTAATCCTCAGTTACAAAGCCATTACCGATAAAGAAACTCTCGTTAACTTTACCAACCACTGCTATTTTAATCTTGAAGGCAGTGAGAGCATTAATAATCACCTGCTGCAAATAAATACCGCAACGTATTTACCTATCGATAGTAACAGTATACCGCTTGCCCATCATGAAGATGGCTCGGGCAGCTGCTTTGATTTTACTTACCCTAAGCCCATTGGCGATGCATTGTGCGCACAGCATGCACAGCTTGATGCCGGTAGTGGCTTTGATCATTGCTATATTTTTAGTGATGACAATCGTTTAAAAACAATGGCTACATTAACCTCACCACACACGGGCGTTAATTTAACCCTTAAAAGTACCCAACCTGGTATGCAGCTTTATACGGCAAATTTTGTAGGTTCTCCTTTTAAAGCACGCCAAGCAGTGTGTTTAGAAGCTCAAAACTGGCCTAATGCAGCAAATAGAAGCGATTATCCAAAAGCAAATTTATTGCCTAATGAAGAATATAATCAGCAAATAATTTTTGCGTTTTCGCAATAACATACTAATTCCACTGTTAAATTAAAGAAAACAAAAAGAAAAATACAAGTAACAAAAAGATAGCCATAATTAAGGAAAAGGTTGCACTTTTGCTCAATTTAAAGTATTTATATTATAAATAGTATTTGAAGCTATACACACCACACAACGACAAAATGACTACACACAATCAGGAGTTTTTAAAAAATGATAATTAACAATAAGTTATCGTTCAACAAGAAAACCGCACTCAGTATTGCTATTACAGGCATATTGGCAAGCGGCCACGTTGCAGCTCAAGGCGCTGAAGGCGACACACCGACAGTAGTAGATAAAGATGTTGAGGTTATCGCAGTAACGGGTATTCGCAGCAGCTTACGTTCATCAATGTTAGATAAAAAAGCATCTAATGTTGTAACCGATGGGATTAAAGCAGAAGATCTTGGTAAATTTCCTGATTTAAACGTAGCAGAGTCTCTGCAACGTATTACAGGTGTAGCCATTGACCGTAGTGGCGGTGAAGGGCAAGCAGTAACAATTCGTGGTTTTGGCCCACAATTTAACACGGTACTTGTAAATGGTCGTCAAATTGCGACTGATAGTGCAGGGCGTGAATTTAATTTTGATGTATTAGCGGCAGATCAAATCACCGGTGCTGATATTTATAAAAGTAACAGTGCAACGCTTCAAGAAGGCGGCATTGGTGGTACGGTTAACGTAACCACAGCTCGTCCATTCGATTTTGGTGGCTTACATGTGATTGGTTCAGTAAAAGGTATGTACGAAAGCCTTTCTGAAGAAGTATCGCCATCGGCTTCATTTTTAGTAAGTAATACGTTTAACGACGACAAGCTCGGTGTGCTTTTTGCCATCACTAACCAACAACGTAAGCTGCAAAACAACCAAATTTTAACGGCTGGTTGGCGCGGTGGACAAACTATTTCAAATCCACAAGATGGCGTATTGTACGACAATGCATACATCCCACGTAACTGGGACCAAGTTGTAGATGAGCAAGACCGTGAACGTACTAATGCAAGCTTAGTATTACAATATGCACCGTCTGACGATATTACTATTACCGTAGATGGTTTAATTTCTAAATTTGAAGTGGACTCATCAGTACGCGATTTAGCTTCTTGGTTTGAACCAGACCGCGTAGGTAGCGCAACAATCGATCCAGAAACGGGCACCTTGCTTACCTTTACCCAAGAAGTAGGTTTAGGTAACGCCAGTGGCAACCCTGCAACCGACTTTGTATCACACACACGTAACTCGCGTGATGTAACTAACAAAGCATTTGGTATTAACGTTGACTGGCAAGTAAACGAGTCATTAAAAGCAAAATTTGACGTATCTCGCTCAACAGCTGAAAACGACCGTGCTGGTAATGACCGCTTTAACGTAGTGGGTATTATTAACAGCTACAGCTTTGACGGCACCGGTAGCGTTCCTACCGTACAGCATGATGGTTTTGAAAATGGCTCGCTGCCAGATGCAAGCCTTGCGCGTCTTCACTACAACGAAATTGGTAACCAGTTTACTGATGAAGATGAAATTACCGAAATCAAAGCCGATTTTGAATACGTACCAGATAAAGGCCCAGTTGATCGCATTAACTTTGGTGCTTATCGTCAAGAACGTGAAAAATCAAGCTTCCAAATTTTTGGTAGCCAATGTCAATTTTGTGGTTACGGCACTGAAGCACCACTTGATGAAATTGATTTTGAAGCTTACTCAGCAAGTAACTACTTCCCAGGTTTAATCGATACATTTTATAGCTACGACGGCGACAAAATGCTTGATTACCTTGCTGACCAAGGTTTCCCTGTAGAGCCAACACTACAAAATAACCGTTACACAATTAACGAAGATATCACTAGCCTTTACATGGACTTTACCATTGGTTTCGACCTAGCTGATATGCCAGTTACGGTTAACATGGGTGCACGTTACTCAGAAACTGATATTGAAGTAGCGGCTGTACAAAGCTTTATCAGCGATGTTATTCCTACCTCTGATGCCACTTTATTCCAAAACGTATTTGGCCCGGCAACAGACATTCAAGAAGGGACGAGTTACTCAAACTTACTTCCTTCTTTTAACGTTAAGCTTGAACTGCAAGACAACATGATTTTACGCTTTGCAGCGTACGACAGTATTACTCGCCCTACTATGTCACAGTTATCACCTGCGACCACGTTTAACGAGCCTCGTCGTCAAAACTTAACAGCAAGTGGTGGTAACCCTGCACTTAAGCCGTTCCAATCTGAAAACTGGGATATCTCTTACGAGTGGTACTACAACGACGCTAACTTATTTAGCTTTGCCGTATTTAGTAAAGAAGTGGATGACTTTATTGTTACCCTAACCGGCGACGAAACATACGACATGACTGACCGTACAGGCCCTGATTTTGCGTGTACAACCTGTACTGACCAAACCGATGCCGAACTTAACGGTAGCTCAGAAGTTTACACTGTAAGTCGCCCGCAAAATGGCGAGTCTGCAACGGTAACGGGTTACGAAATCGGTGTAACTCATATGTTTGAAAACGGCTTTGGTTTTATTGCTAATGCCACGGTAGTAGATAGCGATATTAGTGTTGATGGCGATACAAGCCAAACATTTGCGCTTGAAGGGTTAGGTGATTCACAAAACTTAGTGCTGTTTTACGAGCAAGATAACTGGCAGGCACGTGTTGCATTTAACAACCGTGAGGGCTTTTTACGCTTAGTTGATAACGGCTTTAACGGCGAACCAGTGAACGTAGAAACGTACGGTCAATGGGATATTAGTGCAAGCTACGATATCAACGAAAACTTCACTATTTTTGCCGAAGGCATCAACATTACTGAAGAAGAGCTAGTGCAAACGGGCCGTTTTGCTAATCAAATCTACTCTGTAGAAGATAATGGCTCACGTTATGCGTTTGGTATTCGCGGTACGTTTTAATTGATAGCAGAGGCAGCGATTGCCTCTTAGTTTTCATTGCAGTGCATTATAAGTACTGTTACTAATAAAGTTAGTAGCTAATTTGCACAAAATGAGACTAATTTAAACAAATGCCCGAAAGGGCATTTGTTGTCTAACCGGTTATCAATAAAGTACTCAAAGAGTAGTCCGTTATGAATAAAGCAATAAAAACAATCGCCGTAATTGGTGGCGGCACAGCAGGATGGCTGAGCGCTGCAATTATCGCTTCGTATCACCAAGGTAATAAGGGTGATGGCTTAAAAGTGATGTTGGTAGAATCATCTGATATTCCAACAATTGGTGTAGGTGAAGGTACCTGGCCCACTATGAAAAACACGCTTCAGCAAATTGGTTTGCGAGAAGTGGATGTATTTAAAGCCTGTAATGCCACCTTTAAACAAGGCGGTAAATTTGTAAACTGGACGCATGGCAACAACGATTTTTACTACCATCCCTTTACGGTACCGCTAGGCTACGGCCGTATAGATTTAGCCCCCTATTTAGATAATGTTGAAAACTTTGCTCAGCAAACTAATTTTCAGCACGATATTTGCGAAGCAAACCTAGCCCCGAGAGGCATTGCGCAAGGCGAGTATCAAGCAAATTGTAATTACGCATACCATTTAGATGCCGGTGCCTTTGCTGAGCTATTAAAGCAACATTGTAAGAGCAAACTCGGCATTGAGCACATTATTGGCACCGTTGATCAGGTAAAGCTTGATGAAAGCGGGGCTATAGACACCCTTACCTTAACCGATCAAACCCGCACCATAAACGCTGATTTATACATAGACTGCACGGGTTTTTCATCGCTGTTACTAGGCCAAGCCCTTAACGTGCCATTTAAAAAAATGGATCACGTATTATTTAACGATAGCGCCCTAGCTATGCAAGTCCCCTACGACGAAGGTGATGAGTCACTGGCCAGTCATACCATTGCCACCGCACAAAATGCTGGGTGGATTTGGGATATAGGCCTAACGCATCGCCGTGGTGTAGGGCATGTATATTCAAGCAAGTTTTTATCAGATGAAGAAGCCGAGCAAAACTTACGTAACTATTTAGGTGATGCCGCTAAAGGCTTAACTGCCCGAAAAATAAGTTTTGAGTCAGGCTATCGCGAAAAGTTTTGGCACAAAAACTGTGTTGCAGTGGGAATGTCGGCAGGTTTTGTAGAGCCCCTTGAAGCAACCGCCATTATGTTGGTTGAAATTTCGTCTCGCTTTGTTGCAGAGCACATGCCAGCCAACACCCAAGTAATGCCCATTGTTGCAAAGCGCTTTAATGAGCAAATGGATTATCGTTGGCAGCGTATTATCGACTTTTTAAAACTACATTACATGTTAACTAAGCGCCCAGAGCCTTATTGGCAAGCGCACATACAACCGCAAAGCATTCCGCAAAGTTTACAAGAAGACTTACTGCTTTGGGGGACACGTGGCCCACTTATTCAAGATTTTCATGGCGCATTAGAGCTATTTCCTGCCGCCAGTTACCAGTATGTTTTATACGGTATGGGCTTTAAGCCCGACTTTACTAAGCAAGCGTATTTGTACTCAAACGATGCGCAAGCAAATCAAATAATTGAACGTAACAGCCAGCTTACACAGCAGATGTTGCAAACGTTGCCGCCTCACCGTGCTTATATTGAGCAGTGGCTTGCGGCTAACCCAGTTTAAGGATGTGTAACTATGGCAATTAGTGAACTATCAAATACTCAGCACCAAGCAATAAAAATTAACCCTAATGCGGGTGTTGAATACGCAAAAACACAGCATTTAGTTAATCTACGTGCAAACGAAGTAGCAAAAGCGGCCTGCGATTTACCTATTTTTTTAGCGCGTAACGCACACAACGGCAGCTACACCATTTCGGGCTTAACCAGCTTTAGTGCTCAGCAAAGTTTATTTGTGAGTAACAATCAATGGCAAGCGCTGTACACGCCTGTGTGCATGCAAACCCAGCCGCTTTATTTACTCACTCGTGAGGCAAATAGCAGTGATTACTTTATTGCTATTGATGAGCAAAGCTCAGCCGTTAATACCCAGCAAGGCGAGCCGTTATTTGATGCCAAAGGCAACCCAAGCCTGTATTTAAGTGCGCAGCAAAAGCTACTAGAAAGCGATTTAAAAAATGATTACCAAACGTACCAATTTACCCAAGAAATTGCCCGCTTAGGGCTTATTAAAAACATAGATATTGTTTTGCAGTTTGAACAAGGCGAGGCGCAAACTATTCAAGGTTTGAGCACTGTTGATGAAGATAAACTGCAAACTTTAGACAGCGATACCATTGCCAATTTACACAAACAAGGTTACCTGAGCGTACTTAACAGCATGCTTATTTCGTTGTTTCAGTTAAATGCGTTAGTAAAGCGTCACAACCAGCATCCTGAACTTATGCCATTAAAGCAAATTAAGTTAGAACTAAGTCGAGATGCACACGCACTGTAAGGTGCAATTTATTAATTAGCCTTCATAGGTTAATACGTTCACATAGACAGACATTGCGTTTAACGCGCTGGAGACACACACATGTCAGACAACATTTTGCAGTTGGTGGTTTTTTTCTTTGTAACCGCTTTAATTGGTGGACTTACATATTGGAAGTGCCGAGGCCAAAACCGTAATAGTGGTGATAATCAAACAAAAGAGTATTTTTTAGCGGGCGGTGGCCTTACTTGGATGTTTGTAGCAGGCTCAATTACGCTCACAAATTTAAGTACCGACCAGCTGGTGGGCATGAATGGCAATCAAATGGCCTTGCTCGTGTGGTGGGAATTGGCGGCTATTTTAGGGCTTATTATTTTAGCCAAAGTATTTATTCCTGTTTATTACAAGTACAACTGTACAACCACCACGGAGCTGTTAGAAAAACGCTACAACAACAAGCACATTCGCGCTGTTATTGGTGGCTTATTCTTTTTAGGTAACGCGCTAATTTACATGCCTGCGGTTATTTATTCTGGTGCGCTATTTATGCAAACCATGTTTAAAGTTGATATTCCGCTAATGTACATAGCGACCGCATTTGCTTTAGTAGGCGCTATTTATGCATTTTTTGGTGGCTTACGTGCGGTTGCCGTATCCGATACCTACAATGGTTTATTAGTGTTAGGTATGGCAATACTGGTCGTATTTTTAGCGCTTAACGCGATTGATTACGACTTTAGCGGTATTCCACAAGAGCGCTTAACATTAATTGGTGACGCTGACTCGCCAATCCCTTGGCCTACGCTTTTAACCGGTATGATCTTTATTCAAATGTATTACTGGGGTACTAACCAAACCATTACCCAGCGTGCAATGGCTGCGCCAAACGTTAAAGAAGCGCAAAAAGGGATATTTGCAGCAGCAGGTATTCGCTTTTTAATTGTACCGGCGATTGTGGTACTACCGGGTATTATTTCGTACAAATTGTATGGCGACATTGGCGATGCAGCTTATGGTCGAATTGTAGGTGATGTAATGCCTGCATGGTTAACGGGTGTGTTTGCCGCAGCAATGGCGGCGGCAGTGCTTTCTACTTATAACAGCTTATTAAACTCGGCTACGGCACTTTACGTGTGTGATATTCACGAAGCTTACTTTAATAAAGAGCCAAGTGTAGTAAAGCTAAGTGGCTATGTTACGTTGTTACTTACTAGTTTAACGCTTGTGCTTGTGCCAATTTATCAGCAAGCCGACAGCATTATTAACTTACTACAACAGTTAAACGGCTTATTAAGTATGCCTATATTCTCAATTTTTGTAGTGGGCTTATTGTTTAAAAATGTGGATGCGCGTGCAGGTATTGCCGCGGTAATTTTAGGCGTGGTTATGTATGGCATGCTGACGTTTGAAAATTCGCCGCTACATACTGAACTACACTATATTCACTTAATGCCAATTACACTTATTGTATGTGTAGCCTTTGCGTTAATCGTTAATAAAGTAGTGTTTGGTTTAAATGCACAGTGGGCAGGTAAAACACCTGCTATTGAAGATACGCCACCAGTGCACGCACCAAAATAACCAGCAGTAAAAAGTTAAGTCACTTTTTATTAGCTAGTTAACACATTACTAAATCGGCCTAAGGTAACTTAGGCCGATTTTTATTTATTCAATTAATCGACACTGTAGATAACACCCATGGGCAATAATACTTAATCATTTTGCGTGGCTAAACGTGTGACTACCTGCTGGGGCTTTAATGGCTACCTCAGGCTAAAAGCCCACTAAATATAATATTGCTCAAGGTGGTATTAAATTTTTAACCGCTGTTTAAGTTAATTACTGGTATAGCCAGTAATAATATTGGCTAAATTACACCGTAAACACTATCTAAAAGTAATTTGTATGATATATACTATTATTTTAAAATCACTGACTGCAATTTGATGCAGTAAGCGGCGAGTAAGCACACATATAATGTACTCGCGTATTAAACTCATCTTCATTAAAGAGGACAGGAGAATCATGGCTGATATTAAACCATTCTTTCGATTAGACAGCGCAAACAGCACCGTTATTTTCGACTGCCAGAGCAAAACCCCAGCGTTACTTTATTTTGGTAAGCGCTTATCTGAGCAAACAACTGAAACAATGCTAACTCAGCTTGCGACTCGTCAGGAAGTAAAATGTGCCGTGGTTGAAGAAGCACCTATTTCTCTTTCTCCACTATTAGGTGAAGGCTTTACAGGCGCGCCAGGGCTAGAGCTGTCAAACGACACCATAGCTTGGTCAGTTGGGCCTGCTCTTCAAGATGTTCGTCAGCCAACCCCTTCTAGTTTAGAGTTTGTAAGTGTTGATGAGCTGCGTGGTATTGAAGTAGTGCACAGCATCACACTTGATAGCAACACCGATGTGCTAAGTGCGCATACCGTATTAACTAATTTAAGTGATGCACCGCTAAGCGTTAATTTTTGCGCCGCACCCACGTTCCAACTACCCGATAGCATGAACAAGCTAGTGAGCTTTGAAGGACGTTGGTCTAACGAATTTCAACGCCAATCGGTTGATTTAGTATTAGGCAGCTTTGTACGCGAAAACCGCAAAGGTAAAACATCGCACGACGTATTCCCTGGTTTATTAGTTCATAGCGAAGGCGCAGGCGAGCAACAAGGCGAGTGTTATGGCTTTCATTTAGGTTGGAGCGGTAACAACAAGCTACGCGCTGAGCTACTACCAGAAGGGCGCCGCTATGTGCAAATGGGTGAGTTATTATTACCGGGCGAGCTAACCCTTGCTAAAGGCCAAACGTATCAAAGCCCAAGTATTTATGGCTCGTTTTCGAGCGATGGCTTTAGTGCGCTGTCGCGTAATTTTCATCGCTTTGTTAAAGCTAACTTACTTAGCCAAGCACAGCGCGAAAAAACACGCCCAGTGCATTACAACACGTGGGAAGGTATTTACTTCGATCACGATGTAGACACGCTAAAGCAGTTAGCCGATAAAGTAGCGCCATTAGGTATTGAGCGTTTTGTACTGGACGATGGTTGGTTTAAAGGTCGCCGAGGTGATTATGCAGGCCTAGGTGATTGGAGCGTAGATTATGAAATTTACCCTGACGGCCTATCGCCAGTGATTGATCATGTAAACAGCTTAGGCATGGAGTTTGGTATTTGGTTTGAACCTGAAATGGTAAACCCAGATAGTGACTTATACCGCGCTCATCCTGATTGGGTATTAGGCTCAGAAAATAACGAGCAACTTAGCTTTAGAAACCAGCTAGTGCTTGATTTAACGCGCACTGAGGTTGTTGAATACCTATACAAAGCGATTGATGACATTTTAGTTGAATACCCAACAATTAAGTACATTAAATGGGATATGAACCGCGATATAAACCACGCGGGTAACTTCTCAGGCAAGCCTGCGGTGCATCAGCAAACACTGGCACTGTATCGCTTAATCGACCGTATTAAAGCGGCGCATCCTGGCCTTGAAATAGAAAGCTGTTCGTCAGGTGGTGCCCGTGTAGATTATGGTGTGCTTGCACACACAGACCGTGTATGGACGTCAGATTCTAACGATGCACTTGATCGTCTTGAAATTCAACGTGGTTGTTCGTTCTTCTTCCCATCGTCGGTTATGGGTGCACATGTAGGCCCTCGTGATTGTCATATCACAGGTCGTAATGTCAGTATTGAAATGCGTGCTGCGGTATCTATGTTTGGTCATATGGGTATAGAAATGGACCCACGTGAGCTGACCGATCACGAATATAATGCGCTTAAAGCGGCTATTGCGCTGCACAAAGAGCACCGTGAATTTATTCATGCTGCCGATTTGTACCGCCTCGATAGCGACGATTTATCAATTAACTTTGGTTTAATCGACGAGCAAAAATCAAAAGCGTTATTTGCGTATAACAGTGTACGCGAAACACCGCGTACTGCGCCTAATAAGCTTCGTTTTGTTGGATTAGATGCAGATACACAGTACACACTTAATTTAGTGTGGCCGGTTAAATTTGAAGAATACCGACCTTCGTCTATTGCCGCTGTTAACGGGCAAACTTTTACGGGTGAAGCGTTGATGGAATTTGGCCTACAAATGCCAATTTCATTCCCGCAAACATCGCTTATTTTTGAGCTTAACAAAGCTTAAAATATAGCAAGCAGTAAAAAGGGAGCTAATTAGCTCCCTTTTTTAATAATGTTTTTTAAGCTATTAGTCGAGTTTAGACTCAATCAGCTCAAGCGCTTCTTCTAAAATGGTTTCTACTGCTTTTTTAGCGCGCTCTGGATTACGCGATTTAATCGTATCTAAAATATCAGCATGCTTTGCAACGTCGGCCCCTGGCACACCTTTAATGTGGTTGGTGTAACGAATACTTACGCGCAGCGCGGTGCTAATAAATTCAGTGAGCTGTACAAAAAAGCGGTTATTACTGGCTACTAAAATACTGGTATGAAAGGCAATATCGGCTTCAAGCGGATCGTCTAAGCCTTGGTCTGCATCGGCCATGCGGGCAAGTGCGTTGTCTATTTCAGCAAGTTGTTCGGCGCTGGCATTTTCAGCTGCTAGGGCAGCGGCTTGTGGCTCAAGTGCGACACGTACTTGCGTAAACTCTTTTAATAAAGAAAGCGACGGTTTACTGCTTAAAATCCAGCGCAGTACATCTGTGTCAAACATATTCCAGCTGCTTTCTGGCAGTACACGGATCCCTTGCTTAGGGCGAGAAGATATTAAGCCCTTAGCAGAGAGCATTTTTACAGCTTCGCGTGTTGCACTGCGGCTCACATCGTATTTTACGCATAGGTCAGCTTCTGAGGGCAGGCCTTCGTTAACAGGGTAAACGCCACGCACAATTGCAAAGCCTAAATCATGGGTTAATTGTTGTGTTAAATTTTGACGAGGTTGGCTTTTCATTGAGCGTTATCCGAATGAGTTATTGCTTTATTATATATCATATATCATATTAATGTACGAAAGGATATGTTATAAACTTTGTTAAAGGCAAGTATTTTAACACAGCTGTAACAGTAATCCTCTTTAGCAAATAATTATAAATATTAAGAGGGGCAGTCTGTATTATGGAGAAACGCATTTGAATAATCACGCTCACTACCCCAGTATTTCTGGCAAAGTTGTTTTTATTACCGGGGGCGCTTCAGGCATTGGCCGTGCAATGGTAAAGGCGTTCGCCGCTCAAGCTGCCAAAATTGCCTTTATAGATATTAATAACGAGGCTGCCCAATCTCTTATAGCCTCACTGCCTAATGCTAAATTATGGTTTAGGCAGGTTGATGTAACCGACTCAAATGCTTTACAGCAATCTTTGGTAGATGCATGTGCTGAACTAGGCGCTATTAATGTACTGGTAAACAATGTAGCCAATGACCGCCGCCAAGCCAGTGAAGACGTTACAGTACAAGATTGGGATCAATGCCTACAAATTAACTTAAATCCGGCGTTTTTTGCCTCGCAAGTCGCTATGTCTTTTATGAAGGGCGAAGGCGCGGGGAGCATTATTAATTTTAGCTCTATCAATGCCATCATGGGGCAGCCACAAATGGCGGGTTATGTAACGGCAAAGGCCGGTTTAATCGGCATGACTAAAGCACTGGCACGCGATTATGGTGAATTTGGTATTCGGGTGAATGCTATTTTACCGGGTTGGGTTGCCACCGACCGCCAATTAGCCAGTTGGTTTACCGAGCAAGAGCAAGTGAAGTGGATGGAAGCCATGGCACTTAAAAAGTTAGTAACCCCTGAAGATGTAGCTAATTTGGCACTTTTTTTAGCTGCCGACGAAAGCAGTATGATCACCGGTCAAGGTATTAAAATTGACGGTGGGAGGCTCTAAGTTGCAGCACTTAAACCTTTTTATAGCCGTAGATTGGGGCACGAGTCATTTACGCGCCTATTTATGCAGCGTAAATACCACAGGGCAGTTAACTTTAATTGCTCAGCGCGACGGCCCAGGTGTGATTAGAGATAAACAAAACTTTGAACATACTTTAATTGGTGTCGTTGCACCATGGACCAGCGAATACGGCGTTTTACCTATTTATATGGCAGGGCAAATCACCTCAAGTATTGGCTGGAAAGAAACCCCTTATTTAGCGTGCCCCATAAACCCCGAAAGCCTGCTTAGTGGCGCAATTAATTTTGATTGTGCAGGTAACAAAGTCAGTGCTTTGCCTGGTACAAAATGCACATTACAAAACAATTTATTTGATGTAATGCGCGGCGAAGAGCTGCAAATTTTAGGTTTTTTAAAACAAAACCCGGCCTATCAGCAAGGCAACGTACTCATTTGTTTACCCGGTACCCATACTAAATGGGTGCTGTTAAAAGATGGCCAAATCATCTGTTTTAAAACCGCCATGACCGGCGAATTATACGACTTGCTATGTCATCAAAGTGTACTTATTCCTAACGACTGTGAAGCGGGGGAATTTGATTGGGATGCATTTGAGCAAGGCTGTGAACTCACGTTAGGCAGTGACAGCGGTAATTTGGCGCACGGTATTTTTAGTGTCCGTACGCGCCAGCTTTCAAAAGAGTTAACACCAGTGCAAGCCAAGGCATACTTGTCGGGCGTGCTTATTGGTAGTGATGTACGCGCTGCACGCCATGCCAGTGAATGGCAATTGGTGAATAATTCTAAAGTAGTGGTTATTGGCACAGAGCAACTAAATACCTGCTTTACCCATGCGTTAAATTGCATTGGTGTGCAATGTTTAGAGTTTGACGTGAAAGAGGCTACGTTAAGTGGTTTTAACTACTTATTTAATAGTAATAAAGCCAAGCAAATATAAAAAAGCCCCCAATATTGATTGTGCAATTGTTGGGGGCTAGTTCTTAAATTAAGTAAGGGTTAAAGCTGCTGTTAAGCTGTTTTAGCCGCTTGGCTTTGCGTAATATAATGATTAAGCGTTGCCACTTGTGCTTCATTAAAGCGCAGTCCTAGTTTGCTTCTGCGCCATAAAATATTGTAAGCGTTACCCGCCCATTCTTCATTTAGTAAGTAATCGACTTCTGCTGCAAATAAGCCATGACCAAAATCTTGGCCTAAATCACTGAGCTGGTTTGCACTGCCTAAAATTAGTTTTGCACGAGTCCCGTAGGTACGTACAAAGCGTTTAAGAGTGATTTCTGGTAACCAACTATAAGTCGCTTTAAGCTCATTGGTCAGCGCTTCTACCGAGCTAAAATCGCCACCAGGTAAGGCGCTGTGTTTGGTCCACGCCTCACTCATTTGCGGGTAAAATTCTTCAAGCTTATTCACTGCAGCTTCGGCAAGTTTACGGTAGGTGGTAATTTTGCCACCAAACACACTTAACAGTGGTGTGTGTTTGCCTTCACTTGATAGCTCTAACTTGTAATCACGCGTTACTTTTTGTGCATTCACTGATTCGTCATCAAGCAGTGGGCGCACACCCGAAAAGGTATGTACTATGTCTTCGCGTTTAATGTGGTTTTTAAAGTAGCTGTTAGTAATATCGATTAAGTAATCGATTTCTTCATCACTAATTTTTACATCTTGCGCCGCGCCTTTGTGTTCAACATCGGTGGTGCCTACTAGCGAGTAGTCATCTTCAAACGGTATAACAAACACAATGCGCTGATCTTTATTTTGTAAAATGTAGGCCTGTTTTTCATCGTGAATACGCGGCACCACAATATGGCTGCCTTTAACAAGGCGAATATTTTGTGGCGATTTTTCTATCAGTGCTTCGTCAAATAATTTTGCAACCCACGGGCCTGCTGCATTAACAATACCTTTGGCTTTAATAGTTTGTTGTGCCTTAGTTTGTTGTTGCTCAAGCGTTACCTGCCATTGGTTATCGATGCGTTTTGCACTTACACACTTGGTTTGCGTAGCAATGGTTGCGCCTTTGTTTTGGGCGGCCAAGGCGTTTAAAATTACCAAACGTGAATCATCAACCCAGCCATCTGAGTATTCAAACCCTTTGGTAATTGAAGGTTCTAATACGCTGTTTTCACCAAACTTAATGCCACGCGAGCCAGCAAGTGTTTCGCGCTTAGCTAGGTTGTCGTACATAAATAAGCCAATGCGGATCATCCATGCTGGGCGTAGGTGGGATTGGTGCGGTAGCCTAAAGGTAAGCGGCCACATAATATGCGGGGCATTTTTAAGCAGCACTTCGCGCTCAGCCAAGGCTTCTTTTACTAATCTAAATTCGTAATGTTCAAGGTAGCGTAAACCGCCGTGGATCAGCTTAGAACTATTTGAAGACGTTGCACTGGCAAGGTCTGATTGTTCACACAATAGAACTTTTAATCCTCTGCCTGCTGCATCAGCTGCTATTCCAGTGCCGTTTACACCGCCACCGACGACGAGTAGGTCGTATTCGTTATCTGCTAATTCCACCGAGCTAACCTTTTTATTTGTAATATAAATAAGACATATAGCATCATAAAGCTGCGGCTCTTATTTGACAATAGATAACCGCGCTTTTTGCTTGTTAATTTTTAATCCTGATCTTTTTAAAACATACAGCGTACAACGCGCCATTTAAGCGCAGTTGCCGGTGTTTTGTAAGCCGCTAATTCTAATTAGCGGCTAGGCGTATTACGCTTGTTTGCTATCGTCACTAGAGAGACAAACTTGCGCTACACAGTGTTGCCACTTTGCGTATAAATCGTTACGTTCGTCAGCGCTCATTGTTGGCTCAAAGCGACGGTCGCAGGTCCACATTTTTGCTAATTGCTCAGTTGACTCATACACACCGGTTTGTAAGCCTGCTAAGTATGCTACGCCTAAAGAGGTGGTTTCGGTCACTGTTGGGCGCTCTACTGTTGCGCCTAAAATGTTTGATAAAAAGGTCAGTACCCAGTTATTTTTAACCATACCGCCATCTACCCGTAACACGCTTGGGCGTAAGCCATCACGTTCCATTGCTTTTTGTAAGTCTTTGGTTTGATACCCAACCGATTGCAGTGCAGCTGCAACAATGGTGCTAATGCCAGAGTCGCGGGTTAAACCTAAAATAGCGCCACGCGCATTTGGGTCCCAGTAGGGCGCGCCTAAACCTGTAAACGAAGGCACTAAAAATACCCCATGATCAAGCGGTACATCTTTTACTAACGATTCGCTCTCTCCGGCATGGCTTAATAGTTTTAAGCCTTCAACAATCCACTGCATCGTGGCGCCTGCCATAAAAATGCTGCCTTCAATGGCATATGTTGGTTTGCCATTTAGCCTGTAAGCCACCGTGGTTAGTAAGCGGTTTTCAGAGGTAAGCGCTTTTTCGCCGGTATTCAGCATTAAAAAACAGCCCGTACCGTAAGTACTTTTTGCCATACCTTGTTCAAAACATGCGTGGCCAACAAGGGCTGCTTGCTGGTCGCCGGCAATACCACATACGCGTATAGGTGCGCCAAAAATCTCATCGCTGGTTGAGCCAAATTCGTCGGCTGAGTCCATCACTTGGGGCAGCATAGATTCAGGAATTTCGAATAAATCGAGGAGTTCTTGATCCCATTGCTGAGTATGAATATTAAATAACATAGTGCGTGATGCATTGGTGGCGTCGGTGCGGTGCTCTTTACCACCGGTTAACTGCCATAGTAAGTAGGTATCAACGGTACCAAACGCCAGTTCACCTGCAAGAGCTTGTTCGCGTGCGCCTTCAACGTTGTCTAAAATCCAGCGTACTTTAGTGGCCGAAAAATACGGGTCTAGCAGTAAGCCGGTTTTATCGCTTATGGTTTGGCAAAGCTCGTCAGTGCTTAGGCTTTCGCAGTAATCGCTGGTGCGGCGGTCTTGCCACACAATGGCGTTATAAATAGGTTTGCCGGTTTTTTTGTTCCACACTAAAGTGGTTTCACGTTGGTTGGTGATACCAATGGCAATAATTTCTTCAGGCTTAACGTTTTTATCTGCTAATACTTCGCGGCTGGTACTTAGCACGGTTTGCCAAATATCGTTAGGGTCGTGTTCTACCCAACCATTTTGTGGAAAATGCTGCGAAAATTCTTGTTGTGCTGAGCCAAAAACGTCTGCATCTTTTGTAAACAAGATGGCCCGAGAGCTTGTGGTTCCTTGATCAATTGAGAGTATGTATTTTGACATGATATTTGTGTTATTTATCTTATCTTATATATGACTAGATTGCCTTTAACTTACATTAATGGCAATGATTTTTTCTTAAAATAGCCGTTTAAAAAATAAGCACGCTGTTTTTATTTGCTAACTCTTTTAAATAACAGGTGTTTTATAGCAGCATTATTTTAAGTGCGTATGCGGCTAAATATAAAAATAGCCGCCAAAGTTTGTGTTACTTGGTGCGCGGTTTAGCTTGTTGCCAATCCATACCAGTAGAAAAACGATTATCAAACCCATGCCATGCTGGTAGTGGCTTACCATTAACCACAGCTTGGTCGCCATTTTGTGGTAAGTCTAGGTATTCACATTGGCTGGTAATGCCTTTTACGTGGCAGTCCATCATAGCAAGTACAAAGTGTTTGTTGGTCTCGTTTAGGGTGCGCATTGACCACGATGGCTCGTAGTAATGGCCTATATCTAATTCGCTGCTACGTTTGGCAATAGCAGGAGCAGGGTGCGGCGCAATATTATGGCGCGCATTTTTGTAAGTAAGCAGGTACTTGTCGGTGCTGCCCGTTTGGTTATATAGGTTTTTAATGCCTTCATAACCGGATATATCATCTAAGCTACCCGCGATATAAAGCGAAGGCACTTTAATGTTTTGCATAGCACTGGCATTAAATAAGTTATGTTGCCCGCCCCAAGGCGCAAAGGCCACCATAGCTTTTATGCGTGTATCTACTTTCGGATTTTTATATTGCCCACCTGCGCAGCTATTGAGTAATTGCTGCACTTGTTTAATTTGTGCAGGGTCTTTCATACCGGTAAACATTGCAGTGGTTTGCTCGTTAAAGTCATAACAGCCACCAATTGTATTAACCGCGCCAAAACCACCCATAGAGTAACCAATTACGCCTGCTTTTTTGTTATCTACTTGCTTGCTGGCAAAGTTGTTTTGTTCGTTAAAGTAGTTAAGTACAAATTGTTGATCGCGTGAGCGGTTAATAAGGGTACTAAAAAAGCCCGAAAACGGCGCATTTTTAAAATCAACATCTGCATTGGTTGAGTCGGTATGATCTATGGCTGCCACAATGTACCCATGCGATGCTAAATGTTCGCCTAAGTAATACATAATTGTACGATAGCCGGTATAACCGTGTGAGAGCACAATAACAGGGTAGTGCTCTTTGTTATTAATGGCTACATCGCGCATGGCATCGGCTTGTAAGGTAAACGCTTTACCTGTACGGGTTAGGTCGCTGTAGCTGGTTAAGGGTGCGTTTGCACTGTTTGCTGCTGGGTACCACACTTCTACTTTTAAAGGGCGATCTTTTTTCCCTTGGGTTGCAGGGTCAAACTGCGCGGGATTTATTAAATCAAGCGTTTGTACGCCAACGCTGTAACTACCTTTAGCAGCAAGCTCAGGAAGTACTTCGCTGGTTAAAGGTGGGTAGAGTTGCTCTGGCGTTTTTTGATCTGCAAAAACAGTACTTGCTGTTAAGCAGCCCGTTGCTAGCAGCAAGGCTTTTGAAAGCGCCTTTAACGTGTGTGTGGTTGTCATTGTGTATCCTTGTTGTGTGTATTTTTTATTATTAATCTAGCTGATGGGCTTCAACGCTATCACTGTATTTAAGCTGCCACTGCGCCCGAAGCGTATCCATTGTGTGCATTACCCGCAGGCTTGTGCTGAGCGGTAATACATTGCTTTGTGTTTGTTGTTGTAAAATACATTCGCTAACGTGAGCAATTTCAAATTTAAAGTTTTCATCGTCATTAAAACTAAAGTCAAACTGCTGTACTTGTTGTGCGTTTAAATGAAGCTCTAGCGACTGTGCACCAACAAATTCAGCAATGCGAATATACCCGTGCTCCCCTAAAATATAGGCTTCGGTAGGGCCATTTTGTTGTAACGCGCTACTAAGCTGCGCAAATTGCCCTTGGCCGTAATTTATAAGGGTTACACTGCGCTCATCTACGCCGGTCGTGCTTTTATGTACTAATGATTTAACTTGTTCAGGGGCTTTATTAAATACCACATCGGCAATCGATATAGGGTAAATACCTAAATCAAGCAATGCGCCACCTGCAGTCGCAGGGTTCATTAAACGGTGTGAGTCAGCAAAGTTGCCCGCTAGGCTAAAGTTGGCATTAACACTGTGTACTTTGCCTATTACGCCCTCGCTTAATAACTGCTGCAGTTTTACTATGGCAGGTAAAAAGCGCATCCAAACACCTTCCATTAAAAAGCAGTTTTGTTGTTCGGCTAACTGGCTAAGGGTTGTGAGTTGCTGTGCATTAACAGTAATGGGCTTTTCGCTGAGTACATGCTTATCGTGCACTAAGCATTGCGCAATAGTTTTAAAGTGTTGCTCGTGGGTATTAGCAATATATATGGCGTCAATGTGTGGGCATTGCATAAGGGCCTGGTAGCTCTCATAGCCTTTAACTGAATAGTGTGTGGCAAATTCTTTTGCGCGTTGCTCGCTGGTCGATGCAGCGCCAATAAGCTGTGCATTAGCGCAATGCGCAATGCTTTTAGCAAAGGTGTGAGCAATATTGCCACACCCAATAATACCCCAATTAACCTTTGCCATGCTTATTCCTTAATGATGTTTAAAAAGACGTAATTTGTAACCCTGAACCTGCTGAACATACGTAAATGTCGGCATTTAAATTAAAACGCTCAAAGTAGTGCTGCTCAACCGCTGCTTTAATAAGTGGTACTTCTGCATCACGGCATAAACACACAATCGCACCGCCAAAGCCGCCACCGGTCATACGTACTGCACCGCGTTCGCCCATCGCTTCTTTACAAATTTCTACTAGGCCGTCGGTCGCTGGTACGGTTACTTCAAAGTAATGCTTAAGCGATTGGTGCGATGCCGCCATTAGCTCGCGCAGCGTATCAATGTCGTTATTTTGCAGCGCTTTAGTTGCTGCAATTACACGCTCGTTTTCGCTAATTACATGGTGTGCACGTTTGTATTCGTTTTCGCTTAGTGCATCTTTAGTTGCTTCAAGCGTGTCCATGGTGGCTTTACGAAGCGTGGCTACATTCATTTTTGCAGCTGCTTGCTCACAGTCAACACGACGTTGGTTGTACTCGCTATCTACCAATTTACGTGGGTAGTTAGAGTTAACAATAACAATGTTTAAATCATCGGGTACTTTTACTGATTCAGTTGCTAGGTTTTCACAGTCAATTAAAAGCGCATGGCCGTTTTCGCCTTTTGCCGAAATAAGCTGATCCATAATGCCCGATTGGCAATGCATAAAGTCGTTTTCGGCTTCTTGGCCTAGTAAGGCAATTTTTTCTTCGCTTAAACCAAGCTGTGCAATATGGTTAAACATACCACCAATGGCCACTTCTAATGCCGCCGATGAAGATAAGCCACTGCCTTGCGGTAAGTTACTGTCAATAAGTAAATCGGCGCCGCGTAAAGTATGGCCCGCGCGCTTTAGTACAAATGACACGGCACGGATATAGTTACCCCATTGCGATTGCCCTTCGCTGATGTCTTCATCAACACGAAAGCTGTCTTTTTCGCCTGGGTAATTTAACGAATGCACGGTAATGATGTTGTCGTCGCGCTCTTTAAACATAACTTGAGTACGAAACTCTAACGAGCACGGAAATACAAAGCCGTCGTTATAATCGGTAAATTCGCCAATTAGGTTTACACGCCCAGGTGCTGCAGCAATACCTTGAGCAGGCGCACCGTACAGTGATAAAAATTGTTGTTGAAAATCGTTAAGCGTCATCTGTGTGTCCTGCTGTTTTTTTGTAGTGTGTGGTACTGGCTGCTTGTAAAATAGAGGCAGCTGTTTCTGCGCTTAAATCGCGCTGGCTTTCACCTAACATTTCGTAGCCAACCATATGTTTTTTAACGGTGGCAGAGCGAAGTAGCGGCGGGTAAAAATGAGCATGTAAGCGCCAATGTTGCTCATCTGAGCCACGATTAGCCGGTGCATTGTGCCACCCCATAGAATACGGGAAGCTACAATTAAATACGTTGTCGTATTTAGTGGTTAATACTTTAAGCGCTTGTGCTAGGGCGTCTGTTTGCGCATCGTTTAGCTGGCTAAAGTTTTGAATGTTATCTTTAGTTACAAGCAGTGTTTCAAACGGCCACGCTGCCCAAAATGGCACCACAACAAGCCAGTGCTCGTTTTCAAATACGACGCGGGTTTTATCTGCTTGCTCTTTTTGCACGTAATCGGCAAGCATCGCGCTGCCATGCTTTTTAAAATAGGCAAGCTGCTGGGTATCTTCGGCTTCTATTTCGGTTGATAAGTGCGAATGCGCCCATACTTGGCCGTGTGGATGAGGTTGCGAGCAACCCATGATCTCGCCTTTATTTTCAAACACCTGAACACATTCATAGTGTTGTGCAAGTTCTGTGTAGTTGTCTTTCCAGGTTTTTACTACTTCGTGTAGGGCATCGTGCTCAAGCTCTGGCAGTGTTTTGTTATGCTCTGGCGAAAAACAAATTACACGGCATTCGCCGCTTGCTTCATCAGCAATAAATAAATCGCTGTCTGAGTCCAAGCTTTGCGATTGCTCGCTCTCATTAGGGGTAAGTGCGCCAAAGTCATTTCTAAATACATGGGTGTATTTGTAATCTGGGTTGCTGTCGCCATTTGCACGGGTGTTGCTTGGGCAAAGTGGGCAGCTTTCATCGTGTTTTGGTAGTACGCTTTCGTTTACTGCTTCTGTAGCGCCTAACCACGGGCGGTTATTACGATGCGGTGATACTAATACCCAGCGTCCCGTTAGCGGGTTTTTACGTCTGTGAGTACTTTCTAATAAAGCCATGTTAACTCTCCAACCCACTTGGGTAATTAGTTTGCCAGCGCCATGTGTCGTTAGTCATGTCGCTCAGTGTTAGTTCTGCGTGCCAGTTAAGGGTGGTTTGCGCTTTTGTGGCATCGGCGTAATTACAGGCAATATCGCCTGCTCGGCGCGGTGCACTTTTATAAGGAATATCTTTATTGGCTGATGCGCTAAATGCTTTGATCATATCAAGCACCGAATACCCTTGGCCTGTGCCTAAGTTGTAAGCATGAAAGGCGGTATCTGTTTTGTGTTGCATAAAGGCCGCTACATGGCCTTTAGCTAAATCTAAAACGTGAATATAGTCGCGCACGCCGGTGCCATCTTTGGTGTCGTAGTCGTCACCAAAAATATTAACCACTTCGCGTTTACCTACCGCAGTTTGAGCAATAAACGGCATTAAGTTATTTGGGATACCATTTGGGCTTTCGCCTAATAAGCCGCTTGGGTGTGCACCAACAGGGTTAAAGTAGCGAAGAGCAATGCCCATAAATTGGCTGTTAGCATTGCATACGTCTTGCATGGCTTGTTCAACCATCACTTTAGTCCAACCATATGGGTTAGTAGCGCGTATAGGGTGTTTTTCATCAATAGGTAGGTAGTCTGGCTCGCCGTACACAGTGGCCGATGAGCTAAATATAATATGGTTAACGCCTACCTCTTGCATGTTTTGTAGCATGCTTAATGTGCCCGACACATTGTTTTGGTAATAACGCAGTGGTTGCTCGGTTGATTCACCTACCGCTTTAAGTGCTGCAAAGTGAAACACAGCCTCAGCTTGGCTGTGTTTAAGGGCAAGTTTAAACTGCTGCTCGTCTTGAATGTCACCTAAAATAAACTCAAAACGGGTGCCGGTAATTTTTTCGAGTTGATCAAGCACACGGGGGCTTGCGTTAGATAAGTTGTCGTAAATAACTGGGGTAATGCCTGCCTCATGAAGGGCAATACATGTGTGGCTACCTATATAACCCATACCGCCTGTAACTAAAACTTTCATGTGTTTTCTCGAAAAGTGTATTTATATGATAAATACTACTATTAAGGTAATTTAAAAACAATAGTTATGATTGCTCGTTATTTCAAATAAACGCTTAAAATTCACCCAAGCAAAGGCACAATGGCTATACCTACTTAATAAGGGCGCATAGGTTTATCAATTAATTCTATAAACTGATTCTACTGAGCCACTAATTATTAGTCGCTAAAAGTGGTGGTACTATTAGCAAATAGCAGTGAGCTAATGCGTGTGTAATTTGTCGTTAATGCAATGGCCAAAGTCTTAATACAAAAAGGAACGTTCAACATGAAAAAAACAATTTTATTAACCGGTGCCACCGACGGTATTGGCCTAGAGACCGCTAAAATGTTGTTAGCGCAAGGGCATACTGTATTATTACATGGCCGCAACCAGGACAAGTTAAATACTGTACAAGCAAGCTTAAACGCTGATTACCCGCAAGCAAGCACAGCCACCTACATTGCCGATTTAAGCGATATGGCGCAAGTAAACACCTTGGCTCAGTCAGTGTTAGCCGACTTACAAAACGCGAATAAAATACTTGATGTAGTTATTAATAACGCCGGTGTTTATAAATTGGCAAATATCACTACTGTAAATGGGCTAGATGCACGTTTTGCAGTTAATACGTTAGCGCCTTATTTACTTACTAAAGCGTTACTGCCTGTAATGAACACGCAATCACGTGTGGTTAACGTGTCATCGGCTGCACAAACTAGCGTTAACTTTGACTCGTTAGTGGGCAAAAAGCCACTATCAGATAGCGCAGCCTACGCGCAAAGCAAATTGGCTATTACTATGTGGTCGCGTCACTTAGGTTTAGCACTTAAAGGTAACGGGCCGTTAGTTGTTGCGGTAAACCCTAAGTCGTTACTAGGTAGTAAAATGGTAAAAGATGCCTACGGGCTTGCTGGTGGCGACTTAAAACTAGGCGCTGATATTTTTTGCCGCGCCGCATTAAGTGACGAATTTAAAGATGCCACTGGCCTTTATTTCGATAACGATGCAGAGCGCTTTGCACCGCCACATCCAGATGCGCTCAACCCTACTAAAAATCAGCAGTTAGTTGATACGTTAGATAGCCTGCTTGCTCAGCTAAATGCTGATAGCTAGTAGTAAATTAACGCGAAAAGATTTTACTCATGCCTTATAAGGCCTAGTTGTTTTTTATAAAGCCGATATGTGTTTTAAATGTTTTACCCTTTGTTGATCGTCAAAGAGTTCACCTAACGGTGAACTCTTTTTTTTGTGTGAAACATTACTCTTGTTGTAAACGCTCGTACAACCAATCTTTTAATTCTGAACGCTCATGTTTTAGTTGATTCATTTGCTCATCGCTAATGGGCGCATCTTTAAGCTCTAAAACACGAATCTCTTTATCTAGCTTGTCGTATTTATCTGCCTTTTTAGCAAATTCTGTGTCGCTTTTATTTAGCTCTGCAATGGTATTTAGGTACTGTGGAAAGTCATTGGTAAGTGAGTGGTCTTCGCCTAACATATTCGCTCCTTAGTAGGATAAATGAGTTACTTAAGTGAATTACTACCTTTTCATATATTACTCTGGGGCTTAGGCAATAATAAATCAACCATAGCTAGTTTAAATTGATATAGCGCAGCGACTAGTAGGATGTTGTTTAACACCTACTTTTAAACAGTGATGGAGTGATTTTTAAACTCTATTATAAATATTATTTTGAAACTGATTGTATGTTTAGCCTTATTATCATTTGTAAAGGGTGTGTCTACAATGAAGCTTCATTACATAATTACTTATCAACAGATAACAGAGGCAATACCCATGAAAGCAATGACAATTAATAATTTTGGTGGCACTGAAGAGTTTGTAGCAGCTGAGGTTGCAAAACCACAAGTAACAGCAGGTAATGTGTTAGTTCGTATTGCTGCAACAAGCGTAAATACAATTGATATGATGATTCGTCAAATGGGTGCTGACTTACCCTTTGCTCCAAAACTACCGGGCATTTTAGGGATGGACTTTGCAGGCACCGTTGAAGCTGTTGGCGAAGGCGTAACAGGCTTTGCAGTAGGCGACGAAATTTACGGTTGTGCTGGTGGCCTAGGCGATTTACCAGGTGCACTTGCTGAGTTTATTCTTGCTGATAAGCGCTTAATCGCTCACAAACCTAAAAATCTAAGCATGAAAGAAGCAGCCGCTATTCCACTTGTAGGTATTACAGCACTTGAAGGCTTAACACGTGCAAGTGTAAGTGCAGGCCAAAAAGTATTAGTACATGGCGGCGCAGGTGGTGTAGGCCATTTAGCAGTACAACTAGCTAAGCATTTTGGCGCTGATGTTTACTCAACTGGCGGTAACGCAGAGCAACTAGCACTAATAGAAAGCTTTGGCGCTACAGGCATAAACTTTAAAGACGAAACCGTAGAGCAGTACGTTGAAAAACACACAAGCAACGTTGGTTTTGACATGGTATTTGACACCGTAGGTGGTGGTAACCTGACTAACTCATTTGCTGCAGCAAAGCTAAATGCACAGGTATCTACAACGCTTTCTTTATTAGAAGTAGATTTAAGCCCTGTACACTTTAAAGGGTTATCGTTAAACGTAATCTTTATGCTTATTCCAATGATCCACGACTTTAACCGTCAAGACCACGGCGACAAACTGACTAAACTTGCACAAATTGTTGAAGCAGGCGGTATGCGCCCAGTACTTGATGAGCAAGACTTTAGTTTAGAAGAAGCCGCTAAAGCGCATGACCGCTTAGCAAGTGGCCAAGCTATGGGTAAAGTTGTTATTTCTGTACAATAAATTATACCAATCCGCATAATGAAGTGATCTATTTTGAGGATGGAAAAGCGTGTTGATAGCAAGGCAAAAAATTCGCTATTTAGTTGCTCTAAATGAGAATTTTTTAACGTAGATAGCGACACGTTTAGCCCCTGAAAATGATTAAGTATTATTGCGGATTGGTATCATTAAGGCCGGCATTCTCGCCGGCCTCTTTCTTTTTTATGCCCGCCTGATTAACGTTTGCGCACCCTTTTTTATAACCAAATATAAACAATAGTGCTTTTATTAATCGTATATAATTACGCTTTAAAATGAGTTGTTAATATTTTAGGGTCAGATCAAGCGTTTATATGAAAATATTCACTAATAAATTTGCCAGTAAAGCTAAGCAGTTTTATATCGGTATTGTGCTGGTAGGTTGTGTACTGTCTGCGATGGTTTATTATCAGGCAGAAACCATTAAGCGCACCTCATCGACCTTAATGGAACAACAAATTCCGGCGCTACGCGATATTCGATTAATCGAAACCTACCTAGTAAAGCAAGAGCGCTTATTATATGAGTATTACGCAACGAGTAAGCGTGAACTTTATTTAATCGACTTTTTAGAAAACCATGTACGTATACTTGCGCTGATAAAAAACCTAGATCAAAACCACAGTACATTAGCGCTAGAAAGTAGTTTAAGTGATGAGTTTAAAAGTGGTTTAGACTTAGCACTTAAATTACACGAAAACCTATCAAGCAGCAGCACTAGTTGGGATTTAGCCAGAGAGCAACTAGAGCAACTCACCGAACTGCAAGCCCAAGTGATGGGGCACTTAACAAATGCAGAAACGGTTATTTCAAATGCGGTTGATAGCGGCTACAAAGACACCGAAAGCAACTTGCACACCACAGTCAATATTGTGTTTTTGTTTACGTTTGCCATAGTGCTGGTAAGCATTTATACAGGGCGTTACGCATCTAAATTTATAAAACTTAGTACCCGTAACGAACGTTTAGCGCTATTCCCAACGCGCAACCCTAACCCAATTGTGAGTTTAAGTGCCAACCTTGAGCTTAACTACTGTAACCCTGCCGCTATTGCTATGCATAAAGCGTATGTAAGCGATAAACACAGTACGCCCATTGCATTACTCAGCCCTAATATAAAGCAGCAACTAATAGACACTAAGCAGTCGGCTAGTCATGTTGAGCGTTTTTATACACAGCTAGATAACCATTACCTCACTTACCAAATACATTGGCTGCAAGAAATAGATGCCTTTGATATACACATACGCGATGTAACAGAGCAATTTGAGGCAGAGCGCTCATTAGAGTATTTAGCCTTTCACCACCCGTATTCAAAGTTGCCTAACCAAGCCAGTTTAGAAACATACACCAATGAGCTAATTTCGCTTGAGCAGCCTTTTAGTTTAATGCTGATTGATGTAAGCCACTTTAAGCTATTGCTTGAGCAATATGGTTTATCGGGGGCTAACGAGTGTATAAATGCCTTTGCTATGCACTTATCGCGCAGCGCTAATAAATTTTCTCAGCAGTTAAAAAGTAAAAACAAACTGACTTTTTACCACATTGCCGATGCTAACTTTGTGGTTATTTATACCGAGAAAGATTGCTCAACAACCCTAGATGACTTACTCAAAGGCGTACAAAGCCGTTTAAGCCAGGCTATCAGCACACCGTACGGTGAAATGCGCATGAGCTTTAACTGCGGTGTAACACGCTACCCAACTAGTAATGACTATAAAACGCTGCTACTGCACGCCAATATTGCCTTAGAAGAGGCGGTAAAACGTAATATTCCCTACGCTCATTTTGATACCGAAAGCGGAGTTAAGCACGCCCAACAGCTGCATATTGCTCGGCGCCTTGATACCGCGATTGAAAAGCAGCAGTTTGAGCTTTATTTTCAGCCTAAAATGCACCTTAAATCGCAAACCATAAACAGCTGCGAATGTTTAATTAGGTGGTTTGATGATGGGAAGTTTGTCTCTCCGGCGCAGTTTATTCCTATTGCCGAGCACAGCGGGTTTATATTGCCATTAGGCGAATGGATACTCGATAGTGCCTTTGCCCAAGCTAAAAAATGGCATCAGCAAAACTTAAATATCCGCTTGGCTATTAATATATCGGCAAGGCAATTTACACAGCAAGACTTTGTGCAAAGCATAAAACAGCGGTTGGCGCACTTTAACGTGCCCGCGCATTTAATTGAGCTAGAAATTACCGAAACCGCCATTATGGACGATGAAGAGTTTGGTATTTCAGTACTGCAGGCGCTGAGTGCACTGGGTATTAGCTTATCAATTGATGACTTTGGTACGGGCTATTCGTCGCTGGGTTACTTACAGCGTTTTCCGGTTAATAAATTAAAAATAGATCAGTCGTTTGTGCGCAATATGGCCACAGACACACGGGATCAGGCTTTAGTATTGAGTATTTGCCAATTAGCTAAAAACTTAGGGCTCGATATTATCGCCGAAGGTGTAGAAGAGCATGCCCAACTTGAAAAACTAAAAGAGTATAACTGCGACCTAATTCAAGGGTACTTGTTAAGCCGGCCAATACCAGCAAACGAATTTGAAGCATTTTTAGCTAAAGGCGTAAGTTTTTAAGGCATTTTGCTAATGTATGTTGGGTAATTATTAGTGATAGAATGGCCCTATAAAAGCTTCTATCGCTCATTTTACAAGCCACACATGTGAGCAAAGAGCACTACATTATTAAATAAGGTCGTTGTGTAATGCTGTTGATGATCGACAACTACGATTCGTTTACTTATAACCTAGTACAATACTTTCAGCGCTTAAACCAAGAGGTGCTGGTAAAGCGTAATGACGAAATATCTGTTGCGCAAATTAAGCAACTTAACCCCAAGCATATTGTTATTTCTCCGGGGCCTTGTACGCCAAACGAAGCGGGCGTGTCACTCAATGTCGTTGAGCAGCTAAAAGGCATTTACCCTATTTTGGGTATTTGCTTAGGGCATCAAACCATCGCGCAAGCGCTAGGGGGCAAGGTTATACGTGCTAAGCAAGTCATGCATGGTAAAACCTCACCTATTGTTCATAATAATAAGGGGGTATTTACCGGTTTAGAAAACCCGCTTACTGTGTGTCGTTATCACTCGCTGGTGGTAGAAAAACACAGTTTACCGAGTGAATTAGCCATTACCGCATGGAGCCAAACCGAGCAAGGTGAGTTTGACGAAATTATGGGGCTACTTCACACAGAGCTTGCTCTTGAAGGTGTGCAATTTCATCCCGAGGCTATTTTAACAACTCAAGGGCTCGAATTGCTTGCTAACTTTTTATCTCGCTTCTAACCTTACAGTAACCACCGAATGGTAAGACTTATACTGAATGGACTTTATGACTGAACTTGCGTCGCAAAAGCGAATAGCCTCAATGCTTGACCAGCGTGCTCACGACTTGCTGCTTGGCCATAGTTTTGCACATCAACAAATTGGCTTTATTCATACGCTGGAAATTGATTATGGCGAACCAATGAAGCAACGCACTTTATTAGAAGTAGAAGTTGCCGCACAGCATAAACGCCAGCAAAGTAGCACCGCGCATCATAAGTACCGAGCACAAGCGAGCAAGCAACTTCATAAAGTAATAGAAACAGCCATATTTAAGCAATTAGAAGATATGGATGCTGTTATTCAAAACACCATAGGCATAGAAGATAACGTTGCTACCATGCTAGATATACTGGCGGTTAAGTCGGCAAGTGTTGGGCGTTTAGAGCCATTGGTAAATGATTCTAGTTGGCTTGGCCGCGAATTAGTGTCATTGGTAAACCTGCCTTACTACCGAAAGCAGCGCAGCAAAAGTACCTCAGTTAAAGTAGACAGCCCCGCACTTGCACTGCGCTATATTGGCCTTGATAACTTACAATTGGTAATTCCTACTTTTGCTATGCGCCATTGGATGCCACACAGCACAGAGCCATTTCCATTATTAAAACGCCGCTTGCGCGATGCCGCCATGGCCAATGCAATTGCCGCGCAAAAAATTGCAGAGCTTAACGATGTAAACCCCGTACATGCGTTTACACTGGGCATGCTTATAGATGTAGGGCGTATTGCCTTAGTACGTTTGTACTTAAAAACCTTTGAACAGGTATGGCAACGTAAAGTGCAAATAGCACGCGAAGCACAGCAAAAAGATTTACACACGGCATTGATGGAGCTAAAGCCAGATCCCTTATTTTTAACCACGTTGTTAAGTAATAAGTCGCTTGAGTTAAGTGCTAAAGTTATTCGAAAAATGGCTTTTAAGTTTTTGCCGTTTAATCATGTCATGGCGCAACTTGTTCATGGTATTGAGCAAAGTAGTGATGTTTTCCCTATGAGTGAAGTCATGCTTAAAGCGCGATGCTATTCGCAGTATTTAAATCTAAAACAGCACCAACTTATTGAACAAGATGAAATGCAGGCATGGTTTTCGTATCACCAATTCACTAAAAATGAGCTAAAAGCCCTCGAAACAAGCAATTTTACCAACCTAGCTATTCAAATTGACTAAAAAGCAGCTTACTCGCTGGTCCTTATATAGGTAATTTGCCGCTGATGGCGGCAAATTTTCATTAACTATTGAATTTTTTGTTAATTTTTTTGCGACTATTCATTCATTAACATCTCCCCAAGCACACCTCGCTTTAAGCACTTAATGTAAGGCGCGACTCACTGCGCAGGCGCATAAGTATTAAAAAATGACATTTATTTTCTATGCAGATAGTTATTCACTATCTATGAAATAATATCCCAAGGCCTTTATTTTAAAGGCCTGCATGAAAGTTTTTAACGAGACAGCACCACAAATATCTGAAATAATGAGCGCCTGAAAATTGAACCACAAGGCAGTTTTACGCTCAACCTTTTGCTATTTAGTGCGTAAATATCTTGGTTACATTTATAACCAAACACCTATTTTGATGTTTTGTGTTGCTCACAATTAAGAGGAAAAAAAATGACAGTCAATCGCGAATTATTTGATCACGTAATGGTTCCTAACTACGCGCCTTCAAGCGTTATTCCTGTTCGAGGCGAAGGCTCTCGCGTATGGGATCAACAAGGTAAAGAATTTATCGACTTTGCCGGTGGTATTGCTGTTAACTGTCTTGGCCATTGCCATCCTGCATTAGTAGGTGCATTAAAAGAGCAAGGCGAAAAAATTTGGCACCTATCAAACGTAATGACTAACGAGCCTGCGCTGCGTTTAGCTAAAAAAATGGTCGATGCGACCTTTGCTGAAAAAGTTTACTTTGCAAACTCAGGCGCAGAAGCAAACGAAGCTGCACTTAAATTAGCTCGTCGTTTTGCACTTGATAAATTTGGTGCTGAAAAATCACAAATTATCTCATTTAACAAAGGTTTTCACGGTCGTACGTTCTTTACCGTAACCGTAGGCGGTCAAGCTGCATACTCAGATGGTTTTGGTCCTAAGCCAGGCGACATCGTACATTGTGATTACAATGACCTAGCTGCATTTGAAGCGCTAATTAGCGACAAAACATGTGCCGTAATGATGGAGCCACTGCAAGGTGAGGGCGGTATTATTTCGCCAACTGACGAATTTGCACAAGGCGTTCGTGAGCTATGTACTAAACACAATGCACTGCTTATTTTTGATGAAGTACAAACAGGTGTTGGCCGTACTGGTGAGCTATACGCATACCAAGGTTTAAACGTAGTGCCTGATATTTTAACGTCAGCTAAAGCACTTGGCGGCGGTTTCCCTATTGGCGCTATGCTAACTACTACTGAGATTGCACAGCACTTAAAAGTAGGGACTCATGGTTCTACTTACGGTGGTAACCCACTGGCGTGTGCAGTTGCTGAAGCTGCATTTGATACTGTAAATACCCCTGAAGTACTGGCGGGCGTAAAAGAAAAAGCAGCATTATTTAACGAGCTTCTTAACGCGGTAAACGAAAAATACAACGTGTTTAGCGAAATTCGTGGCCAAGGTTTATTAATTGGTGCAGCCGTTAACGAGCAATACAAAGGCCGTGCTAAAGAGTTTTTAGTAGCAGCTACCGAGCAAGGGCTTATGTCGCTTGTAGCGGGTGCTGATGTAGTACGCTTTACGCCATCGTTAGTAATCACCGAAGCGGATATTCGCGAAGGTATGGCGCGTTTTGAAAAAGCAGTAGCAAGCGTAGTAAACGCTTAAGCGCGTTAAACCACCTTATTAAGGGCAAGCCTGCTTGCCCTGCATATTCTATTTACCGTTATTGATAAGGGAGCAAGCGGACTCATGATGATCCTTCGCCCAATCCAGCAAAATGATTACGCAGCATTATTAAAAATTGCCCACGAATCGGGCCATGGTTTTACATCTTTGCCGTTAAACGAAGAGTTACTGCAAAAGAAAATTGACCATTCTGTAAGTTCATTTGCTAAACAAACGTCACAACCTGGTGACGAAGGCTACCTGTTTGTTCTTGAAGATACCGAAACCGGTGAAGTAGTCGGTACTTCAGCTATTGAAGCTGCAGTAGGGCTTGATGATGCGTTTTATCATTACCACTTAAGTAAAGTAATTCACTCATCACGCACGTTAGATGTATACAAAGCGGTTGATATTTTAACCCTATGTAACGACTACACCGGCGCGACAGAACTATGTACCTTATTTTTGAAAGATGGCTATCGTAAAAACTGTAACGGTAAACTTCTTTCAAAAGCGCGCTTTATGTTTATAAAACAACATGAGCAGCGTTTTGCACAAACAGTAATAGCAGAAATGCGCGGCGTGTCTGACGAAAACGGCAGCAGCCCGTTTTGGCAGTGGCTAGAAGAGCACTTTTTCTCAATGGACTTTCCTACCGCCGATTACCTAACAGGTATAGGACAAAAAGTGTTTATTGCTGAACTAATGCCAAAGTACCCAATTTACGTAAACTTGCTGAGCAAAGACGCTCAAGCGGTGATTGGTAAAGTACACGACAACACACGCCCAGCTATTGAGCTATTAAAAAATGAAGGATTTACCTTCAACGGTTACGTCGATATTTTTGATGCGGGTCCCACAGTAGAAGCAAAAGTAGATAACATTGCCACTATTCGTAATGCAAAAGACTTTAAAGTAGAAATAGGCGAAGCATCGGGCGATACCATGGTACTGCTTGCTAACGGCAAGTTAGAAGATTACCGTGCAACGGTTGCAGCGCTTAGCTTTGATGAGCGTGCAAGCAGCCTTATTTTATCGCAACAAATAGCCGATGCCCTACAGCTACAATCGGGCGACACCGTAAGCGCAACCCCAGTTTAATTAAGGAGAAAGTATAATGACTCATCCTGCACAATTTATTAATGGTCAGTGGTCACAAGGCCAAGGCAACGCATTTAACTCAGTAAACCCTGCAAATAACGACGTTATTTGGCAGGCATCTTCAGCGACTGCAGAGCAAGTAGATAGCGCGGTAAATTCGGCGCGCGAAGCATTTTACAGCTGGGCAGATAAAAGCTTTAGCGAGCGCCTAGAGATAGTTAAAACCTTTGCAGCAACACTTAAAGAGCACAGCGAAGAGCTTGCTGTAGCGATTGCCCAAGAAACCGGTAAGCCACTGTGGGAAACGCGTACAGAAGCGGGCGCAATGGTAGGTAAAATTGCCATTTCTGAAAAAGCATTTTTAGAGCGCACTGGCGACGTTGAAAACGCTATGCCAGTAGGGCGTGCGATGATCCGTCATAAACCACACGGTGTAGTTGCCGTATTTGGCCCATATAACTTCCCTGGGCACTTACCTAATGGGCACATTGTGCCAGCGCTTTTAGCTGGTAACACCGTGGTATTTAAGCCATCAGAGCTTACGCCAATGGTGGCAGAGCTTACGCTTAAACTATGGGAAAAAGCCGGTTTACCTGCAGGTGTAATTAATCTTGTTCAAGGTGAAGTAGAAACAGGTAAAGCCCTTGCTGCGCATAAAGGCATAGATGGTTTATTCTTTACAGGTTCTTCGCGTACTGGTCATATTTTACATGAGCAGTTTGCAGGCCAGCCAGGTAAAATTTTAGCGCTTGAAATGGGTGGCAATAACCCTCTGATTATTAAAGATGTGGCAGATACTAAAGCCGCGGTACACGATATTATTCAATCGGCGTTTATTTCAAGCGGTCAACGTTGTACGTGTGCACGTAAAGTATTTTTACCTAAAGGCCAACAAGGCGATGACATTTTAGCGCGCCTTATCACTGCAACTAAAGCCATTAAAGTAGGCAACTACGATGATGAAGATCAGCCATTTATGGGCTCTATGATCTCACCTGCGGCTGCAGCAGGCATGGTAAAAGCACAAAACGAGCTTGTTGAGCTTGGCGGTGAAGTACTAGTAGAGCTTGAGCACACAGCCAATACTGGTTTTGTAACACCGGGTATTATTGAGTGTTCAGCAATTAGCGACTTCCCAGATGAAGAGCACTTTGGCCCATTATTAAAAGTGTTCCGCTTTGATGACTTTGACCACGCAATTGATAAAGCAAACGATACCAGCTTTGGTTTATCAGCAGGTTTATTAAGCGACAGCGAAGCCGACTACAATCATTTTTTACGCCGTATTCGTGCCGGTATTGTTAACTGGAATCGCCCAATTACAGGTGCATCAAGTGCAGCCCCATTTGGTGGTATTGGCGCCTCAGGAAATCACAGAGCAAGCGCGTATTACGCAGCCGATTACTGTGCATACCCTGTAGCATCGGTAGAACTTGAAAAAGTAACGATGCCAGCAACACTAAGCCCAGGCTTAAAAATAGATTAATTACTGTTCTATTTGTAGTTATAAAGAATGAGAAAAGCAGCTTAGGCTGCTTTTTTTGTATTGGTATCGCGCAAAGCTAGTAATTAGTGGCGCTTTCTGCTTAAATCTATGCAATTAGTTATTCAAAGGTGAAAATCACAATGGTTTTAGACAGGCAAGGGTACGATGACTTGATCATGTATCTAACTCAAAATTTAGCGTTATTTGAGAAGCCAGGCGAAATCAAACCCGGTGCCCCTACCGTTATGGAACTCATAGAAGACGTAATAGCGCATAACGTTATGCTAATTTGTGAACAACATACCAATCTTAATACCGAACAACGCAGCCAAATAGTGCGCGAGGTAGACGGTATTGTTTACGACTTACAAGAAGTGCTAAGCAGCATAACCTCACAACCCGTTACGGTTGAACAACACGCATTTATAGATGAGTTTGCTGGGCTTATTAAAAACTTATTTGATAACGCGGTAACACAAACCTCTTAACGTTACCCGTTAACACAGCGCAGTATGACCTAATGACTGCGCTTCTATTACTTCTCGCCTTATTAATAACACCACTAAATTTAATATCAGCGCTCACGTATCGTTGCAGATTGTTATACAATCAACAAAATTTTTTTAGAGATAAACACATGCAAGCAAATGTAAAATGGGTTGAAGGTGACACCTTTATTGGCCGTTCTAATTCTAATCACAATGTAGTTTTTGATGCAGGTAGCGACAGCGCTGCACCAAGTCCAATGGAAATGGTACTTATGTCGGTAGGTTGTTGCTCGTCGGTAGATGTTGTAAGTATTTTAAAAAAAGCCAAACAAGATTTTTCTGATGTGCAAGTACAACTAAGCTCAGAGCGCGCCGAAACAGCGCCTCGTGTATTTACTAAAATTAATTTACACTTTGTTGTTACAGGCAATAATGTCTCGGAAAAACACCTTGCGCGTGCGGTTTCGCTCTCTGCTGAAAAGTATTGTTCTGTTGCTTTAATGCTTGATAAAACAGTAGAAATTACCCATAGCCACGAAGTTGTGCAAGAACAGGTAAAATAACGCTTTTTCCGTGAGGAAAATTCGTATAAAATCCGCGAACTTTTCATTCTGCAGGTGCAGATTTCACTAATTTATAGGTTGGTTTATCATGAACAAACCCTTCGATAAACTTAAACTTCATGGCTTTAATAATTTAACCAAAAGTTTAAGCTTTAGTATTTACGACATTTGCTACGCAAAGACCGAGCAACAACGTAAAGAATATATTGAATATATCGACGAGCAGTACAGTGCAGATAGACTAACCGACATACTAGGTGATGTTGTTGATATTATTGGTGCTAACATTTTAAATGTGGCGCGCCAAGATTATGAACCACAAGGCGCAAGTGTGACAATTTTGGTTTCGGAAGAGCCGGTAGAAGAGCAGCAAAATTACGATGCTGACGAAGCGCCAGGCCCATTACCAGATTCCGTTGTTGCGCACCTAGATAAAAGCCACATTTGTGTACATACCTACCCAGAAGCGCACCCTGATGATGGTATTTGTACATTCCGTGCTGATATTGAAGTATCTACCTGTGGCATTATTTCGCCACTTAAAGCGTTAAACTTCTTAATTCATAGCCTTGAGTCAGACGTAGTAACCATTGACTACCGCGTACGTGGTTTTACCCGCGACGTAAACGGCGTTAAACACTACATTGACCATGCAATTAACTCGATTCAAAACTTCATGACAGAAGATACCAAAGAAGCGTACCAAATGATGGACGTGAACGTGTATCAAGAAAACCTGTTCCACACCAAAATGATGTTAAAAGAAACCGACTTAAACACTTACCTGTTCGGCCTATCTACTGATGAGTTATCGGATGAAGAAGAAGAAGAAATTCGCTCTAAACTAACCCGCGAAATGCAGGAAATATTCTACGGCCGTAACCTACCAGACGCAGAATAAATTAGTTTAAAAGCAATTAAGTTGTATTAAAAATGGCGCTCAGTGAGCGCCATTTTTTATGTGGGTATTTATAGCAATTCGCTTAATTAAGCATGCTGTAAATAAGCGCGCATACGGCCAGTGAGCCCACAGCAAGTACAAACAATGTGCTTAAGCGGTTGCGGTATTTACTCAGCGCAGGCACTTTGTATACGGCAATCATTGGCATAATAAATAAAATCATCGCAATGATAGGGCCAGAGAGCTGATCCATCATGTCTAAAATGCTTGGGTTTTTAACCGCACAAAACCAAATAGCAAAAAACATAATGAGTACGCCAATTTTGTCGGCTACTTTTGCACTTAAGCTGGTTTGCTTAGTCACCAAACCGGTAAAGCTTTCACGTGCACCTAAAAAGTGCCCTAAAAACGATGACGTAATCGCAATAAAGGCAACCAGCGGCCCAAGAGTCGCTATATACGAGTTACTGGTGATATTAGCAAGGTAAGATAAAATCGATACGTTAGCCGCTTTAGCAGCAGCCATTTGCTCGCTAGTAAGCGAAAGCACGCACGAAAACACAAACAGCAGTACAAATACAATAAGTAGTAAGCTAGTGCGCTTTAAAATAGCCTCAGCCTTATTAGTGGCCTGATTGCCATAATGCCCACGCTGCACGTTCACAAAGCTTGAAATAGCCGCCGCATGGCTAAACGAAAACACAATAATAGGAATAGATAACCACAGTGTTTTAGTAAAGCTGCCCGCCTCAGGTAGGCTCATATCAGGCATTTGCCAGCTAGGGATTAAATAGAGCGATAAGCAAAATAAAATACCTACAAGCGGATACACCAAAATAGCAAAGGCACGTAGCATTAAACGCTCACCGCCCATCATTAGGCTAATCATAGCGGCAACTAATACGCCCGAAAGCAACACGCGAGAAGGTGACTCAAGGCCCATTTGGTTCACCATAAAGCTGTCAACGGTATTGGTTAAGCCTACGCCGTAAATAAGCAAAATGGGGAATATAGATAAAAAGTATAATAAAGAGATTAATCTACCCGCCGTTACACCAAAGTGCTCTTCAACAACATCAGTAAAATCTGAATCTTTATTTTTAGACGACAACACAAAGCGGGCTAAGCCGCGGTGTGCTAAAAAGGTCATTGGAAAGGCTAAACACGCCATAATAATAAGCGGCCAAAAACCACCTATACCAATGTTAATAGGTAAAAATAAAATGCCCGCGCCAACGGCGGTACCAAAAAGGCTTAACGTCCACTGCGTATCGTGCAGGTTCCATTTAGAAGTAGGTGTGTGTTCACCTGTTGTTGATGCATTTGAAAGCGTTGCATCTTGTGATGGTGTCATGTGTGTGCTCATCCATTATTTAAATAATAATCGCGCGCAAGAATATAGTTTTTAGCTAAAAGTTTCATGTTTTGAGGGGTTTTGTAGACTAATTAATTAGACGCCGTTGCACCAAAAGTGTCATGAATACGAAACAGCGCTGTAAAAATAAACAAATACCCGAACCAGCACAGTTGTAGGTTGGGTAGAGCGAAGCGAAACCCAACACGCCATAGTGTCATTCGAGCGGTAAAGCCAAGTTAGGGGGTTGTAATAACGTGAAAATAGGAGAGGCCATTTTTATTGGTTTCAACTAAAAATCAAAGTTTGTTTATAAAATCTGTTAAGTAGAAGCCATTGCTTAGAACTTCATAAGAGATTTATTCTAAACTCCGTTATACTTCCTGCAATTTAATATGCCAAACGAAGTAGACAGGCCGCTAACTGCAATGAGCAAAGACATTCTTTTTCATACTACTTTTGCGCACGAAACCAGTAAAACATGGGTTGTATTTGTTCATGGCGCAGGTGGTAGCTCGGCAATTTGGTTTCGACAGCTTAAAGCTTATAAAAAAGAATATAATGTGTTGTTGCTCGATCTTCGCGGTCACGGTAAATCGAATAACTTAGTGCAAAACTTTGTTGATAATAATTACTCATTTAATAAGGTCTCTAAAGACATTATCGATGTGCTAGATCATAACAACATTCCCAGTGCACACTTTGTTGGTATTTCATTGGGCACCATTCTTATTCGAAATATTGCTGAAATTGCGCCGCAATATGTTTCTAGCATGGTGTTAGGTGGAGCGGTTACTCGGTTTAATACTCGCAGCAATACCTTGGTTTATTTAGGTAATACTTTTAAACACTTATTGCCTTATATGTGGCTGTATCGCTTATTTGCTTTTATTATGATGCCGAAAAAGCGCCATAAAGAATCTCGACTTTTGTTTGTTCGCGAAGCAAAGCGCTTGTGCCAAAAAGAGTTTATAAAATGGTTTAAATTAGCCATGGACGTAAACCCCTTAATGCAGTACTTCAAAGAAAAAGATATTGATATACCCATTCTTTACATTATGGGTAAGGAAGATCATATGTTCCTTGGCCCTGTTAAAGAAATGGTTAAACGCCATAAAAATAGCGTACTGCAAACTATTCACCATTGCGGCCATGTTTGCAACGTAGAGCGCCCTGATTTATTCAATCAGCATTCGCTTGCGTTTATCGCCCAGCAAAACCGATAAAGGTCGTAGCTCTTAAAAAGCGTTTAATCAATGGCAAGTGTTAAAAACGTATAATAGCCATCACTTGTTGATTGGAAACGGTCATTCTTTTGTCTTTATCCTTAAGCTAAAAACACTGTATTGCTTCATGCCACACTCTTTTACACATAGTAAAATACCTCGATTAATATAATTTTATAATTGGCAATCACTTACACAGTTTGTTACTAATAGATGTTCACAAAATAAGAACACGCTCATGTTAACTATAAGGGTGTAATTTGAGCAAGTTACTAGAATGCAGGGAAGTGTGTGAGAACATTTTTAGTTTTAATAACATTACTTCTTAGTGGGTGTTCTCCAATTTGGAAGGAGCAACCTTATAAAGTGTATTACATTGACGGTACCAAAAGGTTAGGTTACAGCCTTGGTCAGGGCGCATATATTGGGCGACTGGATGAACCAATAAATATTAAGTCTAACGAGCAATATATTTCGGTTTATGCTTGTCCGCATAAAACTTGTGCTTTTTACTATATTGATAAAATCAAAGATAACAAGTTTGCTGAACACAAGGAGTTTGTGTATGGGCCATACACAAAAGCTCAATTTGCAGCAATAGCCAAAAAGTTAGGGTTACCGACTATAAATTCCATCGCTAACAACGCAATTTAATAAAGGTTAAAAACCTTACTTAGATTTTCACAGGCTTCAACACGTCCAAATATGTTAACTAAAACGACTATTAAAGTTTATAAATAAAGAACTTAAAGAAAAAATAAAGGCAGTCAGTATGGATAAAAAGAAAGCCATTGTTATATTGCTCGGCATAGTATGGTTTATGTTAGGAGCTGCTTTTTTCATAGGTTTTGAGTCAGTAGAAAAGTTGTTGTTTTGTGTGTTTGTATTTTTCTTTTGTTATAGATATATCTATGCATTTATATTAAATAGAAGTATTTATGCACCATATACCGGTGAGGAAATTTCTCCTACTGAAGGTAATTTAATAAAGCGGCTCTTTATGCTGATTATAGGTATTGGTGCGTGCACCTATTTTACTTTCTTTATTTCTTAAAAAGCATATTAGCCCAAAAGCCTGAACAACCCCTAAAAGAAAAGGTTATATTATCACTTGGTATGTTTATAACGTTGCTGTGTTTCAGTACGCTTTATCAATTGGTAGACAAGTTTTTTAGTGCGAAATAGCGAGGATGGTTAACGGGTACTTGTTGGGTTTCGCTCCACTCAACCCAACCTACGGTGTTTAGGTTTACATCGAGCTGCTCGTGGCTAACAGCTCGAAGCTCTTAGCTTTTATTCTTCCACCGCACTCACTACAAAATACGGATTCAAATACTCATCTTTGGTGTTATAAATAAGCGGGCTGCCATCGAGCTTGGTTACTTTAGCGCCGGCTATTTCAGCAATAGCATGGCCAGCTCCCGTATCCCACTCACAGGTTGGGCCTAAGCGCGGGTAAATATCAGCACTGCCCTCAGCCACTAAACATAATTTTAGTGAGCTGCCTTTTGAGACCATTTCAACGTCGTCAAAGCGTTTTACAAACTCGGCTAAATCGGGTGATGGGTGCGAGCGACTGCCAACAACGCGGATTAACCCTTTATTAGGTTTGGTGGTTACTTTAAGCTCAATACGCTCATCGCCTTTGTCTTTAAACGCGCCAATATCGTTACTGGCTAAGTAGGATACGCCAAGCGCGGGCGCGTCAACGACAGCAAGCACGGGTTTGCCGTTTTCGATTAGGGCTATATTTACGGTAAATTCGCCGTTCTTTTTAATAAACTCTTTAGTGCCGTCGATTGGGTCTACTAACCAGTAGCTTTTCCATGTTTGACGAATGTCCCAGCTTATATCAGCGCTTTCTTCGCTAAGTATAGGTGTGTCGGGCGTGAGCTGTTTTAGCCCTGTCACAATGACTTTATGAGCTGCTAAGTCGGCGTCGGTTACTGGGCTTTCATCGGCTTTGTATTCAACGTTAAAGTCCTTTTCGTAAATCCCCATTATGGCTTGGCCTGCTTTGCGGGCAAGGATGAGGGTTTCTTCTAGTAGCTCGGTTTGGTTCATTGGGGTTAACCTATAATATGCTTTTGTTTTAGATACGTTATCAGTTGTGTAACCGATTGGTCTAGGGTGTTTTTACTGGTATCTAAAATTATTTCTGGGTTGTTGGGTACTTCGTAGCTTGAGTCGATACCGGTAAAGTGTTTAATCTCACCTGCGCGGGCTTTTTTGTATAAGCCTTTAGGGTCGCGGCTTTCGCATACATCAAGCGGGGTATCTATAAATACTTCAATAAACTCGCCGTCATCTACTAGGCTGCGCACCATGTCGCGCTCTGCTCTAAATGGCGAGATAAACGCGGTAAGCACTAATAGGCCGGCATCGGTCATTAGTTTTGCGGTTTCGCCAACGCGGCGTATGTTTTCGATGCGGTCTTCGTCGCTAAAGCCAAGGTCTTTACATAAGCCGTGACGCACGTTGTCGCCATCAAGCAGGTAAGTGTGCGCACCTTGCTGATTAAGCGCAGCTTCTAGTGCGTTGGCTACGGTGCTTTTGCCAGAGCCAGAAAAACCGGTAAACCATAAAATGGCCGGTTTATGCTTTTTTTGCTCACTACGCTGTGCTTTTGTGGTTGCGTAGTTATGCCAAACAATATTTTCATCCATAGTGGTGTGTCTCTTGTACTGTAAGCGCCCGTATTAAAAAGGAAATACGAGCGGGATCAAGGTTAATACCGTGATTGAATAAATAATAGAAAGGGGCAAGCCCATTGTTATGTAATCTTTTAAGCGGTAGTTACCCGCGCTGTAAACCATAAGGTTTGTTTGATACCCAAACGGCGATATGAAACTGGCAGATGCACCAAACGCTACCGCCATAATAAAGGGTAGAGGGTCTACATTAAAACCCACGGCTAGCGAGTAAGCCACAGGGAATGAAAGCGCTGCTGCGGCATTATTAGTAATAAGCTCGGTGAATAATACGGTCATTAAAAATATGGCGATAAACGCGCCATAAGGGCCAAAATCACCTAGTACCATAAATAGGGCATCTGATATTTGCCCGGCAAGCCCAGTTTCTATCATTAATTTAGCAAGTCCTATGGCACTGCCTACAACGGCGAGTAGCTCAATGGGAAAGCGACGTTTTACTTCGCTCAGTTTAACTGTACCGCTAAGCAATAAGCCAATGAGTAACACCAGCAGGCCTTTTACTAAAGGAACTATACCTACAATGCTTAACCCTAACACGGCGGCAAAGCCTGCCAATACAATATTAGATTGTTTAGGTTTTAGATGTGTTTGTAAATCAAACCCCGATATATACACAAATTCGCGGTTTAAATTAGGTAAAGAGTAAAAGTTTTTACCTGGGGCGAGTATTAAGGAGTCGCCGGCTTGCAATTGCACTTGCCCAAGGCCGCCTTGTAAGCGATCGTGCCCTCGGCGAATGGCAATAACAGCGGCATGAAACTGCTCTCTAAAACGCGCCTCTTTTACGGTTTTGCCAATAAACTTTGATGATTGGCTCACAACCACTTCAACTAAGTGTTCTATGTCTTTTTCGTGGTTGTCGTGCACCACTTTTAATCCGTCAAAGCGTCTTAATAAGGGTACCGATTTAATATCGCCAACAAACAGTAGTACGTCGTTTTGTCTAATAATTTGCTGAGGCGTTACTGCGTATATACGCTCATCGCCACGAATAATTTCGGCGAGAAATAAATCTTTTAAATCGCGTAGGCCGTTTTCTTCTACGGTGCGGCCAATAAGCTTAGAGCCTGCCTGCACTTTTCCCTCTAAGTAAAAGGGAATCACCTCTTGCGTGTTTTTGCCGTTGTCGGGCAGGTATTTGAGCATCACTAAAATAGTAATGAGGCCCACACTTAATGCGCCAATGCCCACTAAGGTAAAATCAAAAAAGCCCAGTGGCGCCATACCTGCATCTACGGCAAAGCCGTTCACTATTAAATTGGTTGATGTACCAATAAGTGTAATGGTGCCGCCTAATATAGCGGTGTACGACAGCGGTAATAGTAGCTTTGAGGGTGAATGATTTGGGTTGTCTTTTATGGCGGTGATAAGCGATGCCACAACCGCGGTATTGTTAGTAAATGACGATAAAAACGCGGTTGATAAACCAAGCTTTGTTACCGACTTTACTAAACTCCCTTTAGATAACGATTGGGAAAGCTGTTGTATGAGTGTGGTTTTTTCAATAGCGATTGAAACCAGCACTAATAATACGAGGGTAATGAGCGATGGGTTTGCGTAGTTTACTAACATGCTTTCAAGGTCAATCAGGCCTGTTAAATAACCTGTACCAATAGCACTTACAAATAACCATGCTGGATTAATGCGGGTGCCAAAAAGGCACCCAACTAAGGTAAGCATAATGCCTGTTAAAACGAGCTGCTCTACCATGCTTTTATATTCCTAACAGACATTTATATACTTACAGTTTTGAAATATCAAGCGCTTGCCAATGTGGGAAGTGCTTGCGTACTAAGCTATTAAACTCAATTTCAAAGTCGCTGAAATCGCTGTTTTGTTTTTCGCTTTTTAGTACTTGCTCAATCATACCTGCGGCAACCGTTAAGTTAGATAAACGGTCGATAAGGATAAATGAGCCAGTTTCGTGGTTGTTGTGATACTCGTCAGCTAATATTGTTTCGCTTAGTTCAAGCGTGACAATGGCAATTTCGTTTAGCTGAAGTGAATCGGCTGTGCCGTGCTCTAAGGTATTTACATCAATAGTGTGGTCAATCTTTTTAACCACCGCTGATGTATTTTTGCTACCTAGTTTAATGTTGTAGCTTTTACCTAGTACCAGCGGTTCTTCGTGCATCCACACAAGTTTAGCTTTTATAAGGTTAGTAACCGTTGCACTTGAGCTTTGCGGCACAATGACATCGCCGCGGCTAATATCAATTTCGCTATTTAGGGTAACGGTAATTGCTTGGCCGGCCTCTGCGTGATCTAGGTTGCCATTAAAGGTCACAATTTCTTTAATGCTTGATGTTTTACCCGACGGTAATACTTTTATTGCATCGCCAACTTGTAATTTACCTGATGCCAATGTGCCCTGAAAACCACGGAAGTTTAAGTTAGGGCGCACTACATATTGCACTGGCAAGCGTGCTTCAAAGCCGGTATCGGTTTCGGCCGCTGGTGAGTCTTCTAAAAGCTCAAGCAATGGCTTGTCGGTGTAATAAGGCGTATGAGCAGAGCGTGTTACTACGTTGTCGCCTTTAAGCGCCGACATAGGCACAAACTTAATGTTTGATACGTTAAGTTGCTCAGCAAATTTAAGGTAATCGGCTTTGATTTTTTCGTAAACGGTTTCGTCAAAATCAACGATATCCATTTTATTAATCGCTACCACAAACTGTTTAATACCTAGCGAGTCACAAATAAAGCTATGTCGCTTAGTTTGTACTTGCACACCGTAGCGGGCATCAACCAAAATAATGGCTACATCGCTTGTTGATGCGCCTGTTACCATGTTGCGTGTGTATTGCTCGTGCCCTGGGGTGTCGGCGATAATAAATTTACGCTTAGCCGTTGAAAAATAACGGTACGCTACATCAATAGTAATGCCTTGCTCGCGCTCAGCTTGTAGGCCATCTACTAGTAGCGCTAAGTCTAGCTCTTCGCCTGCGTTACCTACTTTTTCGTTATCTTTATGAAGAGCTGCTAGCTGATCTTCATAAATTTGGTGGCTGTCGTGCAGTAGGCGGCCAATCAGTGTTGATTTACCGTCATCTACGCTGCCACAGGTAAGCATACGTAATAAGCTTTTATCTTGTTGGCGTGCTAGGTAGGCGTCTATGCCAATCTCTTTTACTTCGTTAATGGTGTCGTTAGTATTGGTAGACATTAGAAATACCCCTCACGTTTTTTCTTCTCCATTGAGCCTGCTGAGTCGTGATCTATTACACGGCCTTCACGTTCAGATGACGTAGATAGCAGCATTTCTTCAATAATTTCTGTTAGGTTACTGGCTGTAGATTCAACTGCACCGGTAAGTGGGTAACAGCCTAAAGTACGAAAACGTACCGACTTCATTTGTGGTACTTCACCCTCAGCAAGTGGCATGCGCTCATCGTCAACCATAATTAAGGTGCCGTCGCGCTCTACTACTGGGCGCTCTTTCGCTAAATAAAGCGGAACCATTTCAATGTTTTCTTGGTAAATGTATTGCCAAATATCAAGCTCAGTCCAGTTAGACAGTGGGAATACACGAATGCTCTCACCTGGGTTAACTTGGCTGTTGTACGTATTCCAAAGCTCTGGACGTTGGTTTTTAGGGTCCCAGCGGTGGTGTTTATCGCGGAACGAGTAAACACGCTCTTTAGCGCGAGACTTTTCTTCATCGCGGCGTGCGCCACCAAATGCAGCATCAAAGCCGTATTTATCTAGCGCTTGCTTTAAGCCTTGGGTTTTCATTATGTCGGTATGTTTACCCGAGCCATGCTCAAACGGGCTAATACCCATTGCCATGCCTTCTGGGTTTTTGTGTACCAGCAGGTCAAAACCGTATTCTTTTGCAAGGCGATCGCGAAACTCAATCATTTCACGAAACTTCCAGTTGGTGTCTACGTGTAATAACGGAAACGGAATTTTTGCAGGGTAAAATGCTTTACGCGCTAAGTGCAAAAGTACCGACGAATCTTTACCAATAGAGTAAAGCATTACTGGGTTCTCAAACTCAGCGGCGACTTCGCGCATGATTTTGATACTTTCAGCTTCAAGTTGCTGAAGGTGAGTTAAAGCCATTGTTAGTCGTCCTACTAAAATGATTAAAAGTGATTAAGTAAAATATAATTATGTATTTGATACGCCGGTTAGCGGCTGAGCAAAGCTACTGGTTTGCTCGTTTTGGCCAAACCATGCAAGCTGCGAGTGCAGGGCGGCTACTTCGCCAATAATAAGTAATGCTGGCGATACCACACTGTTGCGCTCTATTAAATCTGCAAGCTCACCTAATTGCCCCGTAACAACACGCTGGTTTTTACGCGTGCCGTTTTCGATTATGGCAACTGGCGTATTAGCGCTACGCCCATGTTTTAAAAGCTGAGCCTGTATATGTGGCGATTTAATAACGCCCATATAAATAGCTAAAGTTTGATGCGCTTTAGCAAGCGATTGCCAATCGAGCTCTTGGCCATCTTTTTTACAATGCCCTGTTACAAACTGGATGGCTTGTGCGTGGTCGCGGTGAGTAAGCGGAATACCCGCATACGCGCTACAACCAGCGGCGGCAGTTATACCCGGTACTATTTGATAATTAACGTTATTGGCAGCCAGTACTTGTACTTCTTCGCCGCCACGGCCGTAAATAAAGGGGTCACCACCTTTAATGCGGCATACTTTTTTGCCTTGCTTGGCAAAATCAACCAGCATTTGGTTGGTATCTTCTTGCGCTACACTGTGATCGCCCATACGCTTGCCTACGCAAACTAAATCGGCATCACGGCGTACTAATTCCATAATTTCATCAGACACTAAATAGTCGTATACAACGACATCGGCTTGCTGCATTAACTGCAATGCTTTAAGTGTTAAAAGCTCAGGGTCGCCTGGGCCTGCACCCACTACATATACTTCGCCTTCTGGCTCGGCTTTAGCATCAAGCATTTGCTCTAGTTGTGCTTGTGCTGCATCGGTATTACCTGTTTGCACTTTGCTTACGACTGATGAATCAAACACGCCTTCCCAAAACTGGCGGCGATCAGCAAAGTGCTTAAAGCGGTGTTTTACTTTGTCTCTAAAACTGCCAACTAAAGTAGCCAGTGGGCCAATGTGTTGTGGGATTAACGTTTCGAGCTTTTCACGTAGTCGCCGAGCAAGTACTGGCGCGGTGCCTGCACTTGAAATAGCAATGGTTATTGGATCACGGTCTACAATTGATGGGAATATAAACGTACATTTAGGTTGGTCATCGACCACATTTACAAATACATTGCGTGCGTTAGCTAGCTCAAATACATTGTTGTTTACTTCGTCTAAGTCTGTGGCTGCTATAACCAGCATTTTGCCATCAAGGTGCGACTCATCAAAATAGGCATCAATAAGCGTTACTTCATTGTTTTGTGCATGTTCTTTTAGTTCATCACAAAACCAAGGTGCCACTAAGGTTACGTTTGCGCGGGCTTTTAAAAACGCGCGACATTTGCGTAATGCGACCTCTCCACCGCCAACAACCAGCACGGGTTTGTTGTCGAGTTTGGTAAAGATAGGTAAATACTGCACGTGGTTAACACCTCTAAGTAAAATCTAAAATAAAACGCTATTGAGCAGGGGGCAGAATATAGCGCGCACTAGTAAGTAAAAAATAATTAAAACCAAGTTTATATAACCAAAAGTTATAATGGGTGGTTGTTTTAGGTTTAAGCCTTAATCTATAGGGGATTAACGCGCATTACACGCAAAATAATGTGCTTATAGTGTTTGGTTATGAGCTATAGCGAGATTACGTTAATTTGTTACTATGGCGCTAAACCTAATTTATCGCCTACTTAAAGGGATCACGTATGACTGAACAACACAACGATGCACACTTAGCTGTGTCGCTTATGGATTTAACAAGCCTAAACACCTCAGACACGGCCAGTGATATTCAGCAGCTTGTAAATAGTATTAACCCTAAATTGGGCACACCTGCTGCAGTATGCGTTTACAGTGATTTTGTAGATGATGCAAAAATAGCATTGGCTGCGCGTGAGCTTAACCATGTAAAAGTAGCAACGGTTACAAATTTTCCTAGTGGTGATGCGCCACTGAGCGATGTGATAAACGAAACACTGATAGCAATTGAGCGCGGCGCGGATGAAATAGATTTAGTGATCCCGTATAAAGCACTTATTGCTGGCGAGCACAGCAAAGTGCTGGAGTATGTAACTCAAAGTAAAAAAGCCTGTGGTACAAAAGCGCAATTAAAAGTAATTATAGAAAGTGGCGAACTTAAAACTGCAGAGCTAATCACTAAAGCTACAAACTTAGCTATTCAAGGCGGGGCTGATTTTGTAAAAACCAGCACAGGTAAAGTGGCAATAAATGCAACGCTTGACGCAACAAACGTGATGCTCAGCGCTATTAAACAATCGGGTAAGGTTGTTGGTTTTAAAGCCGCAGGCGGAGTTAAAACCGTTATTGATGCAAAGGAGTATTTAGCACTGACACGCTCAATTATGGGCGATGACTACTTACAAGCCGCTACATTTAGGTTTGGCGCATCAAGCTTACTAAGTGATGTATATAAAGTATTAGAAAAATAACCATTAAATTAAGTACTGCGCCTTTATATAAGAGAGTAAATGATTGGCAGGCGAAACAATAATGGAATTAATTAATTAGATTTTCCTATGTGGGTATCTTTTAGGCTTGTGTTAATGATTTGCGTAAGTATAATAGGCATCCACTTTGCAGGGGCGTAGTTCCAATTGGTAGAACAGCGGTCTCCAAAACCGACGGTTGGGAGTTCGAATCTCTCCGCCCCTGCCATTTTTACTCATAAGTTGAGTAAGTCTGGGGTTAAAAATCGGTTTAAATAAGTCTGTTTTTAAGTTTAGATTTTAATGGATTAACCCTGCCGTTGTGTAGGGTTGTTGTGTCTGTAGTTAAGGTAATAATATTATGAGCACGAATGTAGAAACACCATCAAGTGCGATGGAGTCGGTAAAGTGGTTAGTAGCAATCGCGCTACTTGCAGGCGCAGTTGTTGGTAATCACATGTTTGCAGATCAGTCTGTATTACTACGTGCAATTGGCGTTGTGGTTGCTATAGCAGCAGGTTTAGGTATTGCCTCGCAAACCGCTAAAGGCCGTGACTTTTTAGCATTTGCTAAAGAAGCACGCATCGAAGTACGTAAAGTTGTTTGGCCAACGCGTCAAGAAACTACCCACACGACATTAATCGTAATGGTTGCAACAGTGATTATGGCGCTTATCCTTTGGGGATTAGATGGCATTTTATTCCGCGCTGTAGGCTTTTTAACTGGATTGGAGATCTGATCCCATGTCGGATGAGAACAAAGAAATTAAATTACGCTGGTACGTTGTACAAGCATTCTCTGGTTACGAAAAGCGTGTAGCGCAAACGTTATCAGAGCACATCAAAATTGAAGGTCTTGAAGAGAGCTTTGGTGAAATATTAGTACCAACAGAAGAAGTTGTTGAGATGCGCGCCGGTCAAAAGCGTAAATCTGAGCGTAAATTCTTCCCAGGTTACGTACTAGTACAAATGGACATGAACGATGCAAGCTGGCACTTAGTGAACAGCACTGAACGTGTAATGGGCTTTATTGGTGGTACTTCTGACCGCCCAGCGCCTATTAGTTCTAAAGAAGCAGAACGCATTCTTAACCGTCTGCAAGAAAACGCTGAAGCACCTAAACCAGCTACATTATTTGAGCCAGGTGAAGTTGTGCGTGTTACTGATGGTCCATTTGCTGACTTTAGCGGTGTTGTTGAAGAAGTTGACTACGAAAAGAGCCGCGTGAAAGTGTCGGTACTTATTTTTGGTCGTTCTACACCGGTTGAACTTGAATTTGGTCAAGTTGAACAAGATAAGTAATTGATTAAAAAAGCTTCGTCATTATTTACTTAAATTTTGGCACGAAGCTTGAAAAAGGCCGCTGATTAACTTATAATCAGCGGCCTTTTTGTATTAAGGCAAAAATTTATTTTTGCTCGCAAAAAGTACGAAACCAATTTTTAAACTGGGAAGCCGTTAGAGTACGCGTCCTCGCGCGCACAAGGCTAAGACCCACCAAATGAGGTATTTATAATGGCTAAAAAAGTTGAAGCTTTAATCAAGCTACAAGTTGCCGCTGGTATGGCTAATCCTAGTCCTCCAGTAGGTCCTGCACTAGGTCAACACGGTGTAAACATCATGGAATTCTGTAAAGCGTTTAACGCGCGTACAGAGTCTATCGAAAAAGGCGCTCCAGTTCCTGTAGTGATCTCTGTTTACGGTGACCGTTCATTTACGTTCGATATGAAAACGCCACCTGCTGCTTACTTACTTAAGAAAGCTGCTGGTATCAAATCAGGCTCAGGCCGTCCTAACACTGAAAAAGTAGGCACAGTAACTCGTGCTCAACTTGAAGAGATCGTTGAGACAAAACGAGCTGACCTTACAGCGGCTGATATGGACGCTGCGGTTCGCACTATCGCAGGTTCTGCGCGTGCGATGGGCTTGAACGTAGAGGACTAAGAAATGGCTAAATTAACTAAACGTATGCGTACTATCCGCGAAAAAGTGGAAGTAACTAAAGATTACGAAATCAATGAAGCAGTTGCTCTTTTAAAAGAGTTAGCGACAGCTAAATTCGTAGAAAGTGTTGACGTTGCTGTTAACCTTGGTATTGACGCTCGTAAATCTGACCAGAACGTTCGTGGTGCAACTGTACTACCTAACGGTACTGGCCGTGATGTTCGTGTTGCTGTATTCACTCAAGGCGCTAATGCAGAAGCTGCAAAAGAAGCCGGTGCTGAATTAGTAGGCATGGAAGATCTTGCTGAACTAGTTAAGAAAGGCGAGATGGATTTTGACGTTGTTGTTGCATCACCAGACGCTATGCGTGTTGTTGGTCAACTAGGTCAAATCTTAGGTCCACGTGGTCTTATGCCTAACCCTAAAACTGGTACTGTAACGCCTAACGTTGCAGAAGCAGTTAAAAATGCGAAAGCAGGTCAAGTACGTTACCGTAATGACAAAAATGGTATCATCCATACTACTATCGGTAAGGTTGATTTCACTGCTGAGCAACTTCAACAAAACCTTGAAGCTCTAATCGTTGCGCTTAAGAAGGCTAAACCTTCTCAAGCTAAAGGTGTTTACGTTAAGAAAGTAACCATCTCTACAACAATGGGCGCAGGTGTTGCTGTTGACCAAAACACTTTAAGCACTTCTGTAGCTTAATAGGTGTTTACATGGCGTGAAATTTGTACTATAATTTTGCGCCATTTTGTTGAATAATTTATTATTTAACAAGTAAAGAATTCGGGTTGAAGTCCATAATTTCGCTAAGCTCTTGAGTGATGCGATAAATTGGGCTTCCGTCCAAGACCGTAGGCGGCTTCGGCCTTAATATTACCTACGTAGACGGTGTGAATCCCCAGATAGATTTTTCCTAATCTCTTCTGGCTCTCGCCGTAAAAAGCATCTCTATCAAGTTTGTTGATAGGGAAGAGTAAAACAGGGAAGCCGAGTGTCGGTGACCCATTAAACCAGGAGTAACACCCATGGCTTTAAATCTTCAAGGCAAAAAAGCAATTGTTGCTGAAGTCAACGAAGCAGCCAATGGTGCTCTTTCTGCAGTTGTTGCAGATTCTCGTGGTGTAGCAGTAGGCGCAATTACAGCCCTTCGTAAAGAAGCTCGTGAAGCTGGTGTATGGATGAAAGTTGTTCGTAACACTCTAGCAAAACGTGCTGTTGAAGGTACTGAATTTGAATGTCTATCTGATTCGTTAGTTGGTCCAAGCTTAATCGCTTTCTCATCAGAGCACCCTGGTGCTGCTGCGCGTATCTTCGCAGATTTCGCGAAAAAGAATGAGAAATTCGAAGTTAAAACGGCCGCTTTTGAAGGAAATGTTGTAGATGCAGCAATGCTTGCTACATTACCTACATACGATGAAGCTGTTGCACGCTTAATGAGCGCTATGAAAGAAGCGTCTGCTGGCAAATTGTGTAAAACAATTGAAGCAGTACGTGTACAGAAAGAAGAGCAAGCTGCTTAATTTTAAGCTGTTTAACCTCTCTTTCGGTGTAAATTTATTTGGACCTAGAGTCCGTTAATTATTAGGAAATTTGTAATGTCTGTAACTAAAGACCAAATCCTTGACGCAATTGCTGAAATGTCAGTAATGGACGTTGTTGCTCTTGTTGAAGCAATGGAAGAAAAATTCGGCGTAACTGCTGCAGCTGCTATGGTAGCAGGTCCTGCTGCTGAAGCTGCTGAAGAGAAAACTGAATTTGACGTAATCCTTACTGGCGCTGGCGCTAACAAGGTTGCGGCAATCAAAGCTGTACGTAGCGCAACAGGCCTAGGCCTTAAAGAAGCGAAAGCTCTTGTTGAAGCTGCTCCTGCACCTATCAAAGAAGGTGTATCTAAAGAAGAAGCTGAAGCACTTCAAAAAGACCTTACTGAAGCTGGTGCTGAAGTTGAGGTTAAGTAATCTAGCTCACGCTAGGTTCGCTGCCTGAGTAATCAGGCAAGGGCTGGTGATTATTTAATCACCGGCCTTTTTGCGCTATAGAGTTATGTATTCCTATAGCTCAAATAAAATCTGATTTTCTCTTTACTTTCAACGCTTTATAGTTTGCTAGTGTTGCTAAGGCGGAGTTAATTAGAACAACAATTAAATGTTGTAAATCTTGGCATAGATGCCAGTTAAGTCTGTTCTTACAAGAACAGGTCGGGTCAAAGATCAGCAAGCTGAGGAACCCCATGGCTTACTCTTATTCTGAAAAGAAACGTATCCGTAAGGATTTTGGTAAACGTCCACAAGTTTTGGATATACCTTTCTTACTGTCGACACAGTTAGAATCGTTTAAAAAATTCTTAGTCCCAGACGCTGATGGCGATCATGGTTTGGAAGCAGCCTTCCGTTCTGTGTTCCCTATTAAAAGCTACTCGGGAAATTCTGAGCTTCAATACGTAAGTTATCGTATTGGTGAGCCAGTATTCGATGTAAAAGAATGTCAAATTCGCGGTGTGACTTATTCTGCTCCACTTCGCGTGAAACTGCGTCTTGTAGTTATGGACAAAGAAGCTCCAGGCACAGTTAAAGACATTAAAGAGCAAGAAGTTTACATGGGCGAAATTCCGCTCATGACTGATACCGGTACTTTTGTAATCAATGGTACAGAGCGTGTTATCGTTTCTCAGCTACACCGTAGCCCTGGTGTATTCTTTGATAACGACCGCGGTAAAACCCATTCATCGGGTAAAGTATTATATAACGCACGCGTTATACCTTACCGTGGTTCATGGTTAGACTTCGAATTTGATGCAAAAGATAACTTATATGTACGTATAGACCGTCGTCGTAAATTACCGGCGTCTATTATTTTACGTGCACTTGAGTACTCTAGCGAAGAAATCTTAGATATGTTCTTCGATACTACCGCGTTTGAAGTAACTGACGGTAAAGTTCTTATGGAACTTGTGCCTTCACGTTTACGTGGTGAAACTGCCGCTTTTGATATCAAAGGCGAAGACGGTGAAGTACTTGTTGAAAGCGGTCGTCGTATTACGGCTCGCCACATCAAGAGCATCGAGAAAAAAGGCATTAATCAATTAGAAGTACCACATGAGTACATCATTGGCCGTATTGTAGCTAAAAACTATGTTGATGAGTCAACAGGTGAAGTTATTGCAAACGCTAATGACGAGCTATCACTAGAGTTGATGGCTGAATTGGTTAAAGCAGGTCACACTAAAATTGAGACGTTATACATCAATGAAGTGGACAGCGGCGCTTACATGTCAAATACATTAAATATTGACTCGTCTAGCAACCGTTTAGAAGCATTAGTAGAAATTTACCGCATGATGCGCCCAGGCGAGCCACCGACGAAAGACGCGGCTGAAGCCTTATTCGAGAACTTATTCTTCTCTGAAGAACGTTATGACTTATCTACTGTAGGTCGTATGAAGTTCAATAGCCGTGTTGGTTACGATACAGACACAGGCCCTGGCACATTAAGCAAAGAAGACATCGTGTCTGTTATGAAAGTATTAATTGCTATTCGTAACGGTCAAGGCGATGTTGATGATATTGACCACTTAGGCAACCGTCGTATACGTAGTGTTGGCGAAATGGCTGAGAACCAATTCCGTGTTGGTCTAGTACGTGTAGAACGTGCTGTACGTGAGCGTTTAAGCTTAGGTGACCTTGACGCGATAATGCCACAAGATCTTATTAACGCTAAGCCTATTTCGGCAGCAGTTAAAGAGTTCTTCGGCTCGTCTCAGTTATCACAGTTTATGGACCAAAATAACCCGCTATCAGAAGTAACGCATAAGCGTCGTATTTCTGCATTAGGTCCGGGCGGTCTAACGCGTGAGCGCGCTGGCTTTGAAGTACGTGACGTTCACGTAACTCACTATGGTCGCGTATGTCCAATCGAGACTCCTGAGGGTCCAAACATCGGTCTAATTAACTCGTTATCTACGTACGCACGTACAAATGATTACGGTTTCTTAGAAACACCTTACCGTAAAGTGGTAGATGGTGTAGTAACTGATGAAGTTGATTATTTATCAGCCATTGAAGAAGGTCAGTTTGTTATCGCACAGGCGAACTCAAACTTAACCGAAACCAATGAGTTTGTTGATGAACTTATTCCGTGTCGTCACAAAGGTGAATCTACCTTTATGGGTCGCATGGATCAGCAATATATGGATGTATCACCACAACAGGTGATCTCTGTAGCGGCAGCACTTATCCCGTTCCTAGAACACGATGATGCTAACCGTGCATTGATGGGTTCAAACATGCAACGTCAAGCAGTACCAACATTGAAAGCGGATAAGCCGTTAGTAGGTACAGGTATTGAGTTAACACTAGCGAAAGATTCTGGTGTAACGATTGTTGCTAAACGTGGTGGTGAAGTAATGTACGCCGATGCTAGCCGCATCGTTGTAAACGTACATGACGATGAGCGTATTCCTGGTGAAGCGGGCATCGATATTTACAACCTTACTAAATACACACGTTCTAACCAAAATACATGTATTAACCAAAAACCAACGTGCATGGTTGGTGAACCGGTTACTCGTGGTGACGTGTTAGCAGATGGTCCTTCGACTGACTTAGGTGACTTAGCCCTTGGTCAAAACCTTCGCGTGGCTTTCATGCCATGGAACGGTTATAACTTCGAGGATTCAATCTTACTATCAGAGCGCGTAGTTGAAGAAGATCGTCTAACGACTATCCACATTCAAGAACTACAGTGTGTTGCCCGTGATACTAAATTAGGTCCTGAAGAGATCACTGCAGATATCCCGAATGTGGGTGAGTCTGCGCTAGGCAAGCTTGATGAATCAGGCGTTGTTTATATTGGTGCTGAAGTTAAAGGCGGCGATATCCTAGTAGGTAAAGTGACTCCGAAAGGCGAGACGCAATTAACACCTGAAGAGAAGCTACTGCGTGCTATCTTCGGCGAAAAAGCGTCTGACGTTAAAGACAGCTCTTTACGTGTACCAAACTCTGTAACTGGTACTGTAATTGACGTACAAGTTTTCACCCGTGATGGTGTTGAAAAAGATAAGCGTGCGTTAGAAGTTGAAGACATGCAGCTTCGCGAAGCGAAGAAAGACTTCAACGAAGAGTTCCGTATTCTAGAAGCTGGTGTATTAGACCGTGCTCGCAAGCTACTTGCTGCAGCAGGCTTCGATGAAGACAACTTAGCGTCACTAAATGCTGAAAAGCTACTTACTCAAAGCCTTGCACAAGAAGACAAGCAAGCTGAACTTGAGCAACTAGCTGCACAGTACGATGAGCTTAAAGCTGAATACGATAAGAAGTTTGAAAACAAACGTCGTAAAATTACTCAAGGTGATGACTTAGCACCAGGCGTACTTAAGATTGTTAAAGTATACCTAGCTGTTAAACGTCGTATCCAACCGGGTGATAAAATGGCGGGTCGTCACGGTAACAAAGGTGTTATCTCGACTATCGTACCAGTAGAAGATATGCCATACGATGATAAAGGTCGTACGGTAGATATCGTACTAAATCCACTAGGTGTACCATCACGAATGAACATCGGTCAGATCCTTGAAACACATATGGGTCTAGCTGCACGTGGTATTGGTGAGCGCTTAGAGGAAATGATGAAGGAACAACGTGAGCTACATGAGCTACGTGAATTCATCAAGCAAGCTTACGAAATCGGTGAATCTCGTCAAGAAGTAGATATTGCTAGCTTCTCTGATGATGAAATTCGTCGTTTAGCTGATAACTTAAAAGGTGGTTTACCAATCGCTACTCCTGCATTTGATGGCGCTAAAGAAGACGAAATCAAAGACATGCTAGAGCTTGGTGGATACCCAAGAAGTGGTCAGGTTACACTCTATGATGGCCGTACTGGCGATCAGTTTGAACGTCAAGTAACTGTTGGTTACATGTACATGCTTAAACTTAACCACTTGGTTGACGATAAGATGCACGCACGTTCTACTGGTTCTTACAGCCTTGTTACTCAGCAGCCGCTGGGTGGTAAAGCACAGTTCGGTGGCCAGCGTTTTGGTGAGATGGAAGTATGGGCACTTGAAGCTTACGGTGCTGCTTACACTCTACAAGAAATGCTAACAGTGAAATCGGATGACGTGAACGGTCGTACTAAGATGTATAAAAACATCGTTGATGGTAACCATAAAATGGAACCAGGTATGCCAGAATCGTTCAACGTATTGTTGAAAGAAATCCGCTCACTGGGTATCAACATCGAGTTGGAAGAAAATTAAGCCAATTAGATGCTGCAGTTAACCCTGCAGCATCTGTTACGGCTGAATAGAATGTAGGGGCGAGATTATCCGCCCTCAAGATTAACTCCGACAGGAGAGCTAAGGTGAAAGACTTACTTAAGTTTCTGAAGCAACAAAATAAGACCGAAGAATTCGATGCAATTCGCATTGGTCTTGCTTCACCAGACATGGTTCGTTCATGGTCATACGGTGAAGTAAAGAAACCTGAGACTATTAACTACCGTACTTTCAAGCCTGAGCGCGATGGCTTATTCTGTGCCCGTATTTTCGGCCCAGTGAAAGATTATGAGTGTTTATGTGGTAAATATAAACGCCTTAAACACCGTGGTGTGATCTGTGAGAAGTGTGGCGTTGAAGTTACACTTACAAAAGTGCGTCGTGATCGTATGGGTCATATCGACCTTGCGAGCCCAGTAGCACATATATGGTTTTTAAAATCATTACCGTCTCGTATTGGCTTAATGCTTGATATGACACTTCGTGATATTGAACGTGTTCTTTACTTCGAATCATTCGTAGTAACTGAGCCTGGTATGACAACGCTTGAGCGTGGTCAACTATTAGGTGAAGAAGAATACCTAGATGCACTTGAAGAGCACGGTGATGAGTTTGAAGCTAAGATGGGTGCAGAAGCAGTATTAGACTTGCTTCGTGAACTTGATCTTGGCCAATTAATTGCTGAAATGCGTGAAGAGTTACCAACAATTAACTCTGAAACGAAGCGTAAAAAGATCACTAAGCGTCTTAAGTTAATGGAATCGTTCCACCAATCAGGTAATAACCCTGAGTGGATGATCATGACAGTACTTCCAGTATTGCCACCTGACTTACGTCCATTAGTACCACTAGACGGTGGTCGTTTTGCGACATCTGATCTAAACGACCTTTACCGTCGTGTTATTAACCGTAATAACCGTCTTAAGCGTCTATTAGATTTAGCTGCACCAGATATTATCGTACGCAACGAAAAACGTATGTTACAAGAAGCGGTAGATGCGCTACTTGATAACGGTCGTCGTGGTCGTGCAATTACAGGTTCTAACAAGCGTCCGCTTAAATCTCTTGCTGATATGATCAAGGGTAAGCAAGGTCGTTTCCGTCAGAACTTACTTGGTAAGCGTGTAGATTACTCTGGCCGTTCTGTAATCACGGTTGGTCCTACACTTAAGCTTCACCAATGTGGTCTTCCTAAGAAGATGGCACTTGAGCTATTCAAACCATTCATCTATGGCAAATTAGAGCGTCGCGGCATGGCCACGACAATCAAGGCTGCTAAGAAAATGGTAGAGCGCGAAGTAGCGGAAGTATGGGATGTATTAGACGAAGTAATTCGTGAACATCCAGTATTACTTAACCGTGCACCTACACTTCACCGTTTAGGTATCCAAGCGTTCGAACCTGTACTAATTGAAGGTAAAGCAATCCATTTACACCCATTAGTATGTGCGGCTTACAACGCCGACTTCGATGGTGACCAAATGGCGGTACACGTACCGTTAACGCTTGAAGCTCAGTTAGAAGCTCGTGCACTAATGATGTCTACTAACAACATTCTATCTCCAGCGAATGGTGAGCCAATCATCGTTCCTTCACAGGATGTTGTATTAGGTCTTTACTACATGACGCGCGATCGCATTAATGCGAAAGGCGAAGGCATTGTATTTAAAGATCCTAAAGAAGCAGAAAAAGCATACCGTAGTGGTAACGCAGAACTTCACGCGCGCGTTAAAGTGCGTATTAGTCAGTCAATCACTAACGAAGCAGGTGTTGTTGAAGACACTGTGACGCTTATCGACACTACTGTTGGTCGTGCAATTCTGTCTCTAATTTTACCTAAAGGTATGCCGTTTGAGTCAATCAACCAAGCATTAGGTAAAAAGCAGATTTCTGGCTTATTAAACGAGTGTTACCGTCGTCTAGGTCTTAAAGACACTGTTGTGTTTGCTGACCAAGTTATGTACACCGGTTTCCACTACGCAATGAAGTCAGGTGTTTCAATTGGTATCGATGACTTAGTTATCCCACCAGTTAAAGCATCAATCATTGAATCAGCTGAAGCTGAAGTAACTGAAATCAACCAACAATTCCAATCAGGTCTTGTAACGGCTGGTGAAAAGTACAATAAAGTTATCGATATCTGGTCACGTGTAAATGAAAACTTATCACGTGAAATGATGGCCAACTTGTCTAAAGACACGGTTATCAATGCCAAAGGTGAAGAAGAAGAGCAACCGTCATTTAACTCAGTGTTTATGATGGCCGACTCAGGTGCTCGTGGTAGTGCCGCTCAGATCCGTCAGCTAGCAGGTATGCGTGGTCTAATGGCACGTCCAGATGGTTCAATCATCGAGACGCCAATCACGGCTAACTTCCGTGAAGGTCTAAACGTACTACAGTACTTCATCTCAACGCACGGTGCGCGTAAAGGTCTTGCCGATACAGCACTTAAAACAGCTAACTCAGGTTACCTAACGCGTCGTCTAGTAGACGTTGCACAAGATTTGGTAATCAATGAAGACGACTGTGGCACAGAAGATGGCTTAACAATGAAACCGCTTATTGAAGGTGGTGACGTTGTAGAAGCACTTCGCGAACGTGTACTAGGTCGTGTTGTAGCTGAGCCTGTGGTTATCCCTAATACAGATACTGTATTAGTAGAACGTAATATCATGCTTGATGAAAAACTGTGTGACCTTTTAGAAGAGCACTCAGTAGATGAAGTTCGCGTACGTTCTGTTATCACGTGTGATAACGACTTTGGTGTATGTGCTAAGTGTTATGGTCGTGACCTTGCACGTGGTCATATCATCAACGCGGGTGAATCAGTAGGTGTTATCGCGGCACAATCAATCGGTGAGCCGGGTACACAGCTTACGATGCGTACATTCCACATCGGTGGTGCGGCATCAAGAGCATCAGCTGAAAACAATGTACAAGTTAAAACTGACGGTACGTTAAAACTACATAACGCTAAGTATGTACTTAATACCGACGGTAAGATTGTAATTACTTCACGTTCAACTGAAATCACTATCATTGATAGCTTCGGTCGTGAAAAAGAGCGTTATAAAGTACCTTACGGTGCGGTACTAACAGTACAAGACAATGCAGAAGTTCAAGGTAACGACATCGTTGCTACTTGGGACCCGCATAGTCACCCAATCGTTCTTGAGCATAAGTCAAAAATCTCGTTCAGCGATATTGATGACTCAAATACTGAAGCACAAACTGATGAACTAACCGGCTTAACCCGTGTAGTTGTTAAAGACCTTGCTAAAGTAAATGCGAAAGAGCCTAAGCTTATCATCGAAAGTGAAGAGCGCGGCTTGCAAGAAACACGTCTACCTTCATTCACTACGATTGAAGTGACAGATGGCGTTACAGCAAACCCAGGTGACGTACTTGCACGTATTCCGCAAGAAGGTTCGAAAACTCGTGATATCACGGGTGGTCTACCACGCGTAGCCGACTTATTTGAAGCACGTAAGCCAAAAGATCCAGCTATCTTAGCTGAAATCACAGGTACTATTAGCTTCGGTAAAGAAACTAAAGGTAAGAAGCGTTTAGTTATTACACCAGCTGAAGGCGATCATTACGAAGAGATGATTCCTAAGTGGCGTCAACTTAACGTGTTTGAAGGTGAGCAAGTGTCTAAAGGTGAAGTTATCGCCGATGGTCCTGAATCACCACATGACATCTTACGCCTACGTGGTGTGACTCATGTTGCTAACTACATTGTTAACGAAGTGCAAGAGGTTTACCGTTTGCAGGGCGTTAAGATCAATGATAAGCACATTGAAACAATTATTCGTCAGATGCTACGTAAATGTACCATCCTTGACGGCGGTGATACTGAGTTCTTAGCGGGTGAGCAAATTGAAGTAGCTCGCGTTAATATCGCTAATCGTGACCTTGAAAAACAAGGTAAAATCCCAGCGAAGTTTGAAATACAACTTATGGGTATCACGAAAGCATCACTAGCAACCGAATCTTTCATCTCGGCAGCGTCTTTCCAAGAAACAACACGTGTTCTTACAGATGCCGCAGTGAATGGTAAGAGCGATGAGCTTCGTGGTCTGAAAGAAAACGTAATTGTGGGTCGTCTGATCCCAGCCGGTACTGGCTTTGCGTATCACCAAGACCGTATGGCTCGCCGCAAGCAGGGTGAAGTTGTTGAAGAGCAAACAGTAAGTGCAGAAGAGGCAACTCAAGCACTAACAGATGCTTTAAACGCAGATTTATCTGGAAATCAATAAACTCTTATTAATCAACAGATTAATAAATCGTAAGACAGTTATCTACTGTCTTACGATGAGTTTAGGTTGACAGGTTAAACTTTGCTCATTAAAATTCCGCCACCCATTTACTTGCATGTATGTTACAAGCTTGTAAAAAGGGCGGATTTTTTTATTTTTTTCAGTAGTAATTTTAATTTCAGGAGCTATTTAAATGGCAACTATTAACCAGCTAGTGCGTAAGCCACGTCGTAGCAAGGTTACTAAAAGTAACTCAGCTGCGCTTAAAGCGTGTCCGCAAAAGCGTGGTGTATGTACTCGCGTATATACAACTACACCTAAGAAACCAAACTCAGCGTTACGTAAAGTAGCTCGTGTACGTTTAACTAACGGTTTCGAAGTAACATCATACATCGGTGGTGAAGGTCATAACCTTCAAGAGCACAGTGTAATCCTAATCCGTGGTGGTCGTGTTAAAGATTTACCAGGTGTGCGTTTTCACACTGTACGTGGTGCACTTGACTGTGCAGGCGTTAGCGACCGTCGTCAAGCTCGTTCTAAATACGGTGCAAAACGCCCTAAAGGCTAATTGTTTTCCGTTAGTAAGGCCAAGCACTAAATATTATTAATTATTGTTTTGGGTGATTGTTCCAAAAGGACAAACCTGAATAAACCGGAGATACAAAATGCCTAGAAGACGCGTAATAGGTCAACGTAAAATTCTTCCAGATCCTAAGTTCGGATCGGAACTTCTTGCTAAATTCGTTAACATCGTAATGTTAGACGGCAAGAAATCTACTGCTGAAAAAATTGTTTATGGTGCGCTAGACGTGGCTGCTGAGAAATCAGGCAAGTCGCACCTAGAAATCTTTGAATCTGCACTTGATAACATCCGTCCACAGGTAGAGGTTAAATCTCGCCGTGTTGGTGGTTCAACTTATCAAGTTCCAGTTGAAGTACGTCCAGTACGTCGCAACGCATTAGGTATGCGTTGGTTAGTAGACGCTGCACGTAAGCGTGGCGAAAAATCTATGGGCTTACGTTTAGCTCAAGAAATCGTTGACGCTGCTGACAACAAAGGCACTGCGGTTAAGAAACGTGAAGACGTTCACCGTATGGCTGAAGCGAATAAAGCATTCGCACATTACCGTTGGTAATCTGTCCTTAACCTTTAAGAGGATCATATGGCACGTACAACTCCACTTGAGCGCTACCGTAATATCGGCATAGTAGCTCACGTAGATGCAGGCAAAACCACCACAACAGAACGTGTTCTGTTCTACACAGGTCTTTCTCATAAGATCGGTGAAGTACATGATGGCGCCGCAACTATGGATTGGATGGAGCAGGAACAAGAGCGTGGTATCACAATCACTTCTGCTGCAACAACGTGTTTCTGGAAAGGGATGGACGCTCAATTTGACGACCATCGTATCAATATCATTGATACTCCAGGACACGTAGATTTCACTATCGAAGTAGAGCGTTCTTTACGCGTACTTGATGGTGCGGTAGTTGTTCTTTGTGCTTCATCAGGTGTACAGCCGCAAACTGAGACAGTTTGGCGCCAAGCGAACAAATACGAAGTTCCAAGAATGATCTTTGTAAATAAAATGGATCGCACCGGCGCTGACTTCTTAACGGTTGTTGACCAGGTGAAATCTCGTCTTGGAGCAACGCCTGTTCCAATCCAGTTGCCAATTGGCGCTGAAGACGACTTTAAAGGTGTTATTGACCTGATAAAAATGAAAGCCATTAACTGGAACGAAGCGGACCAGGGTATGACTTTCTCTTATGAGGCAATACCGGCAGAACTTCAAGAGCTCGCTCAAGAATGGCACTCTCATTTAGTTGAAAGTGCAGCTGAAGCCTCTGAAGAACTAATGGATAAGTACTTAGAAGGTGAAGAGTTAAGTGAAGCAGAGATTAAATCTGCCTTACGTCAACGCACATTAGCGAACGAAATTGTTCCCATTACGTGTGGTAGTGCATTTAAAAACAAAGGCGTTCAAGCTGTGCTTGATGGCGTTGTTGAATACATGCCTGCACCAACACAAGTGAAACAAATCCAAGGTATCCTAGAAAATGGAACTGAGGAAGAACGTCCAGCTGATGATAAAGCGCCGTTTGCTGCACTTGCATTTAAAATTGCAACAGACCCGTTTGTTGGCACTTTAACCTTTTTCCGTGTTTACTCTGGTACTGTTAAACAGGGTGACGCGGTTTATAACCCAGTTAAAAGTAAGCGTGAGCGATTTGGTCGTATCGTACAGATGCATTCAAACTCACGTGAAGAGATCAAAGAAGTTCACGCAGGCGATATTGCGGCAGCTATTGGTCTTAAAGACGTAACAACAGGTGAGACACTGTGTGATCCGAACTCTATCATTACGCTAGAGCGTATGGAGTTCCCAGAGCCAGTTATCTCTGTTGCGGTTGAGCCTCGCACAATCGCTGACCAAGATAAGATGGGTATTGCACTAGGTAAACTAGCCGCAGAAGATCCGTCTTTTCGTGTACAAACTGACGAAGAATCAGGCCAGACTATAATCTCTGGTATGGGTGAACTTCACCTTGATATCATTGTCGACCGTATGAAACGTGAATTCAGTGTTGAATGTAACGTTGGTAAGCCGCAGGTTGCATACCGAGAAGCTATTCGTTCAACTGTTGAAGTTGAAGGGAAGTTTGTACGTCAATCAGGTGGTCGTGGTCAATATGGTCACGTCTGGGTTAAACTTGAACCGATGGATATTTCGGATGATGAAGCACCAATTTATGAGTTCGTTAACGAAACTGTAGGTGGTTCGGTTCCAAAAGAATTTATCCCTGCGGTAGACAAAGGTATCCAAGAGCAAATGTCTCAAGGTGTACTGGCAGGCTACCCATTACTTGGCGTTAAAGCGACTTTATATGATGGTTCATTCCATGATGTAGACTCGAATGAAATGGCATTTAAAATTGCAGGTTCAATGGCAATGAAAGCTGGGGCGCTTAAAGCTGACCCTGTACTTTTAGAGCCAATGATGAAGGTTGAAGTAATCACTCCTGACTCAAACATGGGTGATGTAGTTGGCGACTTAAACCGTCGTCGCGGCATAATCGAAGGCATGGAAGATGCAATAGGTGGACTTAAGCAAGTTAATGCTCAGGTTCCTCTTTCTGAAATGTTTGGTTATGCAACTGCTTTACGATCTGCAACACAGGGCCGTGCTTCTTACTCTATGGAGTTTTTGAAGTACGCTGAAGCCTCTAAAAATGTTGCAGATACAATAATTTCAGCTCGCGCTGTTATATGATTTTAGCTTGTCTGGCTCAATAGTGAGTCAGGCTTTAATTTCTTAATTAGGAATTTTTTAAGATGGCAAAAGAAAAGTTTGAACGCGTAAAACCGCACGTAAACGTTGGTACAATCGGCCACGTTGACCACGGTAAAACTACACTAACTGCAGCAATCACTAACGTACTTGCAAAAGTATACGGCGGTG
>NZ_JAQREI010000088.1:0-262 GCF_028599215.1 Pseudoalteromonas sp. Angola-30
TTCTCAGTGGAAGTACCGACGGCACTTGCAGAAGGACCGTACAGCATTGAGGCCAGCATTAGCGATGATGCAGGTAACAGCACTGATATCACCGGCAGCGGTAACATCGATACCACCGCGCCAAGTGTGAGTGTGGATGCACCAGCGCTCACCAACGACAGCTCGCCAACAGTTACGGGCACCAGTGATGCACCAAACAGCACCGTTACGATAACCTTTACCGATGCAGCCAATGCCGTACAAACTATTGATGTACAAACCG
>NZ_JAQREI010000089.1:0-256 GCF_028599215.1 Pseudoalteromonas sp. Angola-30
CTACTTCTATGCTAGTGACGGCTGTTTTATCGTGAGTTGCGGTGTCTGTATCGCTAACTATGTTACCTGCAATGTCACTCACTGTGGCTGTGGCTGTTAATGTGCCGTTGTTAAGTGCTGATACGTCTACACCTGTGATTGTGTACGCTTCATCAGTTACTATTGCGCTGAAGGTTTCACTGTTTGTGCCATCACTCACTACTACGGTGACCGTTTGCCCATTTTCTACGCCTACGGCAGTGCCGTTTATAGTAAC
>NZ_JAQREI010000090.1:0-255 GCF_028599215.1 Pseudoalteromonas sp. Angola-30
AATTGAAACTGAGTGACCAACAGCAATAACTTACTTAGGTTTTACTTAAGAAAAGAATTGCAGCACAGTCAATTCAATATCGAAAGATATTAAATAAATTCAGAATTCATTGAGCTGTCGAAAGACAAAAAACTTTTTAATTGAAGAGTTTGATCATGGCTCAGATTGAACGCTGGCGGCAGGCCTAACACATGCAAGTCGAGCGGTAACAGAAAGTAGCTTGCTACTTTGCTGACGAGCGGCGGACGGGTGAGT
>NZ_JAQREI010000091.1:0-255 GCF_028599215.1 Pseudoalteromonas sp. Angola-30
TTTGGGGTACGATTCGGTATAATCTGAAGCTTAGAGGCTTTTCCTGGAAGTATGGCATCAGCAACTTCACACCCTTGGGTGCTCGTCTCGTGTCTCAGCCTAACAGCAACCCGGATTTACCTAAGTCGCTAGCCTACTCACTTTCACATGGACAACCATCGCCATGCTTGCTTAGCCTTCTCCGTCCCCCCATCGCAATTATACCAAGTACGGAAATATTAATCCGTTTCCCATCGACTACGCCTTTCGGCCTCG
>NZ_JAQREI010000092.1:0-255 GCF_028599215.1 Pseudoalteromonas sp. Angola-30
TTTGGGGTACGATTCGGTATAATCTGAAGCTTAGAGGCTTTTCCTGGAAGTATGGCATCAGCAACTTCACACCCTTGGGTGCTCGTCTCGTGTCTCAGCCTAACAGCAACCCGGATTTACCTAAGTCACTAGCCTACTCACTTTCACATGGACAACCATCGCCATGCTTGCTTAGCCTTCTCCGTCCCCCCATCGCAATTATACCAAGTACGGAAATATTAATCCGTTTCCCATCGACTACGCCTTTCGGCCTCG
>NZ_JAQREI010000093.1:0-255 GCF_028599215.1 Pseudoalteromonas sp. Angola-30
GTCTTCCGGCGTGCGGGTTTTTCACCCGCATTATCGTTACTCATGTCAGCATTCGCACTTCTGATACGTCCAGCATACCTCCCGGTACACCTTCAACCGCTTACAGAACGCTCCCCTACCACTCATCTTAAGATGAATCCGCAGCTTCGGTGCATAGTTTAGCCCCGTTACATCTTCCGCGCAGACCGACTCGACCAGTGAGCTATTACGCTTTCTTTAAAGGATGGCTGCTTCTAAGCCAACCTCCTGGCTGTC
>NZ_JAQREI010000094.1:0-255 GCF_028599215.1 Pseudoalteromonas sp. Angola-30
ATATTAAATAAATTCAGAATTCATTGAGCTGTCGAAAGACACAAAACTTTTTAATTGAAGAGTTTGATCATGGCTCAGATTGAACGCTGGCGGCAGGCCTAACACATGCAAGTCGAGCGGTAACAGAGAGTAGCTTGCTACTTTGCTGACGAGCGGCGGACGGGTGAGTAATGCTTGGGAACATGCCTTGAGGTGGGGGACAACAGTTGGAAACGACTGCTAATACCGCATAATGTCTACGGACCAAAGGGGGCT
>NZ_JAQREI010000095.1:0-255 GCF_028599215.1 Pseudoalteromonas sp. Angola-30
AGCTGGTTCTCCCCGAAATCTATTTAGGTAGAGCCTCGGACGAATACTTACGGGGGTAGAGCACTGTTAAGGCTAGGGGGTCATCCCGACTTACCAACCCTTTGCAAACTCCGAATACCGTAAAGTAATATCCGGGAGACACACGGCGGGTGCTAACGTCCGTCGTGAAGAGGGAAACAACCCAGACCGCCAGCTAAGGTCCCAAAGTCATAGTTAAGTGGGAAACGATGTGGAAAGGCCCAGACAGCCAGGAGG
>NZ_JAQREI010000096.1:0-255 GCF_028599215.1 Pseudoalteromonas sp. Angola-30
GACCACGTTCAACGTCTTCACGCTTAGTACCACGTAGAAGTGCACCAATGTTCTCACCAGCACGACCTTCGTCAAGAAGCTTACGGAACATTTCAACACCAGTACAAGTAGACTTAGTAGTCTCTTTGATACCAACGATTTCAACTTCGTCGTTCACGTTGATGATACCAGCTTCAACACGACCAGTTACTACTGTACCACGGCCTTGGATTGAGAAAACGTCTTCGATAGGCATGATGAATGGCTTATCGATGT
>NZ_JAQREI010000097.1:0-255 GCF_028599215.1 Pseudoalteromonas sp. Angola-30
ACATCGATAAGCCATTCATCATGCCTATCGAAGACGTTTTCTCAATCCAAGGCCGTGGTACAGTAGTAACTGGTCGTGTTGAAGCTGGTATCATCAACGTGAACGACGAAGTTGAAATCGTTGGTATTAAAGAGACTACTAAGTCTACTTGTACTGGTGTTGAAATGTTCCGTAAGCTTCTTGACGAAGGTCGTGCTGGTGAGAACATTGGTGCACTTCTACGTGGTACTAAGCGTGAAGACGTTGAACGTGGTC